>URSS01000010.1 GCA_900550545.1 uncultured Lachnobacterium sp. | reverse complement strand
TGTTACCTTTCCTTAAGTATATAGCAAAAAGAGCTGATTTAACAGTCTTTTGTGAGCTAAAAATAGTTTGTACATTATTAAATTTTAAAACTGATTGGTAATGCGGGCGATATGCCCGAACATATGAAATTTCTTGGGGATATGGTAAGGCTATATGAATAAACGCCTTGTACGCATTATAGCATTTATGATGCATTATGTCGAGATATTTTTAAGTGATTATTTACTTCTCGGGCTTCGGTTGTCGATTACTATCAGCGATTTCCTGCTGAATCCATGTCATGATTACATCCACCAGATAGTCCTGCTGCACCTGACTCAATTCCCTTCCCGGCTGCATTTTATGCCATTTCCGTATGCATTCTCTGCAACATGTCGCAGTTGCATGCTGTGCAATAAATACAGGATGTCCCTTCATTGGTGTCTGTTTTCCATCATTCGGGATAACTGCCGGTGCTTCGCGTTTTGCAATAAAATCTCTGGCATGCTGCCGGATCGTATCCATTCCTTTTTCATTAATATAATCGATGTCTTTCTGTTTCAGATGAAAACTGCTTCGAAACTTGGAATTTCCAAGTTTCTGAAACAGTTGTCTGTACCATTCTTCTTTTGTCAATAATTTTCACCTTGAAATTCTTTTACTTTCCTATTACTTATCGCAATTTGCTTATCATGTGTTTATTATACGCCCCTTTTCCATTTATTTCTACAACACACATTATTTTGATAGACATTTTCACAAATTTCCGCCCACACATGAATCCTTTTCCAAAATAAATGCTTCCCGGGGTATATACGCAAAAATCTTCCTCCGGTACCCCATTTCCGTACAAAAGCCCCTTAAAAATATCCCGTTTGGGGTCTATCCAAAAAAATCATTTCAAAATACCCCGCATTTTACGGAAAGCGGGGTATTAGCTTGCAATTTTTCCACATATACCCCCGAAAGAAATATTGATAAGCTTTCGGAGGCGAGAACGGGGTCCCAGAGGGAGATTTTTTTCTATGTGCCCCCGCACTGCTGCCCCCACTATCCTTGCAAAAATAGACCAGGGCACTTACATCGTATTCGATGCAAGCGCCCTGGCTGATCAATCTCTATTACATTTACTACTACATTTACTACTACATTTACCACTACATTGGTTATTGCATTCAAAATTGCGATTAAAATACAATTACAGATCCACCTTCGGCAATGTTGCAAAGCTCTTCTCCAGCTCTTCATCGGTTGGAATGTAATCGGACATCTCGCCGTCGTTATACTTCTGATATGCAACCATATCGAAATATCCGGTACCGGTCAGACCGAATACGATGTTCTTCTCTTCGCCGGTCTCCTTGCATTTGAGTGCCTCGTCGATTGCCACTTTGATTGCATGGCTGCTCTCTGGTGCAGGAAGGATTCCTTCGACTCTTGCAAATGTCTCTGCTGCCTTGAAAACTTCGGTCTGCTCCACGCTTCTTGCTTTTACATAACCGTCATCATACAACTGGGATACGATAGAACTCATGCCGTGATAGCGAAGTCCTCCGGCATGGTTTGCGGATGGAATAAATCCGCTTCCTAAGGTATACATCTTTGCAAGCGGGCAGATCTTTCCGGTATCGCAGAAGTCGTATGCATAGCGACCTCTGGTCAGACTCGGGCAGGATGCCGGCTCAACTGCGATGATCTCATAATCAGCTTCTCCACGGAGCATTTCTCCTGCGAACGGAGAAATCAATCCTCCGAGGTTCGAACCGCCGCCTGCACATCCGATGATGGTGTCCGCTTTGATGCCGTATTTATCAAGCGCTGCTTTTGTCTCCAATCCGATCACAGTCTGGTGGATCAGCACCTGAGACAATACGGAACCGAGTACATAGCGGTAACCTTCCTGTGTGGTAGCTGCCTCTACTGCCTCAGAAATGGCACAGCCAAGGCTTCCGGTCGTTCCCGGAAATTCTGCGTTGATCTTTCTTCCTACTTCCGTGTTCATCGATGGGGATGGTGTCACTTTTGCACCGTATGTACGCATTACTTCGCGACGGAATGGCTTCTGCTCATAAGATACTTTGACCATATATACCTGGCAGTCCAGATCAAAATAGGAGCATGCCATAGAAAGTGCTGTACCCCACTGTCCGGCACCGGTCTCTGTTGTCACACCTTTTAATCCCTGCTTTTTTGCATAATATGCCTGTGCGATGGCAGAGTTTAATTTATGACTTCCGGATGTGTTGTTTCCCTCAAATTTGTAGTAGATATGTGCCGGTGTGCCAAGCTTTTTTTCAAGGCAATACGCACGTACCAATGGTGACGGACGATACATTCTGTAAAAATCCCGGATTTCCTGTGGAATATCAAAATAAGGTGTTGTCTCGTCCAGTTCCTGCTTGGCAAGTTCGGTACAAAAAATCGGCGCAAGCTCCTCCACGGTAACTGGTTTCATGGTAGCCGGATTTAAAATTGGTGCCGGCTTATTCTTCATATCTGCGCGGACATTGTACCACTGCTTTGGCATCTCGTTTTCTTCGAGATAAATCTTGTAAGGTATTTCTTTACTCATTATATAGTTTTCCTTTCTCTCTTTGCTAAACCAAGTGTTATAAAGGACTTGGCATGTCGTTATATTAACTACGTTAACATACCCTCATGGTAAATGCAAATAGTTCTCCCCTTTTCGTATACGTTTATCTAATATATGTTAAAAGCAAGTAAAAAAAAGAAAAAGGTCGGCTTTCATCCCCATAGCAAGCTATGGGGGTTTCGCCTCAAGTTTATAACAGGCCTGGGGTCTATAGAAAAAAATCCTTCTCCTGTACCCCATTTTCCCTCAAAATGCTTTAAAATTACTGGTGGGAGGGTCTATGCAAAAAAAGTATTTCAAAATACCCCGCATTTGATAAGAAAGCGGGGTACCTGCTTACAATTTTTCCGCATATACCCCTGAGAGCAAGATTGATAATCTTTTTTTGCCCAAAACAGGGTCCCAGAGAAAAATTTTTTGCTATGTACCCCGCCAAAGAAATAAAGTGTGCACTTACTGCACACTTTCACGCCCAAGCGGATGCATAGTATCATCCGCCTGCTTCTCCCTTGTCATCTTCTATTCTCTCTCCATTCCCCGGTTCCATCTTCCGGAACCGTTCCTCCATCCGCCGCTGTGTTTCCCGGATAGCATCCTCATGTCCGGTCAGAGCCGCAAAAGGCGAAAACTGCGCCGCCCTGTCCTCAATCGGCATCTGCGGATGATTTGCGGATGTCGGATGCTGCAAATGGATAATATCTTCATATTTGTTTGTTGTCTTGATATTATAGATATCACTCATAGCGCGCTCCCTATATCATACATTCTTATATCTTATTCCTTATCCTCTTATTCTCGTATTACTTATGCCTTGTGTCCACCGATCTGGCGGTTACGCTCCATGGTGGTTGCCCCATCGAGCAAATTCATGCCTTTTAACATGGCATTCTTTCCATAACGTTTTTTTACACTGAGCATCGCTTCCTGCAACTTTCGCTCCTTTTCAAGCTTCGCATTCTCCTCTTCACGTTCTTTGGTCAGGGCATCGTAATCTGTGAACAGGTCCAGCTGTTCGAAGGATGCCGCTTCTTTTGCTTTCGTTTCTTCCTCAAGGTGATTCGCTGTAATATTGATCCTGCGGACGAGAAGCTTCGGATTAACGATCTCATCATAAAGCTTCATGACTGCATCTATAATCCGCTTCGTGGAGGATGTCGGCTCCGTGAGATTCGTGGTGCCATGCGCATGCTTCGGCACACTTCTTCCGTATCGGTCTACTTTGACCTCGCCCCGATAACTGTTCCTGGCATCAGACAAGTTTTCAATATCATACCCTACCGTGAGCACCATCTGATCGGTAACAAGTTTCTTATCCACCAGATCCAAAACGAGAAGATCCGTCATCTCGCGCACGATGAGTTTTGCCTTTTCAAAATCATACGGACACTGCAGAACCTGTCCACTGCCCAGACTGTTCGACTGCGGCTTATAGGCCTTGATCAGATCCATGGTCACCGGTTCATATCCCCAGGCATGGTCGATCAGAAGCTCCGCATTCACGCCAAACATGCGGTACAGCAGTTCCTCGTTGTGAAACTCGCCCGGCTTTCCGATTGAGCAACGCGCAATATCGCCCATCGTATAAAGGCCCGCTTCCTGAAGCTTTTTTGCATATCCATGTCCTACCCGCCAAAAGTCGGTCAACGGCCGATGATCCCACAAATATTTGCGGTATGTCATCTCATCGAGAAAAGCAATGCGCACGCCGTTCTCATCCGGATAGGCATGCTTTGCCATAATATCCATTGCGACTTTGCACAGATACAGATTTGTACCGATACCGCCCGTCGCAGTAATTCCGGTGTCACGATAGATTTCCATAATGATCTTTGATGCCAGCTGCTTTGCTGTCATCTGATAGGTTTTCAGATAATGTGTCACATCCATGAACACTTCGTCGATGGAGTACACATGAATGTCCTCCGGTGCCACATAGCGCAGATATACATCATAAATTCTTGTGCTGTAATCCATATAAAAAGCCATGCGCGGCGGCGCTACGATATAATCGACACCAAGTTCCGGATGCTGATTCAGTTCTTCTATAAAATGGGATGTTCCTGTAAACTTCTGCCCCGGTGCTTTGCGTACACGCTCCCTGTTCACCTGCCGGATGCGCTGCACCACTTCGAACAGTCTCGCCCGCCCCGGTATCCCGTATGCTTTCAGAGATGGGGATACTGCAAGGCAGATCGTCTTCTCCGTGCGGCTTGCATCCGCCACGACAAGATGGGTGGTCAGAGGATCGAGTTCGCGCTCGACGCACTCTACCGAAGCATAAAATGATTTCAGATCAATTGCAATATAGATGTGCTGTTCTTCCATCTGATACCTCCTAATAAATGTGGATGTGCTTCGTAATTCCCTCCTTATGACAGAAATTACATGCCACATCCGCATTCCATTATATCAGAAAGTATGTTCGATTTCCAACTTTTTAGATTTTTCTTTTTATTTTCCGCGACGCAGTCTTTGGGAATTCTTCCTTTCGCACTTTCAGGCGAAACACGCGCTTGTATGCCGGAACATCTTTATTGTAACTGTCGATGATTTCCTGCAGCTTTGCCGGCACATCTTCTATGCCTGCTTTCGTGGCATATTCATGATCCGGGAATATCTCTGCCTCGATGACGCCCTCTGCCTCTCGCACAAGAACCTCTGCCACAAGTCGCTTTATGCTCAGTTTATTTTCGATTTCTTCCGGCGAGACATTTTCTCCGTTTTTGGTAATGATCAGATTCTTCTTTCGGCCGGTCAGATAGACAAAGCCCTCATCATCCACATAACCCAGATCACCGGTTTTCAGCCAGCCGTCTTCCAATGCTGCCGCTGTCTCCTCCGGCATTTTATAATAACCGGACATCACACTGCTGCCCCGCACCCAAAGTTCACCGTCCACCGACTTTGCCTCGCAGTTTGGAAGCAGCTGTCCGACGGAATCTTTCTTCTGGTTCCATGCGACCGTCGTTGCGATGACCGGTGCACACTCCGTCATTCCATAGCCCTGAAGCACCGAAATTCCATAACGTGCAAACAGGTCAATGTACTCTGGATTCAGATACGCACCTCCGCTGAAAATTGTATGGAACTGTGCACCGAACACTTTCTCTTTTACAACTTCTGCCGGAAGTCCTTCTGCAGCCTCCAACTTCTTTGCAAGGCTTTCGATCATCAGCGGAACCATCAGCATGATCTGCGGCCGGAACAATTGTATATTTCTCGCCACGCGCATGAGCGAATCGTTGATACAGATCGTGCTTCCCACCGAAAATCCTTTTAAGATATCCATGCTCAGACAGTATGCATGATGAATCGGAAGCACAGATAAAATTACCGAATTTTCTTCGATCTTCATATCCAGACAGGTCGCATTTTCCGCAAGATTTCGCTGGGTCAGCATCACACCTTTGCTTTTTCCTGTTGTTCCGGAAGTAAACATGATCGTACAAAGCGCATCCGGATCGATTTCTTTTTCTGTACCGGTACCTTTTGCATTTTCTGCACGGGTGCTTTCTGTATTTTCCACACGAATATCTTCTGCTCTCTCTGCGAGCAGATCTTTCATTGACAGACAACCTTCAACGGGTTCCTGCCCCATGGATACGATATATTGCAAAAACGGACAAGTATTTTTTGCAGCTTCAACCACATCTTTTCGAATGTCATCCACCACAAGCATCGTGACATCTGCCCGGCGCATCAGCTCGCACAGTTCCTCTGCCGGAAGTGCCACATCCAGCGGTACCGCCACACTGCCGCCGTTTACGATTCCAAAATACGAAACAAGCCACGGATAAGAAGTCACACCGATCAATGCAATGTGCGCGCCCTGCTGTCCGAGTTTTTCAATTGCATTGGAAAAATGCCGGCTATCCTTTCCAATCTGCCGATATGTTTTTGCCTCAATCGTGTCTTTGCCGGTTTTGTATCGCACCGCATCGCAGGAGCCGTAGGTATCTTCTGCATGCTTTACGATTTCTTTGATTGTATGATAGATACGATATTCCATAATTTTCTCCTTCCGATTGGACTTACAATGTTTCCAGATAATCGACCGCTTCCTGCACCGTGCGGATACCAGCTGCTTTTTCCTGTTCGAGTTCGACGTCGAACGTTTCCTCAATCTCTCCTAACATGCTCATAAAATCAAAGGACGTAAATCCAAGATCTTCCATAAAACGAGACTCCGGATGCACATTTTCCGGCTCTACCTCGACATAGTTACATATAATGTCCACTAACTGTTCAAACATAACTCTCTCCTTTTTCTACACTAACTGAATGATCTCACCAATCGTAAGCTGCGGATTTTCTGCACCTTTGAACATGATTTTGCAAAGGTAATAATACAGGTATTCCAGGTCTTTTCTGCTTACCGCTTTTACCTGATGTTCAAAATTGAAATCCAATCCGTTGTCCTCCGGCCGATGCATCACCGTCAGATACATTGCCTGTGTGGTCATTCCGTTCGGATACCACTTTGTCTTATACGGAATGCCACCCATATCATCAAGTCCTTTTTCCCGCAAGGTCATCGGCTGATACGTCAGAGACATTGGCTCATAGGTCAGTCCCGCTTTCGGCTGTTTGTACACTTTGGAACGATACGCAAAATACTCGGTCGGATTGTAATTTGCATGGCGGAACAGCTCGTTTTGTTTATCCCTTATGGCATAGATTGCATCAATAAATTTCATATCCTTTGAAAAAATCGTGCGGAACGGGAACGAATGAATTCTTGTTCCACCGCTCTTCTTTTCTTTTAATGTTGCACGTCTGGCGATGGCATTGTTGATCGACACATCGTCCTGTCCATTTTCTTTCTGGAAATAAGTACGCAGTCCCATGAGCAGCAGACATGCCAGCGAGATATGATATTCTTTGCAGAAATCCATCAGCCTTCGGGTCGGTTCCTCCTCGAGATGAAAGATATCCAAAGCCGATTTCACATCATCGGTCGCATTGAATGCCGTGCGAAGCTTCGGTGCATGAAACATCTTTCTTGCTGCCTCAAGCTTTCCGGTTCCTTTGATTCCGTTATATACCGGCTCCGACTGTCGAATGATATTTTCAAAAAATTCGCGGTCCTTCTGCTGTGCTTTGCTGCCTGCTTCGTACAGAAGATCTTTTTTCAGCTGTTCAATATAGGAACACATTTCTTTCGGATAAGGCACGCCCTCGTACTTTGCATTGCAGTATATCTCAATGATATCTTTCAAAAAAGCAATGAGCGACTGTGCATCCACAACCATATGATGCCCCAGAAAATAAACGCCATTGAATCCGTCCGGTGTATGAATCATGACAATTTTGTTCATCGGTGAATCTTCAAATTCGAAAGGAACCGTGGTCCATTTCTGCATGATTTGTGCAGCTTCTTCCATTGTTTTGTCAGAAAAATCCACAAAGTCAATCATCCGTTCCTTTTTATCGGTCTCGCTGTCTACCACATACTGATAACAGGTGCCATCTTCATCTTTCGTAAAACGGATGCGCATTCCTTCATTGCGCTCATAAGCCTTGTAAATAGCCTCGCGAAGTACATCAAAATCCACTTCTGTTCCAATCGTCAGACTTGTTCCAATATTGAGCACTGCCGCATTCGGGCAGTATGGCAGATAAAATAAATGAAATTTCTGTGCTACGGTAAGCGGATATACCTGAAATCCATTTCTTGTTTTCATCAATTGATAGCTCCTTTCCGGCATAATTCATCCAGTGCTTTTTCAAACTGCTCTGTTTCTTTGTAATAGCTCTCACAATGTCCTGCGCCTTTTACGATAAGTTTCATTTTCTGTGAGGCGCAGTTTTCGTATAGTTCTTCACACATGTGACAAGGTACAAAACTGTCGCTGTCGCCATGGATAAATAAAATCGGTACCTTCGCCTTTCGCACTTCCCGCGCGGCATTGCAGTCATCGAGTCCATATCCTGCTTTTTTCCGGTTGACTGCATCCGCAATCGGAATCATTGGAAATGCCGGCATATGATACATAGTATGCAGTACATGCGTAAACACTGCCTTTGGCGAAGTAAATGCGCAGTCAGAGACGATTGCCTTTACTTCTTTTGGCAGATCCAGTCCGCTGGCCATCAGGACTGTGGCTCCTCCCATTGAATCACCGTGCAGCACAATCTCTGCATCTTCCCCGACTTTTTGAATCATCCACAAGATCCAGCCCAACGCATCGTAGCGGTCTTTGTTTCCAAAGCCTATGTATTTTCCTTCACTTTGTCCGTGGGCTCTGGCATCCACAAGCAACATACGAAATCCCCGTTTCAGATAGTAATTGGACAGACTTCCATAATCCGATAGTCCGTCACTCGTGTATCCGTGAAAACAGATAACTGCCTTTTTTCCTTCTGCCCCCTTAAAATATGTGGCATGAAGCCGCAGACCGTCATCGGAACGGATCCATACATCCTCATGTGGCTGCTGCATCATCCATTCCCGCTTTGGTTCGATCTGTTCATAATACTGTTCCCAATTGACACCGGACATCTTCATCGTGCGTTCCCGCTTTGCGTTATAGCGCATCATAGTTCTTCGGTAAAAATATGTACAGCCCCCGGCCTCTGCCAACGCAAGTCCGGCCAGGCCTGCCACTGCCACAATCTTCCACATCATTTTTCACCTATGCTTTCTTACTGTCGATGAGTTCCTTCAGGCGAAGTGCCTTATCAATATTTCCTTCTACTTTTAATTTTCCTGTGGTAAATGCCAGAATCGGATCGGTCTTTCCCTCTGCCAGTTTAAACAATGTCTCTGACGAACAGATAAAGATTGCATCCCGGTCAAAATATTCATAAGGTTCTACATAAAGCTTTCCTTCTTTTACTTCCACATAAAAGATGCCTTCTGCCTCTCCTGTAATATTGAACTGATAAGCCAGATGCTCTGTGATATCACTGACATCTGCCTGCATGAACATGCCTTTTACTCTGGCAAACATATCTGCATATTTCATAATTTTTTCCTTCTTTTCATATATTTTCGACCATCGGTCGATTTGCTATATATTTAACTTATCACTTTTTCGACCGACGGTCAATTATTCATTCTGTAAGAATAAAAGGGGACATTATCTGGTTTTTTGTATAATATTACGTCGCGTTTTTTTTGGGGATGTGTTATGATACAGAGGAATACTCATATATGACAGGTGATAAAAAATATGCCAAAACAGATGAAATACGATAAAATTTTAGATGCATTGCAGTCCCTTCTTGTGACGAAAGAACTTTCTACGATATCGGTCAGCGAGATTGCACAGACCGCAGGAATCGGCAAAGGAAGCATTTACTACTACTTTCCTTCCAAAGAAGCAATCCTTGAAGCGTTGGTCAAACGAAGCTATGAGGCGCCTTTGGATACGGCCAAGCATCTCGCGGAGCAGACGGACATCTCGCCATTTACCCGTATGGCCATGATTTTTCAGGCCTGTCGGAATTCCTCTTCTGCCTTTCTTAAAACAGAGGTCGGAACCGGAGCCGCTGCCCAGGAGAAAGCTTTTCTCCATCAGAAATATATGCATCATCTGATCAGCGAATTAAAGCCAGTCCTTGCGGAAATCATCCGACAGGGTACACAGACAAATGTCATACACTGCGAACATCCCGAAGCACTGGCTGAGATTGTATTGATTATATTAACGGTAAAACTGGATAATACGCTGGTTCCTTCCAGCAAAGAAGAGATTGAAGATACCATCTGTGGACTGATTTCACTTCTGGAAAAAGGAACAGAGAACCCAAAGGGTTCTCTGAATTTTCTGATGGCGGAGTTGTAATAAAATAAGCACCGGCAGAAAGTTTCTTTGAGGGATCACCTCATCTTTCTGTTGGTGCTTATTTTCTGTGTATTTTTTCCTTTTGTTAGTCTATAAAAATTTATGAATTTACTTATCACTATAATGATATCTACATGCTAAAATATATACATTTTCTTCATCAATTTTATATATAAGCCTATCCTTATCATTTACCCGTCTACTCCAAAATCCTGCCAGATTTCCAGTCAAGGGTTCCGGTTTTCCAATACCCTGATTTCCATTTCTACAGATATCTTCTATCAGACTATTTATTTTCTTTAGCGTCTTTCTATCCTCTGTCCGCCAATAGACATAGTCTTTCCATCCATTATCCGTGAACACCTTATTCATCCAAAGATACCTCCGCAAGCTTTTTCACAGAAAAATTTCCGTTTTCAAGTTGCGCTTTGGACTCCATTAACCAATCATAATTTGCTTTATTTCCCATTACATAAACATTTTCCATCAGATTGTTATATGTCTCTTCCGATAACATAACGACATTCTTATTGTCTTTACGCGTTACAATCATTGTTTCATAGTCATCCGTAACTTTGTCCATATATGTTTTCATATTGTCACGTAAATTTGTATAGTTAACTGCCAACATAAGAACACCCCCTCATAAGAATGTACAGTTTTCTGTACTTTCATTATAATGTACAGTTTTCTGTACGTCAAGTCATTATACATTATCGTATGCAAAAGATAAAGAAACTATTTAATTATTTTCCAATAATCTCCGCTGCATCAACAAATTCATACGGCGTTTGCTGATAGACATAATAATTGATCCAGTTTGCGTACATAATATTTCCGTGCGATCTCCACTGCAACATCGGCCGCTGTGTTGGATCATCATCCGGATAATAGTTACATGGCAATGTGATTGGCAATCCTTTTGCGGTATCTCTCTTGTACTCACTGTCTAATGTCATGCGATCGTACTCTGGATGTCCCATCACAAAAATCTGGCTTCCATCCTGATTGATCACAAGAAATACCCCTGCTTCCTCCGACTTTGCAAGGATGGTGAGCTCCTCATGTTTTAAGATGTCCTCTTCCCGAATCTCTGTATGACGGGAATGTGGTGCATAGAAATAATCATCAAATCCGCGGACAAGCGGAATCTTACGATTCATCACTCTGTGACGGAAGACGCCAAATTTCTTCTGGCTCAGGTCATATTTCGGAATTCCATAATGATAATAAAGGCCAGCCTGGGCGCCCCAGCAAAGATGTAAGGTCGAGGTCACATGTTTCTTTGACCACTCCATAATTTCACAAACTTCTTCCCAGTAGTCCACTTCCTCATATTCCATCTGCTCAACCGGCGCTCCCGTAATGATCAGTCCATCAAAGTATTTCTGTTTGATTTCATCAAACGTCTGATAGAACTGGTTCAGATGACTCTTTGATGTATGGGTAGACGCATGGGAAGCCGGAGCCATAAACGACACATCTACCTGTAATGGTGTATTCGACAGCGAGCGCAAAATCTGCAGCTCGGTATCTTCTTTCAGTGGCATTAGATTCAAAATCACGATGTTGATTGGACGGATGTCCTGATGCATCGCACGATTTTCATCCATTACAAATATATTTTCCTGTTCAAGGATCTCCTTTGCCGGGAGATCACTTTGTGTTCTGATTGGCATAATTTCCTCACTTTCTGTAGCACTCTGTTAATCTAATTCCTCAAATAGTCTGTCATTACCGGACAAACTGTGCTACAAATTCATCTTCTGAAATAATTGGGATTCCAAGATCCTTCGCTTTACGATTTTTGGACGAATTGGATTCCACATCGTTATTTACAAGATAACTGGTCTTTCCAGATACGCTTCCTGCGACTTTGCCACCCTGGCTCTCTACATATGCTTTGAATTCATCACGATTCTTATAATGATGAACATCGCCGGTTATTACAAACGTCATACCAACGCAGGTACCCTCCGAAGTATCTTTCGGCTCTACATGTTCAATGGAAAGTTCCTCTAACAAATGCACAAGCGACATTCGATTGCTCTCTTTTGCATACCAGGCCAGAATCGAATTGGAACGCTCTGCTCCGATTCCATCAATATCTTCGAATCCTTCCTGATGCTCCATCCGCTTCAAAAAAGCATCAAATCCGATGGACCCGACGATTTTCTTTCCTGCATCCGTTCCGATCAGCGGAATACACAATGCAAAAATAAAATTGACCGGATGTACATTTCGGCTTTTTTCAATGGATTTATCCATATTGTTTACGGACTTTTCTCCAAAGCCCTCCATCTGACTGATCACATCAAAATGATCCTTCAAATGATAAATATCTGCGAACTCATGGATATACCCCTCGTTAATAAACTTCAGCATTGTCTGAATGGAAAGCCCATCAATATCCATGCCCGATTTGCTGACAAAGCGGGTGAATTTCTTTACATTTTTTGCTGTACAATCCGGATTGGTACAATGCAGTGTCTTGGTACCGCTGTTCTTACTGATGCGGATTTCCGTCGGCGCATGGCATACCGGGCATTCAGTTGGAATTTCAACCTCTCCCACAGCATCCTTGACCGCAATACACTTTGGAATGATTTTGTTTGCCTTAATAACTTCCAAAGTACATTCTTTTCCAATTCCCAGGCGCTCAATCTCGCTGAGGTTGCAAAGGGATGCGCGCGAAACCGTGGTTCCTTCAATCTGCACCGGTTCAAATACTGCTACTGGTGAAATGGTAGATACCGCACAGGACCACTCAATATAATCCAGCTTTGTCTCCACCGATTCATCCTGCCACTTAAAAGCAAATCCCGCTCTCGTCGCATGATGTCCAGTCACACTGCCGGATGCCGCATAATCCGTATCATCATAACAGATGACCAGTCCGTCTACCGGCACATCCATCTGCCCATTTTCTACTTTCTTCGTCCAACGCGCAATCGCCTCCGGAAGCTTTCCCGCATCCGTTGCTTCCCTGTCCACAACATTAAAGCCCAGATTTTCCAGAAACTGCATGCGTTCTCCCCAGGAAAGCATCTCCTCATCCAGATGTACTAGTGTAAATGCATGAAACTTTACATGACGATTCTTTACTTCTTCTGGATCATCCAGATTCAGTGTTCCGGATGCCAGATTTCTTGGATTGGCATATTTTTCATCATCATCCTCGATCATATCATTGATCAAAGCAAAATCCGTATAAGAGATTGCCGCCTCTCCACGAACGACCAAATGTCCCTTATATTTTATCTTCTGCGGAAATCCGCTGATCGCCCCCTTTAAAAAGGTGATGTTCGTTCCGATTGTTCCATTTCCGCGGGTCAGAATCTTTGTAAGTTTTCCCCCATCGTAAGTCAGCACAAGTGTCAGGCCATCCAGTTTCCAGGAAAGCCAGATTGGCCGTTTTCCTGCCCAGTCCTGTAATTCTGAAATCTGCTTGGTCTTTGCAAGCGAAAGTGCCGGATACTCATGTGCTTCCTTTTCGCCGCTTCCATCTTCTTCAAAACCTGCATTCTGTGTCGGGCTCTCTGCCATAATATATCCGGTTTCCTTCTCTAAGGTAACCAGTTCGTCAAACATCGCATCCCACTCATAGTTGGACATAATCTCATCCTGTCCGTTATAATATGCAGCTGATGCCTTATTTAATTGTTCAACCAGTTGTTCAATCCGTTGCTTTTTTGCTTCCATGTGTTCTCTCTCGATCTATATTTTTGTTCACGACGGTAAATGTACCATGAAGACGATTTTGTGAACGTTTCGTCGTATTTGCATTCTTCCGGTTTGTTTCTTTTCGCGGATCTGAATTTGTGCACATTCGCTCATTCTGCGGTTGCTTCTTTCCCGGACGGACAGGCGCATTGCTCGAAGGTGCAATGAGCTCCAGAAGACGCTTGTACTCCTGAGATGTCACATCCCGATATTTGCCCGGTTCCAGATCTCCCAGTTCAATATTCATAATGCGCACACGTACCAGTTTCTGCACACGATAACCAAAATATTCACACATACGACGTATCTGCCGATTCAGTCCCTGTGTTAAAACAATGCGAAACTGCTTTTTACCAGTGCGTTCCACACTGCATTTGCGTGTTGTGGTATTCAGTTCTACGAGCGGTACCCCATTGGCCATTCCGTGCAAAAAGGAATCCGTAACCGGTCGGTTCACGGTCACAATATATTCTTTTTCATGCATATTTCCGGAACGCATCATTTTGTTGACAATATCCCCATTGTTTGTCAAAAGCAGCAACCCTTCGGAATCCTTATCCAGTCTTCCTACCGGATAAATGCGTTTGGGATAATTAAGATAATCAATGACGTTATTCTTCTCTCTCTTTTCTGCTGTACAGACGATTCCTGCCGGTTTGTTCAGTGCAATCAGAATCATTTCCTCTTCCTTTTTTACAGGAACTCCCTGAAAGCACACCTGCTGTCCCTCTGACACGCGATCTCCCATCTGCGCGATTTTCCCATCAATTGTAACATTTCCTGCTTCGACCTGACGGTCTGCTTCTCTTCTGGAGCATACCCCCGCCTCACTCAGGAATTTATTTATTCTGACTTCCACTTATTTTCCCTCACGTGTAAAAAACGCGGAGACTTCCCAGCCTCCGCTCATTTTTCTTTTCAGCTTTTTTTCACCTTTTTCAGCAGATTACTCTTGATATATCCTGTCTTACCCTGGAATTTTACTTTTGTCCAATCTCCACTGGTTCCTAGTTTTTTCAGTTTCACACCAATATCTACTTTTCCAAGAAGTTCTGCATCTGCGCTTGCTTTGGCACGTACATTACAGATATCTTTTGTCTTGACCATCCCGGTGTCAGAGCTATCACTTGATTTTGATGAAACCTTCTTTAAGAACTCTGTCTTAATGTATCCGGTCTGTCCTTGGAACTTAACCTTTGTCCAGTCACCTTCCGTACCAATCTTCTTTAATTTCACGCCCTTATTAACAGTTCCGATCATCTCAGAATCTGTGCTTGCCTTAGCGCGTACACGACAGATATCTTTTGTCTTAACCGTACCAGACTCCTTCTTGGTGTCTTTCTTACTGTCATCTGACTTATTGTCGTCAGCCTTTGTATCATCTTTCTTTGTATCATCCTTGGATTCCGTATTATCTTTTGAATCCTTTTTTGAATCATCCTTAGACTCTGTGGTCTCTGTCTTCTGAGTTTCTTCCGTTGTTGCCGGAGTCACATCCGTTGCGTTCTCTTTATCCTGTGTTGCTGCAACAGAATCTCTCCATTTTGTCATGGCACTGCGCAATGTGCCACCTACCATATTAGCAAGTTTTTCATCGCTGGCAACTGCCTCATCGTATTTTGCCTGTACCTGCTGCTGTAAAGCAACTACATCATCACTCTTTTCATAATTTAAAATCAAAGAATAAAGATTTGCATCAAGATCCTCATCAAGGAAATTGAAGTTATAGGAAGAATATACATTATTGATATATAAGTTTCCTTTTCCGTCTCTCTCTACATAGAAGAAATCCATTCCCGGAGCTGCAGTATCAATCTCGTAGAATTTCAAATCATAGCATACTGAAACCAGATAAGAATCATCGGTCGCTCCCGGCATAGAATAGCATACGATATTGTCAAAACTCTCATAGTAATCCGAGAATATTCCGATATAACTCTTTTCATTATCGCTCAATGGCTGTGCCAATGGCTCAAGAGATTCAATATCTCCAGCTGCATAAGCAGTATAATAATTCTTAATAAGTTCAACCAGTTCCGGATCTGCATTCTTCTGCAGCTTGCCCTCCAACTGATACTCTGTTGCCTGTGTTCCGCTTATTTCTGTTCCGGCCTGTGTGTCAGTATTGCCCTTCTTTGGTCCGGTACAGTTTACTAATATTAAAACAAGTACAACAAAAATTACTGCGGCACCAATATATCGCTTATATTTTATAATAAAGTCTTTTAATTGCTGCATGATATCCTCCTGCTCAATTTTCTATATAAATAATGTGATGCATCTCTGATGCATCATGTAGCGTCGTCCCTTTGCCGAAGGCAAACTATCATGGGACGATGTTCTGCTTATCTCAATCACTTAGATAGTCTAACACTATTTGATTTTCTAAGCAACCTTTTTTTGTCGGGCAGACACTGGTTCTTTTATTGACGAATCTGTTAAGATATGATATATTTATAAACGCACATGATTGCATAAAGCTTCATTGTGTGGGCAGCCGTAGTATAATGGATAGAACGTAGGACTCCGACTCCTGAGATGCGGGTTCGATTCCCGCCGGGTGCATAATAAAAATCCAGTGTCTGAACAAAATAAACATCAGACACTGGATTTTTTATTGTTTACATATACAAAAGCTGTTATCGATTGATGCTTTCGTGAAGAATTCCAAGAACATTTTCTAAATCATTCATCGGTAACTGTCCCGGAGCACTCGCCTGCTCACCGGCACCAAATGTTACGCAGGAACCAAAGAACTCTCCCGACACACGAGAAATTGCGCCTTTTGCCCCCATCGACATCGTAATCAGTGCACGATCCGGATGATTTTCATGAAATGCATTAGTTTCAGAAAGTAAATGCAGCACATCCTTTGTATTCTGTGGCATGACTGCAAGCTTTACGACATCTGCTCCACTTTCATAGATCTGCTCCAGCAGCATCCGCATCACACTTCTGTCCGGTGTCTGTGCAAAATCATGATGTGAAGCAATCACATGAACGCCGCAACTTTGTAATTCTTTGATTTCTTTTGCTGCTTTCTTTGCCTCAAAAAACTCCAAATCCACAAAATCTACTACACCCGACTCTGTGGCAAGCTGGTGAATGTCATAGATTTTCTCTGCATCCAATGCCAGTAATCCACCCTGATTTTTTGAACGGAATGTATAAACAAGAATCGTATTTTCCACAATCGGTCGTAATGCTTCTAAAACATTTCGAATCTCATTCGGGCTTTGTACCCCTTCGAACGCATCCAGTCTCCACTCCATCATATCTACCTGATGCTCCGCAAGGCGCTTTGCTTCTTTTATAATTGCTTCTTTTGTCTTTTCCATAATCGGAACACAAACAAGGGGCTTCCCCTTACCAACAATGCGTCCCTTGACGCACAGTAAATTTTCCATCACTGTTACCTCCCTGGTACAAATGTGCTTATTATTATAACAATTTTTTGTATAAAAATAAAGAAATTCCTGCTACAAAATTGACATTTTCCGACTTTTCTATTAAGATAACCAATGTATGTCTATACAAAATCACTTATTAAGGAGTAGACTATGAGTTTTACATTTTTAAATCAGTTACCGACTCCGGAAGAAATCAAGCGCGATTATCCGCTTACTCCGGAGCTTGCAGAATTAAAGAAACAGCGTGATGCTATGATTTCCGATGTCATCACCGGAAAGGATTCCCGTTTTCTCGTTATCATCGGACCTTGCTCTGCAGATAATGAAGATTCTGTTTGCGACTATGTGAGCCGCCTTACAAAAATCCAGGAAGATGTCAAAGACCAGTTGATCATCATTCCTCGTGTTTACACAAACAAGCCTCGTACAACAGGTGAAGGTTACAAGGGTATCGCATCCCAACCAGACCCTGAAAAAGCACCGGATATGGTGGAAGGTCTCATCGCAATGCGTAAAATGCACATCCGTGCGATTGCTGAGAGTGGTCTTACCTGTGCAGACGAAATGCTTTACCCTGAGAACTGGGGATATGTAGAAGATCTCCTCTCTTACGTTGCCATCGGTGCACGTTCGGTTGAGGATCAGCAGCACCGTCTGACTGTCAGCGGTTTTGACGTTGCATCCGGTATGAAGAACCCGACCAGTGGTGATTTCTCCGTTATGTTGAATTCTGTATATGCTGCCCAGCATCCACATCATTTTGTATATCGCGGAAGCGAAGTTCAGACAACCGGAAATCCACTGACACACGTTGTACTTCGTGGTGCTGTCAGCAAACATGGTAATACAACTCAGAATTACCATTACGAAGACCTGATCCGTCTTCATGATATGTATGCAAAGATGGATGTTGTAAATCCTGCTGCTATCATTGACACGAACCATTCCAACTCTGGTAAGAAATTCAAGGAGCAGGTTCGTATTGCCCGCGAGGTCATGCACAACCGGCAGCTTTCTTCTGATATTCGTGAACTTGTTAAAGGTCTCATGATTGAAAGTTATATTGAGGAAGGAAACCAGTCAATCGGCGATCACATTTATGGTAAGTCGATTACAGATCCTTGCCTTGGTTGGGAAGATTCCAAACGTCTCATTTACGACATTGCGGAACTCAATGCAAAATAAAGAATTCTCTGAAAGGACTGCCTTTACGGTAGTCCTTTTTTGATGCTTCCGTTCAACTTTCGCATAGAGGACAGGGCTGGTACTACACGGGCGCGCACACTTGGTTTTTCCTACACGATTTTAGACAGAATTGCAGAAGTTGTGAAAGCCTTCCCCTGCCTCTATTTTCGTGTCCGGCTCGTGTTTCGACACCGGGGGCACGTTTGTCCGTCTATCACAGATGCGCTCAGCATTTTTAGCAGGCCTAAGTGGTGGGGTTCATAAATTTTAATGTGCCCGCTCTCCATTGTGTCGCCCATCGTAGTACTGCATTTATTTGCTAATAAAACGAGGGCGCAAATGCGACCCGCGGGCACGGTATTCTTCACCCACACCACTAATGCCTGCACAAAATACTTCGGACGTCATCTGTGATAGACGGACAAACGTGCCCCCGGTGTCGAAACTTGAACGGACAGGAATCATCAAGGAGGCAGGGGGAGGGTTGCTACAAATTCGCAATTCTGGATAGCCAGTGTAGGAAAAACCAAGTGTGTGCGCCCGTGCAGTATCAGCCTGACTCCCATGCATAGTATACGGAGACATCAAAAAAGACGTAAGCCCACTCCAGAGCATAACGTCTTTCATTTCTTTAGGTGCATATGAGCCGGATCACATTCTGCAACAGTGGCACAGAAATTATCACTTCGGAAATACATCCGAGCAAAAATACAATTCCAACCACTCCATAATATATCACTCTCTTTACTACCGGACTCTTCCGATTGTAAAAACTGTGTGTATCCACTCCAAAAATCAGGAGCAACACTATCAAATAGAACAGACAATGTGGGAAAAGTGACATCACAAAAAATATAATGCCGCGAAGTCCCATATTCAGCATACATGCCGCAAGAAATACCCCTGCTGTAAAACAGATTCCACATCGCAGAACAAGTGGTGCAACCTTCTTCAAAGGCGTATACGCCACAAGGCAGATGAGCAGAAATAATTTTCCACGCTCCCACATAATATTTCCAATTAATGCCGGGACTTCTAATTTTGCTCCCGCAAATGCCTGCATATGATACGCATTCAAAAAACCATAGGTCGTAAAATACGTATATCCAAAAAAGTAGACGGTAAGCATCCCCGCTATACAAAAGCATATTCCTATTGCCAGTTCTTTTCGCATATTCCATCCATCAATAATACTAATATCTTCTTTTCAGAATATGTCCTAGCCCTTTATTTTATTACTGTATGCCATAATTGCAGCAACTGTTTTTGAATCCTGCACTTCCCCTTCGTAAATCATCTGGCAAAGTTCATCCAGTGTATAAATTTCTACATCAATACTTTCTGCATTATCCAAATGGCGCTTTCCCTGCTCTAAATCTGTCGCTACATACACATCAATAAACTCATCGCAGAATGCAACCGTTGTACGAAGAGACAGAAGATATTCTACATTTTTACTCTTATAACCGGTCTCCTCCTCCATCTCTCTTGCAGCGCATACGCTGGTATCTTCTGTCTTGCTGTCTCTGCAGCCTGCAGGAATCTCCAGTGTCTCTCGCTCCAAAGCGTTACGGTACTGGCGCACCATTACGATTCTTCCATCCGGAAGTACCGGAAGAATTGCAGCCGCTCCCATTCGATGAGAAACAAAATCCCATTCTTCGTGCGTTCCGTTCGGGAACTCCATCGTATCTTTGTAAACATCCAAAATAGATCCCTGATACATTAATTTTCTGTCCAATCGTTTCATACGTTCAATCATTGTATTTTTCTCCTTTTACATCCACATCTTTATAAAATCAAGTGCAATCTCTTATTATAACTATTTAGAACTCCTTTATTTTACTTTATCTCCGGTGCTGTTTCCCATACAGTAAAAAAAGGCCATCACCCGAACGGTCATCAACCGTTCAGGCGACAGCCCTCTCGCTCATTAAAAATCATTTCGCATAATCTACAACGCGTGACTCACGAATGACATTGACTTTAATCTGTCCCGGATATTCTAACTCAGATTCAATTCTCTTTGAAATATCACGAGCTAATAAAACCATGTCGGCGTCACTGATCTGCTCAGGAACAACCAAGATTCGAACCTCTCTACCTGCCTGAATAGCAAAAGATTTCTCTACTCCCTTATAACCATTTGTAATATCCTCTAATTGCTGTAAACGATTAGAGTATGTTTCCAATGTTTCTCTTCTTGCACCAGGTCTCGCAGCACTGATTGTATCAGCAGCCTGCACCAGACATGCAATCAGACTCTCTGGCTCAACATCTCCATGATGTGATTCAACGGCATTGATTACAAGTGCGGATTCTTTGTATTTTCTACACAGATCTGCACCAAGCTGAATATGGGAACCTTCCATATCATGATCAACAGCCTTACCAATATCATGTAATAAACCTGCACGTTTTGCTATACGAACGTCCTCGCCGATTTCTGCAGCAAGAAGTCCTGTCAACTGTGCAACCTCAATCGAATGCTTCAATGCATTCTGTCCATAACTGGTACGGAATTTCATCTTACCCAATAAGCGAACCAGTTCCGGATGGATTCCGTGAATGCCGACTTCAAGTACAGCAGATTCACCTTCCTCACGAATCATGGTCTCAACTTCTTTTTGAGCTTTCTCTACCATCTCTTCAATACGAGCCGGATGAATTCGTCCGTCTACGATTAATTTTTCAAGTGCAATTCTTGCAACTTCTCTTCGAATTGGATCAAAGCTTGATAGGATGACCGCTTCCGGTGTATCGTCAATAATGAGATCTACACCTGTCATTGTCTCTAAGGTACGAATATTACGTCCCTCACGTCCAATGATACGTCCCTTCATCTCATCATTCGGAAGCTGAACAACTGAAATTGTAGTTTCTGCAACGTGATCCGCAGCACATTTTTGAATAGCAGTCACTACATAATCCTTTGCTTTCTTTGCAACTTCCTCCTTTGCCTGATTTTCCATTTCCTTGATCATCTTTGCAGTGTCAAGTTTTACATCTTCTTCGACGGTCTTTAAGAGGTATTCTTTTGCTTGTTCAGAGGTTAATCCGGAGATTCTCTCCAGTTCCTGTACACGCTGCTCATTTAATTTTGCTATCTCAGCCTTCTGCTTCTTTAACTCTTCTTCTTTGGCATTAAAGCTTGCTTCACGCTTCTCCATCGCTTCCATCTTCTTGTCCAGATTTTCTTCCTTCTGCACAATACGACGCTCGTTACGCTGGATTTCATTTCTACGCTCCTTGATTTCTTTGTCGAGTTCATTCTTGGA
Source organism: uncultured Lachnobacterium sp. (assembly GCA_900550545.1). Lineage (GTDB taxonomy): Bacteria > Bacillota > Clostridia > Lachnospirales > Lachnospiraceae > Roseburia. The sequence continues at coordinate 46,859 of URSS01000010.1, read as the reverse complement.
ACGAATGGTCTCTTCCTTGATCTCAAGCATAGATTCGCGCTTCTTGTTCTCAGCAGTCTTTACAGCCTCATCGATAATGCCTCTGGCCTTTTCTTCTGCGTTACCAATCTTTGTATTGGCTACCCTCTTGTGATATTCGGCAGAAATGAACCATACAGCAACAGCAGTAATTACAAATGTGATGATAGCAGTAATTACATACGGCACCACTACAGGAGCACCTCCTTTATTAAGTTTTCATTGTACATATAACAAAAAGAAAACTCTTTTCATGTCATAACTTTACAACATATTAATTTTATCCTTTTTGCTTAATTATGTCAAGCAATACGCCCTTGATTTGTCTAAAATTCCGATTTTGCTTTCATGACTTTTAAAATATCGCTACTTCGAAACCCTCTGCGCAATAAATATTGGTAAGTCCGCTGAAATTCACGTTCGTCCGCTTCCTCTGCCACAAACTTTCGCTTTTCTAAAAGGCGTGCGATCTGTACCGATTCTTCTCCGGAATATTCCTCCTCCAAAGCCTTTTCGATCAGATCTCTTGGAACACCTTTCTGCGCCAGTTTCATCTTCAACTGAAGCCGGCTCATCTTCTCCTGGGAATACCGGATAAATGTGCAGGCATACCGATAATCATCAATATAATGATATTTTCTGACATACGCGATTGCTTCATCAATACAAACCTGCGGATATTTACCATCCTCCAGTTTATCTCTCAGCTGCTTCTCTGTACGGTCCATACGTTCCAGCAAATGCATGGCTCGTTTCTTAGCGCGCTTTCCAACCACTTCGGTAAGCAGCTTCTGATATTCTTCTTCGGATATTTGTGCTTCCTCGCGAAGCTTCCATTGTTTTACTTCTCCGCGGTATAAAATAAGCTCCGCCTCGTTATCAAAACGCACACGGAGCTTACCTTTCCCCAGAGATTCATACTCTGTTACGGTAATCATTCACTCTATTCCTTGTCAGCCTCTGCTGCTTTCTCCTCTGCTTCCGGCTCTTCTTCGGTTTCCTGTGCAAAGTAATGTTCTCTTACCTGCTCCTCGATCATCTTGCAGAAATCCGGATTCTGGCGCAGATAGTTCTTTGCATTCTCACGTCCCTGACCGATTTTATCACCTTCGTAAGCATACCATGCACCAGACTTGCTGATGATTCCGACATTGGCCGCGAGATCAAGAATATCCCCTTCCTTGGAAATTCCCTGACCGAACATAATATCAAATTCTGCTTCCTTAAATGGCGGAGCAACCTTGTTCTTTACGACCTTCACTCTTGTACGGTTACCAACGACTTCTCCAGCCTGCTTTAATGCTTCAATTCTTCTTACATCCAGACGAACAGATGAATAGAATTTCAACGCACGTCCACCGGTTGTTGTCTCCGGATTACCGAACATAACACCAACTTTTTCACGCAGCTGGTTGATAAAGATAACAACACAGTTTGATTTGCTGATGACACCGGTCAGCTTACGAAGTGCCTGACTCATCAGACGCGCCTGCAGACCCACATGGGAATCTCCCATATCACCATCAATCTCTGCCTTCGGAACAAGTGCTGCAACAGAATCCACGATTACAATGTCTACTGCTCCGGAACGCACCATGGTCTCTGTGATCTCTAACGCCTGCTCTCCGCAATCCGGCTGGGAAATGTACAGATTATCAATGTCTACACCGATATTCTTGGCATATACCGGATCTAACGCATGCTCCGCATCGATAAAGCCCGCGATACCACCCTGCTTTTGTACTTCTGCAACACAGTGCAGGGCAACGGTTGTCTTACCACTGGATTCCGGTCCATAGATCTCAATAATACGTCCCTTTGGAAGTCCGCCAAGTCCCAAAGCAATATCCAGACTGAGGGATCCTGTCGGAACAACCTCAACGTTCATATTTGCAGAATTATCTCCAAGCTTCATGACAGATCCTTTACCGTACTGTCTCTCAATCTGTGCAATCGCAGCGTCCAATGCCTTCAATTTATCTTCTTTTGCCATAATGATCTCCTTAACTCGAACCTATGTTCGTTTTCATGTTCTAATAATATTATATTTTTGCCTTCGTGTCAATCATAAACTTAAATTTAAATACATGGGGAATAAAAAAGACAGTTGCATATACGCAACTGCCTTTATTATATCGATTCTTCTATTCCGCGTCAAGCAGTGTTTGCAGATAATCAGTAATTGTCTGCTTGTCCTGCAATCCGATCATTCTCTGCTGGAACAGGCCGTATTTCATGAATACAAGTGTCGGAATACTTGCAATCTGATAATTGAGTGCAAGGGACGGCTGCTCGTCCACATTGACTTTGCAGACTTTAATCTTATCGCCAAACTCTTCTGCCACCTGATCAAGAATCGGTGACTGCATCTGACATGGTCCACACCATACTGCCCAGAAATCGATTACGACCGGAACTTTTGCTCCGAGTACTTCCTGCTCAAAATTGTCTTTTGTCACTTCTACAATCTGCATATATTTCCTCCTTTGATTTGAACACTATCTGTTCTCTTTCTTTTTGAATATTTAATTCTTGCTGAATTCCGCCAGTACCAGTCCCTCGTTTCGGTCAAGTGTCATACCGACACTCCACTCATTGACGAACAGGAGCAGCGGATTTCCTTTCATATCGATGACTTTCTTCATATCTGAGGTTCCGGTAAGGTTGTCCACATCCACTTCTTCTTTGTTTTCAATCCAGCGGATATGCTCATACGGAAGATTTTCCAGTCGGATGTCCACATTGTACTCATTCTCCAGCCGGAATTTCAACACATCGAACTGCAGCACACCGACAACGCCGACAATGATTTCTTCCATGCCACCCTTGTACTCCTGGAAAATCTGAATGGCACCTTCCTGTGCGATCTGTGTAACACCTTTTACGAACTGTTTACGCTTCATGGAATCAATCAGGCGCACACGCGCAAAATGTTCCGGTGCAAACGTCGGGATTCCCTCGAACTGAAATTTTTCTTTTGCCGTGGTAAGTGTATCTCCAATGGAAAAAATGCCCGGATCAAAAATACCAATAATATCTCCGGCATATGCTTCTTCCACGATCTTGCGCTCGTCCGCCATCATCTGCTGTGGCTGTGCAAGTTTGATCTGCTTGGCGCCCTGGACATGATAGACTTCCATTCCGGCGGTAAACTTACCGGAACAAATACGCATGAATGCGATTCTGTCACGGTGATTCTTGTTCATATTCGCCTGAATTTTAAATACAAATGCAGAAAATTCATCCTGGAACGGATCAATCATGCCAATGTCTGCTTTACGTGCTAACGGTGCATAGGTCATCTGCAGGAAATGCTGCAGGAATGTCTCCACACCAAAGTTTGTAAGGGCAGATCCGAAAAATACCGGTGAAAGTTCACCCTTTGTTACCAGTTCCATATCAAATTCCGCACTTGCACCGTCAAGAAGTTCAATCTCATCATCCAGCTGAGCCTTTTTGTCTGCTCCGATTTCATCCACGAGAGACGGATCATCGATATCGATGATTTTTTCAGAACCTTCTTTGGTTCCCTTTAAAGTATCTGCAAATGTCATGACTTTACGCGTTCTTCTGTCATAAACACCCTTAAATTCTTTTCCGGAACCAATCGGCCAGTTGATTGGACAAGTCGCAATACCAAGCTCGTTTTCGATATCATCAAGCAATTCAAATGTGTCGTTGGCATCGCGATCCATTTTATTGATAAATGTAAAAATCGGGATATGGCGCATCACGCATACTTTAAAAAGCTTACGTGTCTGCGCCTCTACACCTTTGCTGGCGTCAATGACCATCACCGCAGAATCCGCCGCCATCAAAGTACGGTACGTATCCTCCGAGAAGTCCTGATGTCCCGGTGTATCCAGAATATTAATACAATATCCATCATAATTAAACTGCAACACGGAAGAAGTTACTGAGATACCTCTCTGCTTCTCTATTTCCATCCAGTCGGATACCGCATGCTTTGCCGTTGCCTTTCCCTTGACGGAACCGGCCTGATTGATTGCGCCTCCATAGAGAAGGAACTTCTCGGTCAGTGTTGTCTTACCTGCATCCGGGTGGGAAATAATTGCAAAGGTACGTCTTTTTTCTATTTCTTTTCTTAAGTCGCTCACAGTATATCCTCCAAATCAAATTACATAACGCATATACTTCATTATTTTACCCTAAAAAATATGTATTTTCAACTCTTTATTCAATCGGTGTGATTACAATATTTTCTGCCGCCACCCCGGTTTTGCGTTTCACAATGTCTTCGACCTGCGCGCGCTTTGCGTCTGTCACATCTCCCATGTTCAGTACCACATCACAGGCGTCATCACTGATACTTACCACAACATCGGTAAATCCCTTTGCCTCAAGCATCATCTCTGCATTGGATTCCTTTTCCGCGATATCGGTCAAAGTGATCATCTCATCTACAGCAGCTTTCTTCTGGGCATCATCGAGCGTTTCATTATCGATGATTGCCTGTAAGCTCTCCTTATTTTTGGAGCGTACCTGCTCACGGTTCAGCTTTACCTTTGCTGCATAGTCTGCATCCTGTACCAGCGCACTGGTAAGTACCGTTTCCCCCGGATTGTTCACCTCCTGCGTAGATGCAGTGGCCACTGTTTCTCCATCCGAAATATCTGATGCAATATCGGTTGTAAAATCCGCCTCTTTATCCGAGACAGCATCGTTTGCATTGACGGAAGTCACAACCTGTTCCTCCGTTGGATCTGCATTTTTTTTGTCGTAAGTTACATACCCTGCGATTGCGATCAGTACGGCCAGTGTCGTGATCACAATCTGATTTTTATGTACGATTTTTTTCACAGCTATTCCTCCTGCGCTGACATTTTTACTACTTTTATTTTATGCGCTTCGATATCAAATAATGACATCATTGCATCGGTTATTTCGGTCACTACCGCAGGAGAATTTCCGCCCTGTACCACAATAACCATGCCCTCTACATGCGGGCGTTCTTTTCTTATAACATAAGGCTTTTGTTCCTCTCCGGTATCATAAATCACGGTAGTCTCCTCTTTGGCTTTTTCATCTGTTTTGCAGTTTTTGTCCAGATAAGTCTGTCCGTCGTCCGCAAGCGTTATCATGACATTTGCTTTTCCACATCCGTCCATCTGCTCAATCAGAATGCGGATCTGTTCTTCTAACTGTTCGACATATTCACTGTCCGAGATTCCGTCTGCCTGTCCATATTCCTGCGTATTTTTGTCACTATTTTTGTTTCCGGTAAGCTTGCTTTTTCCGGATGTTTCTTTCGTTCCTGTGGGGATCATGACGATCAGCACCAGAACACCGATGAGTATCATAATAAGAAAATCAGTTTTCGTCCGGTTCTTTATTTTCTGTTTCAGCCAGTCCCTCATCTGAAAGAAATTGTTCAAAAATATTCTCCCCCTTCTGATAATATTGTGTATCCCCTATCTTCTCTTCGATTTCCTCCAAACGTGCTTTTGTCTGTGCCGCAACCTCTTTCTCCGATATCTGAAGCAACGGAAAAAGCAATGCCGCCACCATCATGACACTGATAAAAAAGTTAAAATAACGCCTGTAATTTTCCTTGGGCACAAGATAGGAAAACACAAACAAAAGCAACATAAATATAAAATATTGTTTTACAAAATTTAAAATGATATGCATCGATGATATGTCCTTCTCTCATTTAATTGATAAATCCTGTGGAGGCCGCGATCATGGAAATTGTAAGGAAAAATAAAAGCAGTGCATTCCACATAATTTTCAGATAAATGCCACATCCTTTTCCCACGCCCGCAATACTCTCTGCCAGACGTTTATCACAGAAAGGCTGAAGCACGGCACTCGCCAGCCGGTACATCACATGAAAACAAAGGACTTTGAGTACTGGTTCGAGACCAAGAATAACGAGCACAAGCAAAGCTGCGGCACCCATGCTGTTTTTGATCATAATTGTGCATCCCACAAGTAATTCTCCGGCTGCTCCAAACGAATTTCCAACCCCTGGCACTGCTTTAAGCCCCTGATACAGACTGCTTACCGACAGACGGTCTTTTGCAGGTGCAATCAGTGACTGCACCACTCCCATTCCCATAACAACTGCAAGACCGACTTTTAAAGCCAGATAAATCCCACTCTCAAACAGTTCGGCAAATTTGGAAAGTTTGGATTCCTCAAACAAGTAATCCAGCAATACCAGCAGTACATAGATATGTACGCCCGGAATAAACAGAAATTTCATGGCAAGTTCCAAAACATAAACAATACCAAATGCCAGTCCGTAAAACGAGCCTGCCGATGCCGTATTTCCCGACAAAAGCAATGTGGTGGCATAGGTTGGAATAAATGCGGTCATAAAAGAAGTTGTTTTTCCGATGCCGCTTTCCACAACTTCGCTGATCAGCTGAAACGATTGCAACAGCAACAACATGATTCCGGTGTACACTACAAAAAAGCTCATCTCCGATACATACTGTGACTTTGTGACAAGCAGTTTTCCAAAAAAGGCAAACAGTATCGACATGCTGATAATCTGGATAAACAATGGCTTTACTGCTGCAATCTCATAGAAAAACAGGTCAAATACATAATCGCATATATGATCCCGGCTGATTCCATCTGTTCCTTCCGCCACAAAACTCTGCACCATATCCGAAAAGGTATACTTGTCCGGAAGCTGTGTGACATTTTCCTCCACGGCCTCATCTACCTCATCCAGCTTTAGTTCCTGCATCATCTCATCCATGTAATCCTCTGCGGCATATACCGTCTGTGGCATCAGAAATATTCCAAGAAGCAGAAGCATTGCCACACTTTTTTTCACCCAAACCATTACAGATATTTCTCCAATACATCCATCAAATACATCAGTTCCGGAATACTTAATGCCACGATTGAAAGTTTCGCAAAAAGCTCCATCTGCCCGGCAATCGCACTGTATCCGGACTCCTTGCAGATTGAAGAAGAAAACTCTGCAATATAGGCAATTCCAAGCATCTTAAGAAGCGGGAGCAGATATGTATTGTCCACCGGCAGATAATCAAGCATATCCGATAAAAACGAAACGATCGTCTGCATGCGCAATAATATATAAGTAAACAGGATCATTCCCGCCGCAAGTACGAGAAGCATTGCAAATTCTGACTTTTCTTTTTGCAGGATCAGTGCAAGAAACACTGCCGTAATCCCCAATAGTCCGACTTTTACGATCATCACATGGAAAAAAACGTTTCCATCGTCCGAAACAATTCACTAATAGACGGCACGATCCAGAATAATACGATGATCAATCCTGCCAGACTTAACAGAAACGCCTGCTCCTCTCTGCCACTGTGCTTTAGCACCTGGCTTAATACCGTAACAACAATTCCCACTGCCGCAATTTTAAAAATAATCGTTACACTCATAGCATCCCTTTCTTTTCCTTATACGAGAAGAATCACCAAAATCAGCCCCGCAAGCATTCCCACCGGCATATACACACTGCGCTGACGTACAAATTCCTCCCGCTCTTTTTCTACGCATTTTTCCATGCGCTGTCTGCATCCCTGCATGCACCGCAGATTTTCCTGACTGTTCTCTCCAAAAAAAGCATCGCCCACTGCTCTAAGTGTATGCCCGGCCTCTTCCTTCAATGCGAATTTCTTTTCCCACTCTTTAAGAACCATGCCCCACACCATCTGCCCACTCGGATATTCATTTTTTTCCAGCAATTGCAGCACTCTTTCAAAAAAGCGCTCCACCTCCGGCAGCCGGCCATCATATCGCAGGAAAAAGCGTTGTATAGGAACATGTTCTTTCTCTAATGCATATTCAAAAGCGACAAAGATTCTGATCCATTCTTCCATAAGCAAAGCCCTGCATCGCTGCACCTTCATCCATTGGTACAGAAGTCCTGCACAACCGCCCAAAATCAGTAGAATTCCTATCAGTTTTCCCATAGCACCCTCCCGGTTCCATCAAACACAGTCACTTTTCTGTTCTTATCCCACGCCATATTGGGTGTTTTTCTTTTTAGTCCTACAAACCGCATTTTCCCTTCTTTCCCCCATTTACGGCATGCCTCCTCTCTTAAAAAAATTTCCTCCACGCTTCTGGCATGCATCGTTCCGAGAACAGTAACACCGGATTTCATTGCCTGTGCCACAGCCGCAAAGTCTTCTTTTCCTCCCAGCTCATCTACAGCGATGATATCCGGAGACATCGAGCGAAGTACCATCTGCATACCGATTGCCTTCGGGCAATTATCCAGTACATCCGTGCGGGGACCGAGATCATTTTGCGGGATTCCCTGATAGCAGGCGGCAATCTCGGAGCGCTCATCGACCACAGCTACTTTTCTTCCTGCTTCCTTCTTCTGATGCGTTCCTCCCTCGCCTTTCGAAAGAAGCCGGATACAATCCCGCAGATATGTTGTTTTTCCTACCCCCGGCGGTGCAAACAAAATCGTGTGATATAACATTTCTCCATCTCTGATCCATGGAATGATTTCTATGGCACAATCCTTTACTTCGTGGGCGATACGCATGTTGATTGCATTGATGTCATACAGCCTGTCTGCCTGCATATTGCTTTTTTCCATCGAATAACTGGTGTGTCCGCTGATGCCAATGCGATGTCCTCCGGTGATTGTAAAAAAGCCCTGCCGCATTTCCTCCTCGCGTGCATATGGTGCATACCCTGTCAGATAATTCAGCATTTCCCGTATCTGTTTTGCCGTCACATCGCCAATACGTTTGATTTTTCCTCCTGCATACACAAGCTCCATTGCCTGTCCGGCTCTTAAACGGATTTCCTCTGCCTCCTCTAATTCTCTCTCTGTAACCTTTGTCCGAAATGCTATCGGAAGATATGTCGTCAGAATATTCCTTCCCCCTTTTTCATGGATATAACACAAAAAAGCCATAAGGAATCTTTTTCAATTCCCTATGGCTTATTTATATGCTTTCTATTTCAATTCAGAACTATTATTTTACATGCGGTCCGGTGCAGAGAATCCGAGTACATCGATACATGCCTCGAGCACACTCTTTGTCAGCATCAAAAGTCCGATATAAGACTGCTGGATCTGCTCGTCTTCCTGCGCAAGAATCTTGTTCTCATGATAAAATCCGTTGAACGCATTGGCAAGTTCGTACACATATGCACAGATCTTATGCGGTGCAAGTTCTTCAAATGCATTTTCCATCATTCCATTGAATCTGGAAAGTACAAGCATCAGATTCTTCTCACTTGCAGAATGTGCTGAGAGCAGTGCGGTATCCGGCAATGTCTTTCCAGCTGCCTGATACTTGGACAGAATGGATTTGATACGGACGATCGTATACAGAATGTAAGGTCCTGTATTTCCTTCGAACGAAGTAAAACGCTCAATATCAAAGACATAATCTTTGCTTGCCTGGTTGGAAAGATCTCCGTATTTTACAGCGGCTAAGGCAACCATTTTGGCTGTCTTCTTTGCTTCTTCGTCACTGATATCAAGGTTTTCTTTTTCCTTCTGGTTCTCGGTGATCTTCTTTAACATCTCTTCATTAATCTCATCCAGAAGATATTCCAGACGCATAACACCGCCATCTCTGGTCTTGAATGGCTTACCATCCTTACCGTTCATGGTACCGAAACCAATGTGCTTTAATTCTACGCTGTCATCCACAATGCCCGTCTTTCTTGCACAACGGAACACCTGAATAAAATGCATGCTCTGTCTCTGGTCTGCCAGATAAATAATGCTGTCCGGATGATAGTCCTGCATACGCATCACGATTGTTGCAAGATCGGTCGTACTGTAAAGGGATGCTCCGTCCGATTTTAAGATAATGCATGGAGGAATCTCCTTTGTATCGGTCTCCTCGGCAACATCTACAACGAGTGCTCCATCGCTCATGTATGCATAGCCTTTGTCCTTCATCATCTGTACCATATCAGGAATATATGGCTGGGCATCGGACTCACCTTTCCAAAGTTCAAATGATACATTGAGATTATCATAATTCTTCTTCAGATCTGTAACGGATACATTTAAAATATGCTCTAACAGGGCACGGTATCCTCTTCTGCCTGCCTGAAGCTGACTGGTTGCCTCCATTGCAGCCTCACGGAAAGCCTCATCCTCCTTGCTCTTCTTGCTGGCAGTCGGATAAATATCTTCCAGCTCGGAAATTGTAAACGGTGCCTCTGTCGGATAGTCTCCGGTATAGCTCTCATCATAATATACCAGATCCGGCTTACGCTCCTTTAATTCCACAATGATCAGTCCCATCTGCAGACCCCAGTCTCCCAGATGCACATCACCGATCACATTGTGTCCCATGAATTTGCCGATACGCTTTACGCTCTCTCCGATGATTGCAGAACGCAAATGTCCTACATGAAGAGGCTTGGCCACATTGGCTCCGCCGTAATCCACGATAATGGTCTTTGGATCTTTTGCTGCCTCACAGCCAAAACGTCCCTCATCCTGTTTCATTTCTGTAACTATGCCTGCAAGGTACTCCTTGCTCAGCTTTAAGTTGATGAATCCCGGTTTCACGGACTCAACACTCTCAAACATTGCATTTCCTGTCAAAGCTTCTGCAATCTTATCTGAAATCATAAATGGCGCACATTTGTATTCTTTTGCTGCTGCCATCGCACCATTACACTGGTACTCGCACAAATCCGGGCGGTTGGACAAAGTTACTTTTCCGTACTTCGCATCATATCCATTGTCTACGAATGCCTTTGTCACTTCCTCCGTTATGCTGTCGATCAAAATTTTCATCGTATGGTCTCCTTTTCTCAGTCCAATCTACGCATTATTCTATACATAAGAAAGGAAATTGTCAAACTTATTTACCCTGCTTCTTGACATCCGCTTTCTTAATCAGTTCATAAATATCAGCAAGTTCTTCCTGTGACATTTTGGTATAATCGCCCACTTCCTGCATGGAAGGTTCACTTCCCTTTTCTTTTGCAAGATAGTTCTTTGCCTCATTGACCAGTGATACTTTGCCAAGAATAGCATTTTCACTATCATCCTCGCCTGCCATCTCACGGATACTTGCCTTCATGGCTTCCTCGATTGCCCGCTCGAGTTCCGCCTCTACATCACATTTTTCTTTGGAACCACACAAATCCGACAATTTCAGGAACAGCGCCATATTGCCTTCCTGCACCACATCCTCGAATCCTTCCGAAGAAAGCGCCAGATTCTTTGCCATCGTAAGGACATTTTTCATCCAGCCGTCCGATATTTTACGCACCATGGATTCATCGCCTGCAAGAAGTGCCTGATACATTGCAATCTGCTCTTTTTCACTGTATTCCGGAAGATTTTTCAGTTCTTCCAGATACATCTGAAACATTGGAGAATCCGGTAAAACATCCTCCGGTTCATCATTCTTTCCAGACTGCGCATCTTCTGCTTCCTCTTCTTCCTTTTCTGCTGCCTCATCCACCTTGGATTCTTCTGTTTCTTCCTCTTCTGGTTCCTCGTGTGGTGTCAGCAGAAATTCCAACACCATATTTTCCTGTTCTGTATTCAATTCCATATCTTTAAAATAACCCAGAATCTCTTCCCGGGACATCGGTTCTGCGCTCGTCCGGATAATTTCTGCGACTTCACGTATGGTCTCTGTAAATGTATTCTGATCTACCATGTCTGTTACTCCTGTTTCTAACTTCTATAATTCATTCGCCCTGCATTTTCTGCACGATATATATACTGTAACATGCCTTCGAAATACAGGCAAGAATTCTCTTTTATTTTGCGCGGGTAAAGTTGAATCCTTTCCACAAACATGGTAGAATAAACGCACATTATAAATTACAACAGGAGGATAACACAATGAGTAACATTACTATTTCCGATTCTATCAAATACATCGGTGTGGATGATACAACACTCGACTTATTCGAGAGCCAATATATCGTACCAAACGGTGTGTCTTACAATTCTTACGTCATTCTTGATGAGAAAGTTGCCGTTATGGATACGGTCGATGCAAGAAAAACTGACGAATGGTTTTCCAATTTAACCAACACATTAAATGGAAGAACAGTAGATTACATCGTCATTTCCCACTTAGAGCCTGACCACGCTGCCAATATCCAGATGCTGGCTGAGAAGTACCCACAGGCCAAATTAGTACTGAGCGCCAAAGCCAAAGCGATGCTTCCACAGTTTTTCGATATCGCCGATCTTGACAGCCGCTGCATGGCTGTTGCCGAAGGCGAAGAATTATCTTTAGGATCACATACTTTAAAATTCTTCATGGCTCCAATGGTTCACTGGCCGGAAGTTATGGTGGAATACGAGACAACTGAGAAAGTACTTTTCTCTGCCGATGGCTTCGGTAAATTCGGTGCACTCTCCGCTGACGAGGACTGGGCATGCGAGGCAAGAAGATACTATTTCAATATTGTAGGTAAATACGGCGCTCCTGTACAGGCACTGTTAAAGAAAGCCGCTACCCTTGATATTCAGACTATTTGCCCATTACACGGACCAATCTTAAAAGAAGACTTAGGTTACTACATTGGAAAATATATGACCTGGAGCAGCTATGAACCGGAAGACGAAGGTGTTCTTGTTGCCTGTGCTTCCATCCATGGAAACACAAAGAAAGCTGCAGAAAAAATGGTAGAGATTTTAAAAGAGAAAGGCATAAAAGTCGCTTTTACTGATCTTACCAGAGATGATATGGCAGAGGCCATCGAAGATGCTTTCCGTTACAGCAAACTTGTCATTGCTGCTGCAAGCTACGACGGCGGTGTCTTCCCTCCGATGGAAGATTTCTTAAACCGTCTTGGACATAAAGCATACCAGAAACGTAAAGTCGGAATCATTGAGAATGGTTCCTGGGCTCCGGTTGCTGCAAAGAGCATGAAAGCCATCCTTGATACCATGAAAGACCTCACTGTATGTGACACTGTTGTCTCCATCAAATCTACCATGAAAGATGCTGATGTTGCTGCAATGAATGCTTTGGCTGATGAGTTGTTAAAATAATCATCTTTACATTTACAAAAAAACGTGGAAATCACAATTGCGATTTCCACGTTTTTCTTTTCCTGACACAATTATTACTTATACGGCTCTACTTTTGCTTCGATTGCAGCAAACATTTCTGCTCTTAAGTTCTTCACAAACTCGAGTGCTTCCGTAACCGGAACCATTTCCTTTACGGACTTGTCTCTTGTAGTGATTTCCACTGCAGACTCCTTTAAGTTACGTGGGCTGACAACCACACGGATCGGTGCACCAATCAGATCTGCATCGGAGAACATGGCACCCGGACGCTCATGACGATCATCATAGAGTACATCCACATCTGCATTTAACAGGTCTTTGTAGAGATTATCCGCAACGGCCTTCGTCTCTTCATCATCCACACGCAGACAGCAGATTTCTACTTCCCATGGTGCGATAGAGATTGGCCAGATTGGACCATACTCATCATGGTGTGCTTCACAGATGGATGCAGCCATACGTCCCACACCAATACCATAGCATCCCATAATTGGTGTCTGTAATTCACCATTCTCATCGGTGTACTGCATATGCATGGACTTGGTATACTTGGTTCCAAGCTGGAAGATATTACCCACCTCGATACCTCTCTTGATCGTAATGGTTGGCTTGCCACAGCAAGGACATGTGCTTCCTTCCTGTACCTTGGAAATATCATAGTATGCAACTTCTCCCAGATCTCTTTCCAGATTCAGTCCTGTATAATGGTATCCTTCTTTGTTTGCACCTGCTACTAAACTGTCAATTCCCTTGAGGGAAATATCGCAGTATACAGTAACCTGATCAGAAATACCATAAGGTCCGATATAACCGGCTACCAATGGATCATCTGCTGTAATCTCAGCCGGATGAATGTCCTCGCCGACAAGGTTGCGAAGCTTTGTCTCGTTTACTTCATAATCTCCGCGTACAAATGCAACTACAAAACTGTCATCTGCATTCTTCTGGTATACAACCGCCTTGCAGGAAGATTTTACACCGGATTTTAAGAATGCGCAGACCTCATCGATGGTCTTGCAGTTTGGTGTCTCCACGCACTGTAACTCTTCTAAATTTCCTTTACTTTCATTTGTCACTTTGTTCTCTGCCGCTTCCATATTTGCGCGGTAATCACAGGAAGTACAAAGTACGATGGAATCCTCTCCTACCGGAGTTAAAAGCATGTACTCATGTGATACATTTCCACCCATCATACCGGAATCAGATGCAACGGTTACGACCTCCGGAATACCACACTTTTCAAAAATACGATTGTATGCATGGTAACATACATCATAATATTTCTCCAGATCTTCCTGCGATGTATGGAACGAATATGCGTCCTTCATGGTGAACTCACGCACACGGATCAGACCGGCTCTCGGTCTTGCCTCATCACGGAATTTTCTCTGAAACTGATAGATCATAAATGGATATTTGTTATAGGACTGTCCATACTCACGAACAAGCTGTACAGCAGCTTCCTCATGTGTCATTCCAAGAACCAGCTTGGAATCGTTACGGTCTCTCAGACGTACGAGCTCACTTCCGACACTCTCGTAACGACCGGACTCTTCCCACAGATCTGCCGGCATAACAACCGGGAATAATACTTCCTGTCCATCAATGGCATTCATCTCTTTACGGATGATTGCTTCGATCTTAGATGTAATTTTCTTTAATGTCGGGAATTCAGAATAGATACCATTTCCCACATATTTTATATATCCGCCTCTGACCATCAGTGCATGACTGTCAATGACACAGTCGGCTGGCTTTTCCTTGAATCGTAATCCTACTAATTTTGATACTTTCATGTGAACCTCCATCTTTGATTATTTTACTTATAAAATTGGTTTAAAAAAGCCCCAAACAATACAATCTCTGTATTGTTTAGGGCGAATATAAATCCGTGTTACCACCTAAATTCAGGCCTTGCCTGCACTCATCCGTAAGCAGCCACTTACGCTGTCTCTGATAACGGTGACCTCCGGCAGAATTTCTCCAGATTCCAAAACAAACACTCTGTCTTCATCCTGCAGCTCCCAGACTGGTTCCAGATTCTCGTACAAAAGCCTCGCACCTGCCGGCTTCTCTCTGCATGTCTTAAATCTGTACTATCTCTGTTCTTTGCTTTAAACCTTAGAAATCGTACCACATCCCCATGGGAAAGTCAACCATTATCCAAAAGCCTTATGCTCTGCGGTAACGGTTAAAACATGCATAGATTTCCTGCACGCGCGGAATCGCATATCCACATGGAATATATCCTCCGTCAGCAAAGAAAGAAAGACCTTTTGTTTCCAATTGTTTCTGCAAATACGAAACAATTTCCGGGATTGTCTTCTTTCCGTCGATCATTTTTTCCACGGCATATTTTAATAGCATGCCCAAAGCTGCCGTCTGCTCGCTGTCCACCAGCTGCTCCACATAGCGCAGATCGACATTCTGCCGGCCAAGTGCAAATCCATCTTTTCCCAGAAGTTTTACTTTCAGCCGCTCCGGTGTCCCTTTGACCGCACCTGTGCGGTAATCCCGCTTTGGCTTTGCTCCGTTTGGATCCTTTGTCATAATGCGTACACTCTCCGGGCGGACATACGGTTTTGCTTTTTCTGCTTCTACCGGGAATTTGGCACATAATGTTTTTGCCTTGTCCGTAATATCCAAAGGCACATAATTGTCCATCTGTATCACGGTATCCGCGATATGGAAAAAAGCACCGGAACTTCCCGCTACAAGAATGGTTGAGATACCTTCCTTCTCATACAGCTCCCCTGCCCGCGATAAAAACGGCGTGATTGGTTCTTTGTCCGGGCTGACCACCTGCTGCATCAGAGCATCCCGCAGCATAAAATTGGTGGCTGAGGTATCTTCATCCAGCAAAAATACATGACTTCCCGCTTCCATCGCCTCGACAATCCCAGCCGCCTGTGAAGTGCTTCCACTGGCATCTTCCGTCGAAAAACGATGGGTATCTTTTTTGTTTGGCAGATCATTGATAAACATGGAAATATCTGCATCTTTGATGAAACGTCCGTCCTCTGCACGAAGTTTTACTGCGGTATCATTTGTAATGACATACTCTCTTCCATCCCCTGCAATATGATTGTACACACCAAGTTCCAACGCCTGTAAAAGTGTGGACTTTCCGTGATATCCACCACCCACGATCAATGTGATTCCTTCCGGAATTCCCATTCCCGTGATGGTTCCCTTATGCGGAAGTTCCATGGATACCCGCAGACTGTCCGGTGATGAAAATGCGACCGATTCTCTCATTGGTCTGGAAGAGATTCCGCTCTCACGCGGCAGAATAGCTCCATCTGCAACAAATGCTACCAGATGTTTTTCTTTCAACTGGCTGCGGATTGCCTCCTGATCTTCTGCGAGCGCAATGACTTTATGCAAACGTTCTTCACTTAAATTTTTAAAATAAAATGACTGTTGCACACAGACCGGAAGATAATCAAACAGGATCTTTTCCAGCTCCCGGGCATTGATGGTTCTTCCATTTGCCGGAAATCCGACCGAAAAACGTGCGATCAGATGATTTACTCCGATCTCACATGCAGTCCGTTTTAACACTTCCTGCCCGCATCGTGTAACCGAAAGTAATCCGCTTTTTCCGGACCCTTTCGCTTTAAACGTATAATGTGCGACCTGACGCTCAAACTGTCTGGTCAGTTCATCTGCCAGAGCTGTCTTTGTCAGGTTATCTTTTGTACTCCATTCCGGAAACTTCGCATCCCGCAGCGGAACCTCTATACGCACATGTGAGGGAGCCGCAAACGGATCTCCCTGCACATGATCGATATGAAGTTCATAGCCTTCGAACTGATAACTGCCCCGCAGTCCTTTATAAGCTGGGTAGCTTTTGTGATCAATATTTCTTAACTGGTTCTGTAAATCTCTTGCTGTCTGCATTTTGTTCACTCCTACTGATGCCGCTGTTCTTTTTTCTTAAGCAGTGCCGAAGTATCCAACTGTTGTTCTTTGGGTTTCTTTTTCTTCTCCTTCGGCGCTTTCTTTGGTTTTTCCTTTTTCTGTTGCGGTATCTCTTCTTCGGATGGCTGTTCGGTTTTTGGCACATCCTTTGTCTTCGTAGAAAGTATAGCCCTGTTCTTTTTCTGCGTCCAGTGCTTTTTTATAAACGCATACAACTTCGTATCTGTCGGTACGAACGAGAAGCGGCGGAATGCCACATCCAGTACAAACCACAAAACGGCAAGGATCAAAAGCCACCGGGTCAGATCATATTTCGCCTTTGCGGAAGCTTTCAGTTTCTTCCACAGCGAATCATTTGCCGTAATGGTTTTTCCATATTGTTTTACAAATGCTTTAAATTTTTCATTGGTCAGTGCAAACTTATATTCATCGGAATATTGCACGACCGCCGCCGCTGTCAATGCATTTTCAACCGTATCTTTGTTCATACGGCGCACACTCAGGTTGTAAATTCCTGTCATGTCCGTATCGATTTTTGCCTCGTACACGCCCGGTGCACTGCCCTGCAGCTTTGCAGTCTGCGTCTTGCCATCCGGATCGGTATATACCGCCTCCACTTTGGTTTTCTCGTTATATTCACTGGCGTGATAGGTCACGGTTGTTGTGCCGTTTGCAGTCGATACATCTATAGTATCACCTTCTGATGTATTTCCCACACTGTAATCCACAATGCGCTTCCACAGCTGCACATAATCCTCAGCCCCCGCATATGCTTTCGTCCATTTGTTTGTGACATCGGTATTCCATGCAACCGTATGGCCCAGACCATACTGCATAACAGAAAGGACCGGATCATCCTTATCGGAAGCAAGCAGGACATTCGCATTGCTCTTTGGCGTAGAACTGACATATCCGCTGATCTGTGGCCATCCATCCGCAAAAAGACCTCTTGTGACAGCATTGCTGCTGTTTACGGAAAGTGTAAATGTGCCATTCTGCAGATACGTCTCTCCGCTTAAGAATACTTCTCTTGCAAAAATCTTGGGAATGTCGGTGGAAATATCCGAATAATAATATCTTCCGCCACAACCCTCTGCGAGTTTTTCCAATAAAGAAGTGTCCGAGTCTGCGCCCACAGCTACCGTAGATAACGTAATTCCCGACTGCTTGCATGGTCCCATGACATCCATAAAATTTGTAGTTTCTCCCTGACCATCCGTCAGAAGAACAACATGCTTGATTTCTGCATCACAATCTTTCACTGCTTCCACTGCTGCTTTGACCGCCGGTTTGATTGTTGTTCCGCCACCTTCCGGAATCGTTTCAATCTTTTCTTTAATTCCGTCTTTATCTTCGGCTTTGGTAATTGGAACGACCCATGTATAAGTGTCATCAAACGATACCACTCCTACATAGTCTTTCTCCCGAAGCTCCGATACTGCATTTTCTGCTGCTGCAACTGCCAGATCCAGATTCGTCTCCCCGTCATCCACGATCTCGGACATACTTCCGGAATGATCGATGACCATGACCATTGCCATGCTCGGAGATTCATTGGTTCCCCGCGGTTCCATATCTACCGGAAGGAGTGTTTCCAGTTCCGTATCCCGGTAACCGCCCAACGCAAAGCTTTCTTCTCCTCCACAACAGATCAGACCACATCCATAATCTTTTACATACGTATCCAGATTATCCAGAAACTTCTGCGGCAGATCCGTGCGGAATACATTGTCCAGCACAATGCTCTTGTATGCGAGCATATCATTTAATGATTCCGGCGCATTGATTGCAGATACCGTCTGGTAATTGCATCCTGCCGCTCGCAACAGTTTCTCATAATTGCTGCTGTCCTCATCCATACCGGATACGACCAGTATCTTTGGCACGCTGTGAATTGCCGCATAAGCATAATAGTCATTATTTTCTTTACAGGTATCGCCTTTTGCCACAACCCGCACCGTAAAACTTTCCGCGCTCTCGCCGGAGACTTTCTGTTTTAACACAAACGAATTGGCTCCCTTGTTGAGATGAACTTTCGTTTCCGATTCCATCATGGAACCGCGGAGCACCTGAAGTCTGGCATCCATATCATAATTGCTTTGCACATTGACCGTCATGGAATAAGAATCCCCGGCATACAGATATCCCGGCATCTGTACATTTTCAATATACGTATCTTTCCCCACGGTTACATCGTACAACACCGACAAAAGTTCCACCTTTTTGGATACCAGCGCAGAAGCTGTGCTTTCGATATTTCCCTTTGTTTCCTTTCCATCGGTAAGGATCACCAGACGGCCGGCTGCATTCTCCGGTATCATCGAAAGACCTCTGGAAACTGCATCTTCGAGATTCGTTGCCGTCTCATCCACCGCAGACATCATGCCGGAAAAATTTTTCTCCTCGGAAACGAACTGTTCCACCAGCGAATTTTTGCCGAATGCCACAATTCCATACTGGTTGTCTTTTGGCATCTTTGCGATCATCTTCTTCAAATCGGCATCCATCGCCTCTGCATTCTGTGCATTACTTTTTGACAGGTCTACCAGAAAAATGGTCGTATTCTCTGCATTTCGTTTATTCACGGAAAATCCAAACAGTGCCAATACCACAAACAAAGCCGTCATAATACGCACAATCAGATAAAATTTTCCACGATAGCGCATCTGGCGCACATAGACAATCCACTCAAGAACGAGAAGAATTAAGATCAATACCAGAATGACATTGCGCAATTGTTTTTTTACAATTATTTTCTGTGACGCGCTTTTTACCCCGGCATCCTCTGCTGTTATTCTTCCGTCAGACTGTGTATCCGTCGCAAAATGCACTACATAAGATTCTTCTTTTTTGTCTGCTTTTACTGTATACAGACCGGCATACGTGGTGTCTGTTGCCAGTGAATTCACATCAAAATCTGCCTGCGGATGAAACAGAACTTTCTCTCCCGCTTCGTACTGACTTTGTGCCAGAAGCGAACTGTCCGAAAGATAACTTAATGTATTTGACATAAACACCGGAAATTCTGCTGCCAAAGCAAAATCCGATTCGCGAAGATCAAATCCGACAACAACGACACGGACACCGTCCTTTTGTCCATAGTAACCGGCACAGGCATCACCAGCCCATAAGAATCCGGTTCCCCAGGATGGAACATCATAGGTATAAGTTTTATTGACTCCAATCGCAAATTCGCTGATTCCGGAAGTCAGCTCCGTATCACTTACCGTAAGACTAACTTTCTTTTTGGTACCGGTTGACTGTCCATCCGCAAATACCAGCCGGTTGACTGCCGGATTCTGCTTGGCGGAAGTATCTGCATCATAAATGCAGACGGTATCTTTTTTGACATCCAGATCACTTTCCTTTTCTGATTTCGGAAGTGTCTGTGAAGTTACCGCCTGGTATGCTTTCTCAATGTACGTATTTCCCTTGCCCACAAGTACTGCGGAGACAGCATTGGCAGATTCCGCAATGGCATAACACTCGTTGTCCGCTTTGAGGGAGTCTTTTGCATTGCTTCCCTCAAAAGCAATATTGGCAGCTTCTGTATGCAGTGGTTTTCCATTCCAGTCCACATCCTCAAACAGACAGGTATAGGACTCTCCCGCATCAATGGAGATCTGCCGAACAGAAATCACATTCTTTTTTTCGTACAGGCTTACTTCAAGCGTAGCTTTGCTGTCACTGTAGTTCGTAAAACCGGCCGCAATGTCGTACCCTTTCTCACTTTTTGCATAAGACAGAAAATCATTTGAAACATTCGAAGTCACATCTCCCATCACACGAATCTGTGCAGAAAACAGAGACGTTAATTCTTTTGTGTCTGCTGCACCGACTCCATCCGTCATGACAATGACATCATTTTTCTTTTTTCCCTCGGCATCTGTCACAAGCGTCTGGACCGCGGACACTGCATCTTTCAAATTTCCTGCAGTATCTGTAGCTTTCGTCTGATCGAGCAACCGATACAGGCTTTTCTTATCCGATGAGGCAACTGCAAGTAGATTGCTTCCGGTTCCATCATTTGTGATGATGGAAAATGTGCCATTATCGGATGAGGCAATGTCACTTTTGATTTCTGCAACTGCCTGTGCAAGTCTGGTCTCTCCGTCTGCGTTCTCATGCTGCATGCTCCCGCTGGTATCCAACACATAGACAACATTTCCGCTTCCGGTTCCACCCTTTTGGATGTATGGTGACATCAGTGCCAGCACCAGAAGCAATATAATCACGATCTGCAGGTACATCAACAGATTATGAATAAATTTTTCCAAAAATGTTTTTGACTGCTGGTTCTGGTATAATTTCTTCCACAAGAGATTCGAAGAAATCTTATACTCTTTTCCCTTAGGAACCAGCAGATATAAAACAATGATGATCGGTACCGCAAGCACGAATGCAAGCGGCCATAAACTTTCAAATATCATATAACACCCTTAAATCCTCAAATACAAGCTGGTTTCGATCCCGCGTCGTATCACAGAGGACATAAGTTCCTCCGTTTCGCACGCCCTTTTTCATGCGGGACACCAAAGCCTGCAGCTGGTTTTCGTATGCTTTGATCGAACGTGCATCCATCGTGATACGCAGCTTGCTTTCATTTTCCATATCAATCAGATTTAATGTTCCTTCCATACTGACATGAAGTTCTTCTCCGCAGAGTGTCTGCAAAATTACCGGACGCTGTCTGCAATACAGAAGATACTGCATCATTTTTTCATATTGTTCGTTCTCTTTCTCCAGCAATTCTTCCTGCAAAAAATCACTGATAAGCACAGTAATCCCCGGTCCCTTTCTCTGCATCTGTTTTAAAGCAGCAAACATGTCCACGCTTCCGGAATACTCCAGACTTTCCAGCCACCTGAGTACTTTTGGAAAAGCATTTTTTCCACCGGAAACATTGTAAGGACGCTGCATATTTTTCATATCATAGATCATGACACGATCCATGTTATTCAATGCAAGATATGCCATCACCGCTCCAAGAAGACTTGCCAGCTCCCACTTTGATTTCTGTCCGTAATTCATGGATTCACTGGTATCCAGAAGAATCGATACCACCGATTCTTTTTCTTCCATATATTCCCGGATATACATCTTGTCCAGTCTGGCATACACATTCCAGTCTAACCGACGCAGATCATCTCCTGGCATATATTCCCGAAAATCTGAAAATTCCACGGAAATTCCCTTCTGTACAGACTTGCGGTTTCCCGACATATTCAGAGAACTTTTGTGATTCACCGCCAGACAAAAGCGGGACAGCATATCATAAAATTCCGAATTAAACATATAAGCTCTTTTCCTTTGCCTCGATGATCTGTGCAATCACGGTATCCGCAGATACCCCCTCTGCAATTGCATCAAAACTTAACAATATTCTGTGCCGCAATACCGGATAAGCTACGCTTTTGACATCCTCAAACGATACATTAAATCTGCCTTCCATAAACGCACGTGCCCTGGCACTCCGGATCAGTGCCTGTGCCGCACGTGGACTTGCACCTTCTTTGATATAAGCACTTTCTTCATGGGTAGCCATCACCAAATCTAATATATAATCCATGACCGCATCTGCGATCGGAATCTGTGCAACAAATGCTCTGGCCTGTTGCAGCCCTGTGGCATCCATCACTTTTTCAATCTGTGGTTTCTCTGTATTTTCTGTCAGATTTACAATGCCGCGAAGTTCTTCCCTTGTCGGAAATTCTACCATGACTTTAAATAGAAAACGATCCAGCTGTGCCTCCGGCAACGGATACGTTCCCTCATTTTCGATTGGGTTCTGCGTTGCCAAAACAAGAAACGGCTCTTCTAATTTGTGGCTGTCGTTTCCAACGGTAACCGTATGCTCCTGCATGGCTTCTAACAGTGCCGACTGTGTCTTTGGTGTGGCACGGTTAATCTCATCTGCAAGTACAAGATTTGCAAAAAGCGGGCCTTTTTCAAAGCGGAAGCTGCTCCCCTTCTCGTCCCTTACCATAATATTGGTACCAGTCACATCACTTGGCATAAGATCCGGTGTAAACTGGATACGCTTAAAAGATAACTGGAATACTTCGCTGATCGTACGCACGAGCATGGTCTTTCCAAGTCCCGGCATACCTTCTAACAATACATTTCCTCCCGCAAGTAATGCCAGCATTACCTGTCGGATAATTTCTTTTTGTCCAATAATGCCCTTGCCGATTTCTTCCTCACAGGCTTTTACATTCTGCTGACATAATTCTAACTCTGTCATAACTCCTCCTTATTCGTTCAGGTTCTTGAAATAATCTTTGATCACATTTTCCATTCCACTCGGATAACGCCCCGATGAAATTCCTTCGTATGCATTCTTTGTATAATCCGCGATCACGGAATCAAGGCTCACATGATCTCCTTCCCAGGTAAGACCATTCTGCGCCCGATAGTAATCAGAATTGTTCTTTCCGGTTTTGTCTCCATGCAGGGAGCTGTCATCACCGACTTTATTGGGAACGGTAACATAATCATGCGCTGTAGAGCTCGAACCGGTTCCTCTTCCGCTTCCCTTTCCGCTGCCGCTTCCATTACCGTTTCCATTGCCATTCCCGTTTCCCTGGCCATTGCCATTTCCGTTTTCACTTCCATTACCGTCGCCATTTCCCTGGCCATTGCCGTTTCCGTTGCCGTCGCCGTCTCCATTTCCATTTCCATTCTCCGTCGAATTTCCATCCCCGGAAGTGTTATTTCCATTATTGCCGTCACCGGAAGATGACTGGGAATCTCCATTATTGTTGCTGCCATCTGCAAGCTGACCATTTGCACCGGCAGTATCATTTCCATTCGAAGAACCACCTGTCTGACCACTTGCCGCCTGTGCAATCTGCTGTGCTTCCTTCACACCAATCTTCGATGGATCGATACCAGTCAGGCTCTGTGCCGTCTCCTGATATTTGAATTGCAGCCGCTCATTTGCCGATGCCAGTTCCTGTGCACCTTCTACCTGATCCAGTTCCTTTTTTGACATCTCCAAGGACTTCATCAATTCCTGTAATTTTTTCTTTTCCTCAGCCGAAAGTGATTTCGTATCAATGCCCTCCAACGCATCCATAACCGAGGACAATTCTTTTTTCTTTTCCTTGACTTCCTGTTTGAGCGCATGCAGCTCCTTTGCCTGCTCTTTCGCAACCGACGGAACCATTGCCAGAGTGCATACACATACAAGAGAAAAAATGAAAGCCAGCAGATGTCTCATATTCGGCCGGATAGGAATACAGATATTGTTCTCGTTTTCTTTTAACATCTGTACCGCATCGTTTCTCTGTAATTTTGTGAATGCATCTTCTTTATCCAGATTTTCATAGGCTGTCAATGTACGCTCCTGCAAGCCGAAGCTATCCAGTTTTCTTGCAGCCGCTTTTTCATCTGCCCATGTCATTAGCGCGCGAACAATTCCAACCAGACATCCGATCCCTATACAGCCTGCTGCAAAATAGTTCGCATAGTAAAACGGGACAAACAAAGAAATGCCTTCCACCAATACTGCAGCCAATGCTCCAAAAGAAATATAATATACACAATTCTCCAGGATTTTTGCCAGATTTAATTTGTGCCTGCAGTCTTTAATTTTTTGTTTCAGGTACGTTGTTTCTTCCATCTACAAGCTCCTTTGCTTTTCTGTGTGAAATCGGCGTAATACGTTTTGCCGCAATCCATAAAAACAGCAGCGAAATCAATATATAAACA
Organism: uncultured Lachnobacterium sp.; assembly: GCA_900550545.1. Classification (GTDB taxonomy): domain Bacteria; phylum Bacillota; class Clostridia; order Lachnospirales; family Lachnospiraceae; genus Roseburia. The sequence goes on along the minus strand of URSS01000010.1, from coordinate 22,207 downwards.
ATTGTAGATACTATCATCCAGTGATTTCCGGTACCAAGCCAGTGCATAAATCCCTTCTTTGTGCTGGATGCATAAAGCCATCCGCTCTCTTCTATAAAAGAGGAACCTGTCATCATAAGTTCAACAAATTCTGTCAGATAAATAAATGGATTTGCAAGCATCAGCAGACTCCAGAGACTTGCTGTTGTCTTATAACCGCTGACAACCTCCCATACAAAATACGGAACGGCTGTAAGTACAAAAAAGCATGCATAAATGCCGTATGAAAAAATCACACCACTGATGGTCTTCTTACACAAGGACGAACAAAGAATTCCGATACTTGCTGCAAAAAACGATACAAGAAGTGCCAGTGCAAAAAACCAGAACAGATAACTCCAGGACATACCACCGATAACAAAAGTAAGTGCCATAACCGGCAGACTTGCCACAATAAAGAACAGCCCCTGCACTACGGCAATCCCTACTTTTCCCATAATGATTGAAAATGGTGTCATACTTGTTGTCATCATAATATCAAATGTCTGGCGTTCCTTTTCTCCTGAAATCGCAGATGATGTCTGCACCGGAATCACAATTGCAATGATCATAATCTGTGCGATTGCCAGCACCGGATACAGCCACACGATTTTGCTGTATATATTAGAAGCATCGTAAATACTTTGATTGCTGATAAATAACAGCGCAATAAAAAATACACCCGCAAGGATTGCTTCATATGCAAAAATCCCCCATGCCATCTTCATACTGCGAGCCTGTACTTTGATATCTTTTTTAACAATTGGATTCAATCGCATTCTCTGCACCTCCTGTCAGCTCCATAAACAATGCCTCTAAGTTTCCTTCCTGCGTATGGAATCCTGTCACAAGAATTCCTCTGCCGATCAGTTCCGCAATCAGCTGTGCGATTTCCATCTGTGTCAGACTGTGGAAAATGCGGATTTCCTTTTCACCCACAGATTCTACTTTGACATTTACATGTTCTTTTAGCATACGCACTGCCGGTTCCATATCGCCTTCTATAGTGATGATAATCTGATTTTTTCCGAACACCTGACTCATGACATCATCAATCTTTCCGGCTATCACCAGATGACCGCGGTTCATGATACCGATACTGTTACACATCTCAGAAAGTTCGGAAAGAATGTGGGAACTGATCACAATCGTCTTTCCCATACTCTTTAAATTCAAAAGAAGCTCTTTCATCTCCACTCTGGCTCTTGGATCCAGACCGGAATTCGGTTCATCTAACACAAGCAATGCCGGATTATGAATCAGCGCACGTGCCACACAAAGTCTCTGCTTCATACCACGGGACAACGTATCCACATATACTTCCTTTTTGTCGGACAAGTTTACAAGTTCCAGCAGATCATCTGAGATTTTTGCAATATCACGGGAACTCATACCATACATGGAACCATAAAAATCCATATACTCTGTCACTTTTAAATTGTCATACACACCAAAGAAATCCGGCACATATCCTATCTGTTTTTTTATGTCCTTTGGATTTGAAAGCGCATCAATGCCATTGATCTGAATGCTTCCGGATGTCGGCGGCATCAGCCCGCAGACCATACGGATGGTTGTTGTTTTTCCAGCACCATTCGGTCCGACAAAGCCAAACAGATCGCCTTTTTCAATATGAAGATTCAGATCATTGACTGCCTGAAATTTTCCATAATTCTTATATAAATGATTAATTTGCAGCATTTTCGTCCTCCTTTACAAGCGAATACAGACATCCATAGGAGGTCTCAAGACAATCGCTCTCCACTGTCTTATCATAATTTCTTACTGCACCTGCAACAATAGTCTCTTTATCTGCTGCCTCGTTCCTTGCATCCACTAATCCAATATACAAAGAGGCCAGACAATCTGCATTCTCATCCTCATCCAGATTTCCATAATAATCCACTAAGTTGTAATACATATCGTCCATATAATCGACTGTAAACTGATTTACCACACGCTTTTCCTGCAAAGCCTGCTTCAGATTCAGAGTCTCTCCTGCTTTTACATTGCTTATAACATATATATAATTTCTGGAAAGTACCGCCATATATGGAAAGTCATAAGAAGTATTGTTCTTAATTACTCCCTCCTGCTTTTTATCAGAGAAATTCAGATTTTCTGTTTCTATCTTTCCTGCATCTTTTCCTTCTCCTGCTGCAAACAGATAGCCTGTATCAAAACTCTCCTGCGGACGTATGCCTAAATGCAGTCCGTCCGCTTCATAACAGACAGATGTTTTGTATTTTTTCTGGTCGTTCACTGCATTACCTGATCCGGTCATTCTGGAACCTGCATAAGTATAATTATCTTTCAGGCGGAAACTCCATTCCTTTTTGCTAGAATGATAAGCAGAATAGTAGGTATGCACTTCTGCCTTTTTATTTCCTGTCTGCTGTACGTTTACCGCATATACTTTCGGTTCTGTTACATTCAGCGAATGACCGATAATATAAACAAATGCAACAAATAAGATTCCAAGTGCCGGTGCTGCGATCCAGTACCACTCACTGTGCTTTGTTTTGCGCAGAATAAGATACAAAACAGGTCCTACTGCAAACACATAAATAATGATCAGGATTTTCAGCCAGTTAAAATCAATATCCGTATTCGTCTGATCAATAACATTCATTGCTGACTGTCCGTTATAAATACCTGTTGCATTCTGATAATTGTACGAACTTTCTGCTATTGACTGACTTTCATTATAAATGGAGCTTACTACATTGGCATCAGCCTTCTGCATCTCATCCTCGCACAACGACATATATAATACCATCACAGAACCATATCCATAGTTTTCCAGGAATGCTGGATTATCGCCACTTTCATACCCTGAAGCAGAATTTAAAATCAATTCTGTCATTTCCATATTGGAAAGATCAATTCCCGCATCTTTATAAGAATAATAACAATCCTGCTGCACTTTTGATGAGACACGTGTAACCTCCCCTTTCCTGCTTGTTTTCTGTGCTGTTATATCAATAAAACCAGGATCAAATGCTTCTGCTGTTTCTTTGACATAAGAACCGGTTCCAATGATGAGCCAGCCTCCATCATCCACCCAGTCCTCAATTGCTTTTCGCTGCTCTTTGCTCAGACTGCTGACATCATACTGATCAATAACAAGATAGTACAATCCATCCAGAGAGTCCTCCAACGTATCTGCCTTTATCTCCTGCAATACAACCGGCTGTTCTTCTTCATAAATAGCGTAATCTTCTCCACCCATATCCAGATACGTCAGCTTGTCATAATGATCCGAAAGTATACCTACACGAAAACCTTTTTTCTCCTGATTTCCCAGTAGATCCTTCAATGCGATAGATGCGACTTCTTTCTCATCTTTATCTAACAAAATGAGATAGCCTTTCCCTCTGCAATCCTGCACATTCAACTCCGGGACCGTCAGCGTATACTGCTTTTTGCCATTTGCCGGCAAAATAATTGGCATATCAAATGCACAATGTGTATCCTCTGCATCCGCTTTAAATATCACACGGGAAGTTCCTTCGAAATCAACTCCATGATTCTCCAGGTTCACCTGATAGACATACGCATGATTTTCCTGTTTTAAAAGTATTACCTCTCCGGAAAAAGCACCTGTATCTTTCGTTTCTGCTGCAATATGCTGCGGACATGCCACAAGTCCGACACACAACAGACATACAAGAATAACTCCTGTTAGAAATTTTTTCATAACGTCCTCCTTTTTAAGTTCCGTATTCAATTATAATCATAGCATACCTGCATTGTAAAATGTTTGAAATTCAGCTGTCATTTTCTTTAAGATTTTATGAAGTTTAAAAAAGAGACCGTCTTACGACAGTCTCCAAACCTTCACTTTATTCATTTTTTGCTAATCTTCTATTCGTTCCCGCGAAAAATTACATTGCAATATTTATTCAGTACTTTCAGTAACAGACTTCCCAGAATACATACAGAAATAATCTCACCGATTCCTACCGTAACCACGTTAAAAGGAATCGACCAGTCAACACCATTGTAAACCGTCTTAAATCCGTATCCATAACGCAGAACCCACGGAACAATAACCATATTTGCGATAACCGGTGGAAGCGTACATGCAAATTTGTGCTTACGCAACAGATACGTACCTACCGCTCCGATCAATGTTGCAATACTTCCAAATACAATATCCCAGATGATAGCTCCTGTCATCAGGTTCGCTGTCAGACATCCGATCCAGAGTCCCGGTATCGCTGCCGGTGTAAAAAACGGAAGGATACACAATGCTTCTGAAAATCGTACCTGAATACTGTAGGAAGATAATCCAAGCGCATTGGCAAGTAATGTCAATACCACATACAATGCAGCGATCACAGCCGCCTGTACTACATACGTTACACTTTTGTTTCTCATATAAAATTCTCCTTTAGTTTTGTTTTCTGTCAGGAAGGTTTCGAACTGACGCGCTGTTTGCAGCAAGGATTACTTTAATCTTAATTTCGCATTCTGTCAAGTATTGCCGGGAATAATTTCCGATAAAATTTCAAACATAATTACTGGCGGATATAAATCCCCTGGGATTCGATAAAATCATCCATTTCTTCCAATGCTTCGGTTGCCCATTCTTCACTCTGCGGTCCCTGATCCGCTGTGTTCTTTTTTACGTCTTCACTTACATTCTTCTTTTCTTCCATACCGATGCCTCCTTGTCTTGACACTATCCACTATCTCTTTCTGATTTTGTAAAAGTATAGCATTAACTGCATAAAAAAGCAAAAGAAAGAGCATCCTTTATGATAAATTGATTTGTAAAACGGAGGCATCTCATGGCAGCATACAAAGTTGAAATCTGTGGTGTGAACACTTCTAAGTTACCAATACTCAAAGAAGAAGAAAAAAAAGCACTTTTCGATAAAATCAAACAGGGGGACTCCAATGCCCGGGACTGCTATATCAAAGGGAATCTCCGCCTTGTTCTGTCGGTCATCAAACGGTTCCATAATCATAATGAAAACGTGGACGATCTGTTCCAGATTGGCTGTATTGGACTTATGAAAGCCATTGACAACTTTGATACCAGTGTAGGTGTCAAGTTTTCCACATATGCTGTACCGATGATCATTGGGGAGATCCGGCGTTACCTGCGGGACAACAGCAGCTACCGTATTCCGCGCTCTCTGCGGGACATCGCTTACAAAGCAATGCAGGCCAAGGAGCAGCTTTCCCGCGCCTCTCAAAAAGAACCTACTCTGGATGAAATTTCAAGCGCATGCGATATTCCAAAAGAAGACATTGTCTATGCATTAGATGCCATCCAGACACCATTAAGTCTGTTCGATCCCGTATACACAGACGGTGGTGATACCCTTTATGTCATGGACCAGATTTCCGACAAAAAGAACAAAGAAGAAAACTGGATTGAAGACCTGTCTTTGAACGACGCGATGTCCCACCTCAATGAGCGGGATGAGAAAATTATAAAGCTCCGCTTTTTTGAAGGGAAAACCCAGATTGAAGTGGCCGACGAAATTCATATTTCCCAGGCACAGGTATCCCGTCTGGAAAAAAACGCTTTAAAAAGCATGTATCAGTATTTGAAAACAGAGGGCGAACGTTAGCCCTCTGTTTTTATGCTTCTGTATATTTTATGCTAGCGATCCCACTTGTCACACAATGCATTGATCTGATCTGCAAATTTTGCAAGATCTTTGTTTGCCATCCCCTGACACTTGCGGATAACTGCAACCAAACGCTCTCCTGCAATCACAAGGCGGTCAAATACACTTGAACTTGCACGGTATACTTTCTTCTTCTCCACATACTCGCGACTTCCCTGTGCAATCTGCTCACAGGTAAGCAGATCATATGCATCCCCGCTATATGGTGCTGTCGCATCAAATCCAACATCATTTTTAACATGTTCTGCAAATTCGACAGCGGTGCTTTCCTCACCATGTACGATAAATACTTTCTTCGGCGGATTCTCAGAAAAAGCAGAAATCCATTTGGTAAGATGATCTCGGTCCGCGTGTCCACTGATACCTGGAAGATTTACAATATTTGCTTTTACTTCGATTTCTTCACCAAACAGTTTTACTTTCTTGACACCGTTGAGTAAGGAATGTCCCAATGTCCCCGGCACTTGATAACCCACAAAAAGAATTGTGGAATCTGAACGCCATAAATTATGCTTTAAATGATGGCGGATACGACCTGCTTCACACATTCCCGATGCGGAAATAATAACTTTTGACTTTGCATTGACATTGATCATCTTGGATTCATCACTCGTTACCGCAACTTTCAATCCATCAAACTGAATCGGATTGACGCCGGACTGAATAAGTTCCAATGCATCCTCATCAAAACATTCTGCCACATTTTTGTGAAAGATATTTGTTGCCTCCACTGCAAGCGGGCTATCAATATATACCTCAAAATTCTGATACTCCGGCAACAGATTTTCTGTTTTGATCCGACGCATATAATAGAGCATTTCCTGTGTACGTCCAACGGAAAATGCCGGAATGACCAGATTACCTCCCTTTGTAAATGTCGCATTGATTACTTTAGCAAGTTCAACTGCATAATCCGGTGGTGTATCATGATTCCGATTGCCATAAGTCGATTCCATAATGACATAATCCGCATCATGAATGTATTCCGGATCTTTGATCAATGGCCGGTTTCCGTTTCCAATATCGCCGGAAAAGACCAGTTTTCTACTCTCTCCTTCTTCCGTTACCCACATCTCAATGGAGGAAGATCCAAGCAGATGTCCGGCATCAATAAAGCGAACGGTAAGTCCCTCACAGATCTCAACCTTCTCATTATAGGAACATTCCACGAAATGCTCCAAAACTCCCTGCGCATCTTCCATGTTATACATTGGTGTCACTTCCGGCTTGCCTGCACGGCGTGCCTTACGATTTCTCCACTCTGCCTCAAATTCCTGAATGTGAGCCGAATCTTTCAGCATAATATTGCAGAGTTCACAAGTTGCTTTCGTTGCAAAAACTGTTCCTCGAAACCCATGATTGTATAAAAGCGGTAATAAACCGGAATGATCAATATGTGCATGTGTGACAAACACATAATCAATCGTCGCTGCATTCACCGGAATCTCCTGATTCACATACAGATCCGGTCCCTGCTCCATACCACAATCTACAAGAAAATGCTTATCCCCAAACTTTACATAGTGGCAGCTGCCGGTCACTTCACGATCAGCCCCCAAAAATTGCAATACCATAAAAGCCACCCCTTTCTGTCATGGCTTTATTATATCATACATTTTCCACAAACCCCAACTGTTTTCTGAAAACATTCTAATTTTTCTGAATTTCTTTTTTTAACCGTATCATAATCTTTTTTTCCAGACGAGATATGTAGGACTGCGAGATTCCAAGCAGATCTGCCACTTCTTTCTGGGTCATCTCCTTACCGTCTTTCCGGTTGATTCCATAGCGCAGACAGATAATTTCTTTTTCTCTTGGGTCAAGCTTTTCCACAGCATCCCGCAATAGTCTTATCTCTGCTTCGTTTTCCATGTCCCTGTAAATAATATCTTCTTCCGTACCTAGAATATCTGACAACAAAAGCTCATTTCCATCCCAATCCACATTCAGCGGTTCATCAATGGAAACTTCCATTTTTATTTTGTTATTTCTGCGTAAGTACATAAGAATTTCATTTTCTATGCATCGTGATGCGTAGGTCGCCAGTTTGATTTTCTTTTCCGGGTTAAAGGTATTGATTCCTTTAATCAGTCCAATCGTTCCAATCGAAATCAGATCTTCCACACAGATTCCTGTATTTTCAAACTTCTTGGCCAGATAAACAACCAGACGCAAATTATGCTCTATCAGCATTTTTCTTGCATCTTCCTTTGAATAATCTTTTTTCTTTGTTGTCAGATCAGAAAGCGCTACCAAACATTTCTGTTCCTGTTCCTTTTCCAGCGGCGGAGGCAAAACATCCGAACCACCAATATAAAAAATTTCTTCTTCTGTAAATAACATGCGAATTTTTCCAATTGTAGTCTTCAGTAACTGTTTTACATCCATCATTTCTTTTCCTTTCACGAACTTTCATTGTGCGTGGAAGAATGCAGAATCATCTGATATGACTTTCCCTGCAGCAATGCAGCATCTGCACATCCTATCCACACATTTTTGTATGTACTCTGTGACTGATTATGCTGCAATTCCATCGATTCAATTTTGGTAACAGGTATCCATCCTTCAGTTGTCCCCAGTGCCTGAAACGGAATCTCTGTGATCCTGCTCTTCTTTCTTTTCAACTGTTCAAAAATCTTCATGCTCACAATATGTACCGGTTCTCTCGAGACAGGCATCTGTAAACGATTCCCAGAATCGTACAATCCAACACAACAGACTTCTTTCCCATCATTTTTTAATTTCACTTCATAAAGATTTCTTTGTTGTTGCACGTTGCACAGCCAGACTTTCACCAGAGCATGCCCGATTACAATGGTCACCGCTGCCACATACCAGGTCATTCCCCGTATGCCCGTAAAGTTGGAAAAAGCGGTCACGATTCCATTCAATAGAAGGATGCTGAACCAACTAATCAGTATCCGCAGGACAAACTGCTTTTTACTGCATTTTCCAAACGCAAAAAATAGCATCAATGGCACTACAATGACAGCTGTGCAAAATACACTCAGCCAATATGCCCTTATTAACAATAACACTGCCGCAAGAAATGCTCCAATTCCAGAAGAAACCACTATTCTGAGATATTTGTGTCTGACTGCACTTTTGCATAATTTGCTTGTCATCGACAAAACCAGAAGATTCATCAAAAAATTCTGTTCTATGAATACGTCAATATAGAATGCATATATAAAAAACACCTCCTGTCTCTACCGTTATTATAGAAAATCTCTTCTCTATAATTTGGCAAAAACAGGAGGTTTTAATTTAAAAATTATTTTCCTTCTTCGACAAATTAATTATCTTTTTGAATTTTTCAAGAAATCAGGAATATTAATTTCCACTGGCTTAACACTGCTCTCCGGCTGCTTTGGTCTCTGAATGCCGGTATAAGTAGATGTTGTCTGTCTGGTTGCAGGTCTAGGTGTTACAGGGATTGAATTTCTCTGCACAGAAGCATTATTTGTTACTCCTGTTCCTACATAACTGTTTGTAGAAGCTGCACGATTCACAATTCCGGAAGCAGCCGGCTGACGGTTTACTGTCTGGTTCGGATATACCATACGGGAACTAACACCGCCTGGAGCTGCTACAGACTTCATAGGACTCTCTAATCCGGTTGCGATAACTGTGATTGTTGCTTCATCTGTCATAGTCTCATCAAACTTCGCACCGAAGATGATATTTGCGTCCTCTCCCGCAAGATCCTGCACATAGCTTGCAGCATCATTAGCATCCATAAGAGAAATGTCTCCGGAAATATTGATAATGACATGTGTTGCACCATTGATGGTTGTCTCAAGAAGTGGTGATGCAACGGCAAGCTTAACAGCCTCAATTGCCTTCTCATCACCCTTTGCACTACCAATTCCAATATGTGCCAGTCCCTTATCTTTCATAACTGTCTGAACGTCTGCAAAATCAAGGTTAATCAATGCCGGCAGATTAATCAAGTCTGTAATTCCCTGTACTGCCTGCTGTAATACCTCATCTGCCTTCTTTAATGCATCCGGCATAGAAGTACGTCTGTCTACGATTTCAAGAAGTTTATCGTTTGGAATAACGATGAGCGTGTCAACACTTTCTTTTAATTTTTCAATACCGGATACCGCATTGATCATACGCTTCTTTGCTTCAAATTTGAATGGCTTTGTCACAACTCCTACCGTCAGGATTCCCTGCTCCTTGGCAATCTTTGCAACAACCGGGGCTGCACCTGTACCCGTACCGCCTCCCATACCACAGGTAACAAATACCATATCTGCACCTTTGACAGCTGCGGATAATTCTTCTGCACTTTCTTCAGCAGCTTTCTCGCCGATCTCCGGCTGAGCTCCTGCACCAAGTCCCTTGGTAAGTTTCTCACCGATTTGAATTAATGTTGGAGCTTTGCACAACTGTAATGCCTGCTTATCTGTGTTTACACCGATAAACTCTACTCCACCTATATTTTCATCAATCATGCGGTTAACAGCATTGTTTCCGGCACCACCTACACCAATTACAATTATTTTGGCACTAGCATCTGCCTCTGTTGTCCGAATCTCCAGCATGGTTCTTCCTCCTCTTTCTTTAACCTATAAATTTTAATCTATTGCCAGCCTGTCCGCTGACGAACGATAGTCTTACGGATTTCCGATGTACTATCTGCGAAACTATCTTCTATAAAACCGGCTGCCGTGAAACATTTCAATGTTTCATGCACACCCATATAGACTATAATATATTTTTTCAACAAAATAATCAACAAAAATTTGTGATTTTTTACATTTATTCTTTGTTTGAATTCTTTGAAGCTTTTTTTGCTTCTGTTTTCTGGTCAAACACTATATTTGTTGTCTCTTCCGTCCAATTTTCTAAATGTAGTGTTCCTTTCATTCCCTGAAGTTTCGGTTTAATCTTTGCCAGACGCTCCACTTTCTGTGTGAGCAGATTCAAATCCCCCATCTGGACTTTGATGTCCCCATATGCAAGTTCCGGCTCATTTACCCCACCATAAGTAATGGAATCCGGAATCAGGGAATTACGCTTCAGCGATTGTGTCAACGTTAGGATTTCACGCAATTGTGTGGACCCGATTGGCAGTTTTTCATACAGTACAACCTTATCACAGTCAATTCCAAGAATCTGTGGGGTTCCGTCAATCACTTTCGAGGATGTTTCCACCACGAATCCATCCTTGTCAAAATACGCATTCTCGTTGATGGAAGGAATGTATAAATAACCCATGATGCCCTTTTCATATACTTTAATATGTAACGTCTGTGGATCTTTCAACGAAATCTCCATGGTATCAATAAATGGAATCTTTTTCGTTGCTACAAATTTGTACTTTACAAATACATAAAGAGAATTCCAGGAATAATCGTCATTTAACACAGCTTTCTCGATTACTTTAGAATCATATAGCTGATTGCCTTCTACCTCGACCCTCTTAACCTTAAATACACTGACCACAATGACTGCCGCCAATGCCAATATAATGAGAATGCCCAGTATGATCGATAATATATTTTTCTTTTTCCGCTTTTTTCTTCGTTCTTCTCTAATCATATAGCATCATTTTCCTACTCTATAGATTCCAACCGGATTCCCTTCGAAACACTCAGCGCCAGTCCCATCTCCGCCATCAGGAACACGAGCGAAGTACCTCCGTAACTAATAAACGGAAGAATAACACCGGTATTTGGTATCGTGTTGGTAACAACGGCAATGTTCAAAATTACCTGAATAGCAATGTGCGACATAATACCAGTCACAAGAAGCGCACCATACAGATCCTTTGCGTTATTGGCGATAACCATCATTCTCCATAGTAAAAGCACATACAAAAGAATGACACAGATAGCCCCAAACAGACCCAGTTCTTCACAGATAATCGTAAAAATCATATCATTCTGAGACTCCGGCACATTTCCCATCTTCTGCAGACTTTCGCCCAGTCCTTTACCAAACAGTTTGCCAGAACCAATTGCATACAGTCCCTGCAACGTCTGATAACCGTCATCCCCCGCGGTCTCTGGATGCAGCCACGCCTGCACGCGACCACTTCGGTAAGAAGCAAGCATAATAAATGCCACAACAAAGGAAACACCTGCTACACCTACAACAACGAACTGTTTATACTTCGGGCTTGCTACAAACAGCATACATACCGCAATACCAAAGACAATGACCGCAGTACTCAAATTGCTGGAAGCAATAACTACCAAAAGCGGAAACATGATTACCATTACCTTTATAATACTGGAGAAATCTCCAAGTTTCTTTGGAATACGTTCGATCAGCATGGCAAGGAATATGATCACCGCAAGCTTTGCAAGCTCCGAAGGCTGAAAACTCAAAGGTCCAAGATTCAACCATCTCGACTGTCCGTGTGAAGATCTTGTCAGTCCCGGAATCGGAAACATTACGAGTACGCACAAAGCAAACGAGCAAAAATATGCAAAAAAGCCAAGCTTTTTCCAAAAATGATAATCGATCTTTGCGAAAAAATACATTGGGATCACACCAACCAATATGTTACGAAACTGTAACTTGAGATAGTGCGCACTATCGTCATACAGATTTGCCGATGTATAAGAACTGGAACTATACAACATTACCAGTCCAAAGCACAGCAGAAATATCAGAATAAACAGCAGGTTGTAATCAAAATATGCAGTTGCTTTCTTTCCATCCTTCCGTCGTCTTGCCACGAATCTCTACTCCTCTAAATTGCGAACATATTCTTTGAAAATTCTTCCACGTTCCTCATAGTTCGGGAACATTCCCCAGCTTGCACACGCCGGTGACAATAATACGGCATCGCCGGACTTTGCATTGTCATAGCAGTACTGGATTGCTTCCTCAAAAGTATCTTTTCGCACAGTATCCATAAATCCATGTCTGTGTGCACAGTTTTCGATTTTTTCTGCTGTCTGACCGATCAGTACAAGTTTTTTCACTTTGCCATCAAAAGCCTCAATCCACTCATCATACTCGGACTGTTTATCATATCCACCACCAATCAGAAATGTCGGACGGTTCATTGCACGAATTCCCTGAATAGCTGCATCCGGGTTCGTTCCCTTGGAATCATTATAAAACTTTATGCCACGCTTCTCGGTCACATACTCGATACGATGCTCTACTGCCTGGAATGTCTTAAGAACTTCTACAATTTTGTCCATAGGTACACCGAAATTCACACTTATTGCACATGCCGCCATAACATTTTCATAGTTATGTCTTCCAAGAAGATTCAGTTCGTTGACATTAATGACATGGGTACTCTGTCCGTCTACCGCATAGTATATGTCCTCCCCCTCAAGATAGAATCCATTGTCCAATTTTCTGTGACTGCTGAAATATACAACCTTTGCCGGTGCGCTCTCACCAAAGCTGCGAAGCACTTCATCCTCATAATTTAATACACATACCTGATCCTTTGTCTGGTTTCTGGTAATATCTTCTTTTGTCTTGATATAACATTCCATCGTATGATGACGATTCAAATGATCCTCTGTAATATTTAAAATAGCAGAGACTTCCGGACAAAAATCATGAATGGTCTCTAACTGGAAACTGCTGATTTCCGCAACTGTAACCGTATCGTCAGTCATTGTCGCAGCTTCAGAAGTATAAGGAATACCGATATTTCCAACAATGCGGACATCCTTATAGTAATTTTTCATAATTGCCCCTGTCAAAGCCGTTGTCGTTGTCTTTCCATTTGTTCCGGTGATGGCAATCAGACGTCCTTTGCCAAAATAATATGCAAGTTCAATTTCTCCCCAGATTGCCACATTCTGTGCGCGCAAGCGCTCTACCATTGGCAGATCCGTAGGAACTCCAGGACTTAATACAGCCACACCAAACTCGTGCATCTGCTCCTCAGTCAACTCTCCGAGAATGATTGGCATATCCTTTAACTCAGGTGCCTTCTCATAAAATTTATTCAAATCGAGTTCCTTGTTTCCGTCAAATAAAACGGTATCTACATTTTTACTCTGTAAAAGCTCTGCTGCAGCGATTCCGCTGATTCCGGTTCCCACAACAAGAACTTTCTGTTCTTCTATCTTCATACTTCTTAACCTCCATCTTAATGTCTTCGTTAAAAAACAAACTGCATTAAGTATACGTTATTCTCTATTGTAATTCAAGGTAAGGCAGGATGTTTTCAAATATTTCCTTTGCCACAGGCGCAGCGATTGTTCCTCCATAATATACACCGGAAGGATTTCTTATGATTACAAGCACTAAAACCTGCGGATCATCCGCCGGTGCAAATCCGAGAAAGGACGAAATATATTTGTTCGCCGATCGCGGCAGTGTCTGCGAGGTTGCCGTCTTTCCTCCGATCGAATATCCCTCGATATATGCCTTGTTTCCTCCACCTTCTGACACAACCTTCTCCAGCAGGAAACGCATTTTTTCAGATGTATCCGGACTGCAGATTCCTGTCTGTGGTTCATATTCCATCTTTTTGACACATGTGCCGTCTGCTTTTTCCACCTGCATGCCAAAATGTGGTGTCACACGGTTGCCACCGTTGATAATGGACGCGACCGTGGTTGCAAGCTGAATCGGTGTAATCTGAAACGACTGTCCGAAAGACACCGTTGCCAGTTCCACCAGACCAATATCCTCCCTCTTATGCATAATAGTCGCCGCCTCACCCGGCAGGTCAATATTTGTTTTCTGCAATAATCCAAACTGTTTAAAATAGTCATAAAAACGATTTGCTCCAATCCTCAGTCCGACATTGATAAACACCGGATTGCAGGAATTTTCGATTCCTTCCACAAAGCTTTCCGCGCCGTGTCCGGTCGTTTTATGGCAACGAATTCTGCGATCCTCCACCACAATATATCCCGGACAGTGAAACCGGTCTTCCAATGATACGACATGTTCCTCTAATGCAGCCGAAGCCGTAATAATTTTAAACGTTGATCCCGGCTCATACGTGTCATTGATACAATGATTTCTCCACATCTGATTTAAGGCATCCTGTTCGTCATTTCCTTTATCTGCATATGTCTCCGTCAAAGTAAAAGGCTCATTTAAATTAAACTCCGGATAGTCCACCATGGCAAGCATCTCGCCATTCTGTGGATTCATAACAAGTATACTCACCGAATCAGCTTCTTTTTTGATAAAAGCTTTCTGCGCTGCCTGCTCGGCAAATTTCTGTATATTGGCATCCATGGTCAACCGAAGATTGTTCCCGGCTATCGGTTCCACGCGCTCCTCTCCAATATTGTCGACTTCCACCCCTCTGGCATCGGTCGTTGTAAGTATGGTTCCAGCAGTTCCCTGAAGCTCCTCATCATACACGGTTTCTAACCCGATAATCCCCTGATTATCTCCACCGGTAAATCCAAGCACCTTTGAACCAAGCTCATCAAATGGATACTCTCTTTTATAATCTTCATCGACTTTTACCCCAGCAAATCCATAGGCAAGTATCCGGTTTCCCGTTTCCTTGTCCACATTGCTTTTGATTCGTTCGATCGACGAGCGCTTTTCCACACGTTTTCTTACTTTTTCTTCGGATATTCCCAATTCTTTACAAAGCATCTGTATGACTTTTTCCGGTTCTTCTATCTGATTATGAATTACAGATATGGTACATACCGATTTATTTCCCGCCAGTACAACACCGTTTCGGTCGAGTATTTTTCCTCTGGCGGCTTTGATCTGTCGTTCTCTTTGTTGCAGATCTGTTGCAAGTTTCGAGTAATAATCTCCGCGAAATATCATAAGATATACCAATCGGCCAAGCAGAATCACTGCACAGACAAGAACACAAAAGAAAAATACACAAATTTTCTTGCGGTGATAGGTTTTATTCCACTGCATCGAAAAATCCGCCACTATCGCTCTTTCCTAAAGTATATGAATCGGCGGATGCTGCTAGAACATCCGCCTTAAAACCTGCTTATCTTTAGTTGTCATTCTCTTTTTTACCTGGATGATGATTTGTATACTGTGTTTTTGCACCAGTAATACCAAGGCCTTTGTTCTTTCCTGTCTTCTTTTCATCCGAATAAATGTTCATATACGGAAGTACCTCTTCCAAAATTTCACGACAGATATCCTGTGCAAAATAACTGTGTGCCTGATCTGCCACATTCGGCTCATCCACAATACAGTAAATCAAAAGCTGTGGATTTTCCACCGGCGCAAATCCCATGAAGGATACCAGATATTTTCTGTCTTTACGCGGTAGTTTCTGGGCAGTACCTGTCTTTCCACCCATGGAATATCCATCTACTTTTGCTGTTCCTGCAGTTCCTTTTGAAACAACATCATACAGATAATCTTTGATTTGATCACTTGTGCTCTGTGAAATTGTCTGTTTTACCACTTTCGGTTCAATTGTAGAAATTGTATTTTCTGAACTGTCTGTAATCTTTGTCACTACATGTGGCTGATAATAAGTTCCACCATTGATCAGCGAACTGAAACCACTGGCCATCTGAATCATTGTACAGTTGTAGTTCTGTCCAAACGCATTTGTAGCAAGGTCAATCGGTTTTATATTATCCAGATTAAATATTAAGGAAGATGTATTTGTCTCGCCCGGCAGATCAATTCCTGTCTTCTGACCAAAGCCGAAAATCGACTGATACTCGAGGAAATTTTTCTTTCCTATCTTATATGACATCTGCATCAACGCATCATTACAGGAATCCATCAATGCTTTACGAACCGTCTCAATACCATGTCCATTACGGTTAACACAGCTGACCCAACGGTCAAACTGTTCTCCACCATCACACAGAAAGGTCATATTATCATTGATCGTTCCAGTCTCTAATCCGGCAGCAACCGTAAACGGTTTCTGTACCGATCCCGGCTCATACGTAGCGGTCACACAATAATTCTGCCACAGACCATTGAGTACGTCGAGCTGGTCATCATCTGATATTTTGCTGATTTCTTCCTCTGTGTAGAGATCACTCAAGTCTCTCGGCTTGTTCAGATTAAATGTCGGATAATCCGCCATCGCAAGAATTTCCCCGTTTTGCGGATTCATAACAATCACGGCGGTCGTCTTACTTCCATCTCCCACCTTATAGTTGTCTGTATAAGCCTCATTAAACTTTTTAATTTTATTCTCTACAATTGATTGTATATTGGAATCGATGGATGTAACCAGTGTACTTCCATCCTGCGCCGGAATGACCGTTTTTTCAAAATTGCTGTCAGAGTTCAGATAACCATACTCTCTTCCATTCACGCCGTTTAATACATCATCATAGTAATTCTCAAGTCCTGTTGTGCCCACATTACCGGATGAAGTAAATCCGATCACAGATGCTGCAAGACTGTTATATGGATAGGTTCTCTGATATTCTTTTTCAAACCAGACACCCTTGATATTTGGGTTAATTTTCTTTTTCTTGTCATCTACCGCATCCTGCATCTCAACGAATTTCTGAATTTCTTCATATGGAAGCTTCTTTGCCAGCACAATGTACTTATTGTCCTTTTTTTCCTTTGCATAGGATTCAAGATCTTCCCTCTTTAATTCAGGGAAGCACTCCTCAAGTGCATCAATGGTAGGTTTAACATACTCCTCCTTGTATGTCATCTGTGAGCAGTCTAGAATAACGTTATAAACAGCCACACTGGTAGCGAGTACCGTGCCGGAGCTATCCACAATATCTCCTCTCTGGTACGGAATGGTTTTGCTATCATATGACTGCATGGATAATACTTTTTTCTCATATTTATCGCCACTGGTGTATTCGATGTACATCAATCTCCCGATCATGACACACAATCCTGCCATAATAAATATAAAAAGCACCAGAAGCTTGGTTCTCATTTTCCGGTTAAATTTTTGAACCGGTCTCCTTCTTCTTGCCACAATGTTCTCCTACTGTTTTGGAATGTCACTGTACTGATCCATATAGTTGTTATTTTCAATGGAATAATATACCACCTGCTTTTCTTTTGGATAAGACATTCCCAATTCTTTGATTGCCTTCTTCTTCACTTCATTCAGATCAACTGAAGTAGTGATGCTCTTGTATCTGGCATCGTTATCTGCACGAAGATCATTTACTTCGCTCTGTAAAGATGCAATATTGTTCATGCGGTATGTTACCTGTGACTGTAATTTTACAAATGCGACCGCAGATATCGCAATGATTGCAACACATACGGATAAGAAAGCCACATATCCACGGCTCATTTCCATAGCGCGCTGTCTGTTTCTTCTCGCAGCATTTCTACGATTTTTACGTCTTTTTGCCTGCTCGATCTCCTCGCGCGTCCGACGGTTCTGACGCACCGGTGCTTCTAATTCACGTACCGTATTTCCATGTATGTAATAATTTTTAGTCATATTGCTTTCCTGCTCTTTCTTTTACTGTTCGATACGCTCAAACACACGTAATTTCGCGCTTTTTGAACGACTGTTTTCCTCTAACTCCTGCTCCGAAGGTAAAATTGGTTTTCTTGTTACCACTTTCCCTTTTGATTTCTTCCCACATACGCATACCGGGAAATTGCTCGGGCATGTACAAGGGTTTTCGTTCTTCTTAAAATTTGACTTAACAATCCGATCTTCCAGTGAATGGAATGTGATAATGCAAAGTCTTCCTTCATCATTTAATATATCGATCATCGAATCCAGGTTATCCCGTAACACATCCAGCTCATGATTTAATTCAATACGGATTGCCTGATAGGTACGTTTGGAAGGATGTCCTCCCGTCACCTGCACTTTCATAGGTATCGCTGCTTTAATGATTGCGTTGAGTTCACCTGTCGTCTCGATTGATTTCTCTTTTCTTGCATTTACGATATGCTTAGCAATGTTCTTCGCGAACCGATCTTCTCCATAATCATGGATAATACGGAAAAGTTCCATCTCACTATAGTCATTGACAATATCTCTTGCGGTAAGTTTTTGTCGCTTATCCATGCGCATATCAAGCGGGGCATCTTCGCTCCGGTAGGTGAATCCACGTTCCGGTGTATCCAGCTGGAATGAGGATACGCCAAGATCCAGTACGATTCCATCCACCTTTTCTATCCCCAGATCCTTCAATACGCTTGTCATCTGTGCATAATTGCTTCGAACAATGGTAACTTTATCCTGATACTCCTTCAGCCTTTCGGATGCCGCTTCAATAGCATCCGCATCCTGATCGATTCCAATCAGACGTCCTGTCGTAAGTCTTTTGCAGATTTCAAGGGAATGTCCTCCACCACCGAGAGTTCCATCTACATAGATTCCATCCGGTTTGATATGCAATTGTTCAATTGTTTCATTCAGTAAAACCGAATAATGTTTGAATTCCATGTCGACTCCCTAGATTCCAATTCCTAATTCTGCCATATGTTCTGCAATTTCATCCATATCATCAAAGTCGCTGTTCTCCAGATATCTGTCTTTGCTCCAGATCTCCACACGGCTGAATACGCCGACGGATACGACTTCTTTATCAATTCCTGCGTACTCTCTCAGATTCGCAGGAAGAAGAATTCTTCCCTGCTTGTCCAGTTCACAGTTTGCTGCGCCTGCAAAAAAGAATCTCATAAACTTTCTTGCATCCTTGGAGGTAAGTGGTTTTTCTCTCAGGCTGTCTTCAATGCGCTGCCATTCTTCATGGGAATATGCGAATAAACATCCATCCAGTCCCTTAGTCACTACAAATTCGTTTCCAAGCTGTTCTCTGAACTTTGACGGAACGATCATTCTGCCCTTTGCATCGACGGAATGATTATATTCACCCATGAACATGACGCACTCACCTGCCTTTCTGCTTCATTTCTACCAGAAACCGTCGTTTCTGTATGGTGTAGACGTCATATCATTTTCATGTATCATCTACCACTTTACACCACTCTATGGTTTTTTCTCTCCACTTTTCACCACCATGTAACCATAATACTCCAAAAACAGGTGCGAATCAAGGTCTTTTCAAGGTTTTTTCAAACTTTCAGGAAATAAAAAAAGCACCTGCAACATCCACCTTTCTTTCATTTTCTGAAAAAAGGGATGTTACAGATACTTTCCCATGTCCACTATGCAGTTTTATTCAATTTTATGCACAAACGGAACTATTTGTCCCCACTTTGCTCCACCTGTGCCTGTTTTCGTCCATGCTTCACATGCCAGACAATGATCCATACAACGGAAAACACCACAAGTATGGCTGCAAGTGCCATTGAAACCGGATATCCAATGCCCGGAAGCAGCAACTGATCCGTTCGAAGAGATTCTATCCAGAAACGCCCGATACCGTATCCTGCCAGGTACAGCAAAAATACTTCACCATCAAACTTTTTGTGTTTTGTAAACAGAATCAGACAGATCAACAGCACCAGATTCCACATGGATTCAAATAAAAAGGTTGGATATACCTGAATATAGGAAATTCCGTCCACTTCTACCACATGCTGTAAAAGTTCCTGCGTCACATCTGAATTCCGCACTGCAGATAATGGCAGCTGCATGGCAAAAAGCCCGTCCGTATATCCGCCAAACGCTTCCCTGTTAAAAAAGTTTCCCCATCGGCCAATAATCTGTCCAAGCACCAGTCCTAATCCTGCCGTATCAAAAAGTAATCCTGGCGAAAGCTTTTTTACCCGTGCAAAAATAAATGTGGTAATAATGGCAGCGATAACCCCGCCATAAATTGCCAGACCACCCTGACGCAGGTTAAAAATACTGAGCAGGTTGTCCTTATACAAATCCCACCGAAACACCACATAATAAATGCGGGCTCCAATCACAGAGCATACGATAGCCACCAGTGCCAGATCAAAGTAAGTGTCAGAACTCTGTCCGGTACGCTTTGCCATCCAGCATGCAATGCCAAGTCCTGCCAGCATTCCAATAGCAATCACAATTCCATAATATGCAATAGAAAAATTTCCAATCATAATGTTCTTTCCTACATGATCCAGATAAATATGCAAATATGGAAAATTAATGTTGTAATCCATAATTTAATTTCTCCTCCTCGTTTTTTGATTAACCGATCCTTCATCCGGTTCTTATCAGTATAACATAAAAAAAGGGACAAATTCAAATTTCTTTGAAACTGTCTCCTTTTCTTTCTACTATTCATTTTAGAGATTTTGCGATCTTAAGAACTACATGTTTATTTTTCTGAAACTCTGTTTCATACTGCCACAGTGGACACGGTGCTGCCGAACTTCCAATCTCGATTGTGATGGAAGGAACATTCAGCATATACATGACGTACTCGCGATACTGTCCTCCCCAGGAACGTCCACGGCCACTATCATAAGCTTTCTGATATCCGGTCTCTTTTTTTGCAATATTATACATGGTTTTCGTATCCTTCAGAATCGATTTCTTTGTGCAATCACCAAATATAATCCTTCCCATTGCATGATAATTCACTACGCCAGCCAAATTCTGCTTGCGCATCAATTCTTTCGTGCGTTTTGCCACAGCATATGTTTCCGGTTCACTTAACGCTTTTTTGCCTGAGTAGCTTTGTGCTCCCGGCTTTCCTCCCACAACAAATTTCTTTGTTGGAAAATTCCGGTTCAGATCCACTCCTCTTCCATTGGATTTCCATGTCGCATGTTTCGTCTGTGAAATTGTCACTCCATCCGGATTGGCCATCACGATATAATGAATCTGCATATTTTTCAGAGTATTAGCTGGTGTCATATTTCCAATCGTACTGTTATAATTTTCCAGATAATACTCGATTTCTTTCATCATAACAGCGGAACAGATATACTCACGGGCATGTAACGTACTTACGACCAAAAGCGACTGATCCGCATCCGGATTTCCAATTGCCACATCATAAATATTTCGTCCCTGTACACTCTTTCCGATCACCGTTACTTCACAATAATCACTGTACATGCTCTCCAGTTCTTTTATATCTTTTTTCATTTGTGCATAGGTATATTTCTGTGCATGAATCTGCACTGCTTTTATATTGGAAAATGTTATTGTTACAGCTTTGGATTTATTCTGTGTATTTGCTGCAATAATTTTATATGTATAGGTTTTTCCGGCAGCCAGAGTTTTATCTGTATATGTTGTCTTTTTGCTCTTCGCAAGCTTTCTATACGCGCCACCTCTTGTCTTTCTGTATATCAAATAGGAAGTTGCATTTGCACTCTTTTGCCATTCTAGATGCACCTTTGTTTTCCCCTGTTTGGTCGTGTGCAGATTCTTCACAGCAGCTGGTTTCGGAAGTTCTTCCGGTTGTGTATCATCTGGCTGCTGCGTATCGTCCGGCTGCTGTGTATCGTCCGGTTGTTGTGTGTCATCCGGTTGCTGTACTGCATTGTCAGAATTCGTGTCATTCACGCCAGTATCCGAAGGATCCATTACAGTTACCGTATTTCCATTTTCTTCCGCATAGATCTGCTGCGGGCACTGTGCCAGCATACCGACTGCAAGCATTGCACAAATCACTTTTTTCCATAAACATTTCATTTTTCTATACCTCTTTCGGTGAACTACCCATTGTCTAAAGCCAATGGACTTCCTGCTTCGCAGACCTCGTTTCTACGTTCCACTCCGGTCGGAGCAGAACAAA
>URSS01000009.1 GCA_900550545.1 uncultured Lachnobacterium sp. | reverse complement strand
GAAGTACATACACTGTATGGATAACCTTCGTAGTTGAGCGGTGCCGGGATACCTCCCATGCTTGTTGTCATATCATAAACAATCTTGTCAATTTCCGCTGTATTCATGCCTGCATGAATATTCTTCTCAATGTAATCAAGTACGGCCACATTAATCTTGGCGCTCTCCTTGATTCCTGCAATCTGGTCGGGTGTCTTGATCAGATCTCTTGTCGGAACACGATGTCCCAACTGTGCAAAATGAGCAATCTTGTCATCGAAAGCTGCATGACACACCTTGTACTTCTTACCACTTCCACACCAACATGGATCATTTCTACCAATTTTTGCTGACATAATTTTTTCTTCTTTCCTATTTAATTTTCTTCCTGATAATCCAGGGTAATTGTGCCAAAGCTTACCCGCTTCCACACTTTTTCATTAATTTTATATTTTTGTTTCTCAAGAAGCTGCTTGTATGCATCTTCCGAGAAATTGTAATCATCCTTTTCGTCATTTTGAAGAGCCGCGTAGATTTCCTGGTATTTCTGTGCCAATGCAATCTTATGCATTGTCTCTGCAATATCTTTTTCCGATACGCCAATGCGAACATCTTTGTCTGCATCTACCATATCTCCCCAGAAATCCTGTTCCGTCATACGATACGATTTTTCCTCTTCGTCAGTCAGTTCGATGCCTTCTTCCATCGCCATCTGATAAAAAAGCTCATCATGAATCGCCATCTGTATTGCGGCATTGCGCGCTGCCACTCTGACGTAGGTGCCATTCAACCGGGTATTCCAGTAATGTTTCGGATCCTCCTCGTCATATTCCATCGCCTGCTTCGCCACTTCCGCCTCTTCATAAGTCACATAAAATGCCATATTTCGAAGTGTCAAAGATGTTCCATTGATCTCAAACACCGTCTTTTCCAGTGAATTCTTATAGTCGATTGGAGCGAGCTGCCGGTTTTTCCATCGGGAGAAAAGACCCAAAACAATAATCAATACACATAATATTATGGTAATGATCCATCGTTTACCACCACTTTTTCTTCGTTTCTCCATAGCATTCATAATTATACCAGACGACGGATGGCTGTAATGGTATGACAATTTACCGGTCTTGTGTTTGTAATTCCGGCACGTGTAGACTGAGCCTCTACAATACATCCGTTTCCGATATAGATTGCCACATGTCCCGGATATACTACAACATCTCCGGCCTGAATATTCTGATAAGCTACCGGCTGTCCCACGCTCTTAAACGCCTGGGAATAGCGAGGGGTACTGATTCCAAAATGCGCATATATCAAGTGTACAAAACCAGAACAGTCTACACCATTTGTAAGACTGTTTCCTCCCCATACATACGGATTTCCCACGAACTGCTGTGCATAAGCTACAACTGCTTCACCGCTTACACTGGTAGCATTAGATGGATTATAGGAAGAATCCTGGAGATAAGAATCGGAACCCATTCCTCCACTTGCTCCCGAACCGCCACCATCGTATGTAGCAGCATTCTGTCTTGCTGCGGCAGCTTCCTGCTGACGAATAATTTCATTCTGCTCATCAATGGTCTTCTGGTAATCCTTTGCCTGCTCCTTTGCATCCGCAAGCTGCTGTGCATATTTGTCTTTTTTCTTTTCGAGTTTGGCAAGAAGTGTATTCATTTCCCCCTGCTGTTTCTCATATTTGTCCTGCAATGCAAGAAGATTGTTCATATCATCCGCAAGCTGTACCGTCCAGTCTTCTACTTCCTTAACTGCGGCCTGATACTGCTTCATCAGCTGCCGGTCTGATTGATAAAGGTCACTGACATATTCTATACGATTGAGCATGTCTGCAAGACCATCGGACTCTATAATTGCTGTCCACAGGGAATTATCTGTACTATTCTCGTACATATACTGAATACGAAGCTTCATTGCCTTGTACTCTTCATCTTCCTTTGTCTGTGCATCCACCAGCTCCCGGTTTGCCTGCTCGACCTCAGCCTGCTTGTCCTTAATGTTCTGTTTCAGTGTCTCCTGCTTCGACATAAGGCTCTTCAGATCCTTGGAAGTCTGTGCGATATCACTCTTGACATCTGCCTGATTATCTTTGATATCATCAATCTTGTTGTTGGTATCACTTAAATTCTTCTTTGCCTCGTCTCGCTTCTGTTTCGCTGTCTTCGCGTAAGTGTCTGTCGGTGAAACGCTGACGGCACCGGCCACCAGTGATGCCGCAAGGGCAAATACTAATACAGCAGAATAAATGCGGTTATGTATTTTACTTGTTTTTTTGTTTTGTTTATGAAAACGCATAGAATGCCTCCTAACTTTAATCGCTTACTTCTATTTTGTCACAAAATGCATTTTTTTTCTACTGTTTTTCACACCTTTTATACTTTTTTAAATATTTTCTCAAGAAGAGTGGTTTGCAGCTTATGTCTTTTCGTTTTTCCATGCTTTCCCCCGCCGTCCCCCTTCTGTTTTCCAACACGATTTTAGACAGAATTGCAGAAGGAGGATGGCGGTTTAAAAAAGGAGTAACAAAAAGAAGCTGCTCACGAGCGGAGAATCATATAATGTAATTCTCCGCGTGATACAGCCCCTCATTTATTTTGTCTCTTCTTCATTTACAATCCAGACTTCATTCAGCTTCCCATCCAAAAAGCCCGTTTCAATTCTTGTTCCGGTATCCTCCGTATATCTCCATTGCATATATATGCGGTTGTCATACTCACTTTTGCTTATGTAATCGCTGCCCAGAACATTGATCACATCTTCCATGGTTGATTCTCCCATGCGCAATCCACCGACAAAAGTAATATCTGCACCCTCGTAGCCACTGATTACAATAGTCTCTATGACACCGTCTTTTGCCTTGATTTTTTCGTCTGTATTGTTGGTGATAAACAGTGTTCCCAGATACTGGTCATCCTTGGTATAGTATGCAAATCCGCTGTCATTTTGCGGTTCAATCCTTTCCTTTAAGCTGTTTTCTTTTAACTCAAACCCTGTCTTCTGAAATTTTTTTACAGAAAGCGGTACCGATATTTTTTCCCCTTCAATCGTGAATACATTAAAGTCTTCTGGCTTACTGCTGATTTTTCCAGTATATTCATAATTGTTGTTTTCTTCGACATCCGTCTGGGTTCCTAGTTCTTCGTTCACTTTTCCAGATTCTATTGTGTCGGTATAAGTATAGTCCTGCTGCGAATGGAAAAGATCTTTCATTTCAGAACTTACACTATATTCCTTATACAGCCATACACCTGCCACAATCAAAATTACAATCCAGATCATGATGATAATTCCTGCTATCCAAAGCAGTATTCCTGAAGTTTTAGTCTTTCGTTTATAGGTGTCCCAATCTCCCTGTGTATATGCCACATTCTGCTGAAACGCAAACACAATGGCTATAATGCTCAAGATTGTGGCTATATAAACCGGTGCAAGGCCAAATCCAAAAAGAAAAGAGCCCATAGTCAAAATAATGCCCCAGGCAAGCCTTGATGCAAATTTATTCTTCAATGGACGTCCTTTCTTATCCAACGGCGGTGTGCTATTATTTGCCATGCCCTGCGCGCCGAATGTATATGTATTTTGCCCATATATGTCTGTGTCGTAATTTTGTGTGTCACGATCCTGGCTTTCATATTCCATTCCTTTGGAATCTACATCTGCATAATCTTCGTAATTGCTGGAACTTTCATAATAAGTTCCGTTTAAATTGTATCCCCTGGATGTACTGTTGTTTCGTGACGGAAATCCATACTGCGCATCCGGATCATATGGTTTCTTTTCAAATTCGTTATCGTGATTGTTTTCCATAACCTCTCCTTCGTTCCTTCCCTCAAGGCTTTTGACAGCCTATGAAAATACTAACATCAGCCAACGCTTTTGACAATAATGATTTTATCTCCGGCTTTGACATTCGCTGTCTTTAAACCATTTGTGGCAAGAATCCCCTCCTCTGTCGTATGATACCTTCTGGCTATATCCCACAAGCTTTCCTGTGGCTGTACTATATAGCCCGTGATACCAGGCTGGCGTTGAAGCTGCTCCATATCCAGCTCGCTTTCCCGGACATCCACAATTTTTTCTGTATAGTCTTCCTCGAGCACCAGTGCTGTAACGGATAATGCAGCCTTGATTTCATAGCGTTCATTATCCAGCAGATTTACCTGCAGCTGATCCATTCCCGGTTCCAGTTCATAGCGGATATTGCGATTGTCCTTGCGAAGTCCCGGCACATCAATGACCTGCGTGAATGGAATCTGCTCAAAAGCACGGGCAAGTGGCGAACTGTCATCCACCGTTGCATATAAAATGTATACACTCAAAATCCCCTCAACTTTCAGTCCATTGTCAATCACTTCCACAGAATCAATATCTGCGGATCCTTCATAGGAACAAAGCTGCAGAATTTTTTCCTGTCCTTCATCAAGTTTCATCTGCTGGGATACGCGCAGTTTTGCCTCATTCTTGATTACAAGCTTTGTAGTCTTCATCAGTTCTTTTTCCGGTGTCAGATGCTTGCTCAAAGCATAAATATCCGAAAGGATCGTCTCCTCTTTTTCTTCCCAGATTTTCAGACTGACATCAAACACCATATCCAGATGCAGACTGCGCATTTCCCCATCATAGTCTGCCGCAGCTTCCAGCTCGATATCTGCCGGCGTGATCACGATCCAGTACAGTGCTTGCGCATCTGCGCCCTCACAATCCATCGTTCCGGAAAAAGGCACCATGGCATCATACCACTCCAACTGTCCTTCCAGACTGCTATACAATACATTCAGATGTGCTATGCCCTGCACCTGTACGCGGTCATTGGACATAGATACCTCTTTATTCTGAATATCTGCATTGTAATAAAGAATTCTTCCGATGTTCGGACTGGCTGCCGGAAGATTCATTTCATTATGCGTGCGTAAGATGTCCTTTTTTGATGTAACAAGAAGAAGCATCTGCCTTGTTTCCTGTTTCTGCTGAATATCGTCTTCCCCCTCCGCCCCGCTGACCAATTTCTCCTCCCGCATCTGTTCCGATACCGCAGTAATTCCTACAACAGCACGAACGGCGAGTTTTCTCGAATTAATTGCTGTAATGGATAAATCCTCCAGCTTTCCACTCAGCTTAACTGTATCCAGTTCCTCAAGTTCATCCATCATGATTTTTTCACCAAAATCAATGGTATCCGAAAGTGTTTCCACTTTTCCTGCATTTCCATCACTACGGTATAGCACCATGAATTTCAATTTGCCAGTCACCCACACCATCTGATTATTTACCTTGGATTCTTCAAAGACAATACTGCCTTTGGTATGTATAATTTTAATAATATCCGGCTTACTGTCTTTTACGATACAGTCATCATCCAGTGTCATCTGTGTAAAAGCTTTACCTTTTTGTATATTCTGTTTTAAAATCTGCTTCTTTAATTCCAAAAAAAATCCCTCTCTTCGAACTTCGTATAGAAATACTTATTCGAAAGAGAGGGAAAATATTCCAGTAAATCAACAGAGCTTCATACGAATATCCTTCGTAATGATGTCTGTGTAACTGAATGATAATAACTGAGGAGCATTGTCTTGCTCGTCATCTACAAGTATTGTAAACACACTTGGGTAAGCTTTCTGAATCACACCTTCCTGGATATCAACTTTGTTGCGCCCACGATCCAACTGAATCTTTACTCTGTTACCACACTGCTGATGAACGGATGCCCGAACTTTGCTGATTTGTGCCTGTTCCATATTTGCCTCCTCTATTTTGAGCTAATTATTCTAGAATAATACAATATCTAGTAGCTTTACTATAGCACAGTGATAAACTTGTTACAATAGTAAATAAGTACTTGTTGTATGTTTATTCAAATACAACTTTCTCATCCCGCTGCTCAAGTTTCAATACAATATACGGGCAGCTCGGGGCCGTACTTACTTTCTCCCCCGGCTGTGGTCCTGTAAGTGTTGTCTTTACGCACACCGCATCCTCACTCAGATAACATTGATCCACGGTAATACAATATCCTCCCGTCTCCTGCTGTCCATAGCCCCTTGCCATGTATAAATATTCGTTATCCCTGTATGTCAGTGTAAACTTTTCTTCCAATTTACTTTCCACCTGTTCTTTTAGTGTGTCCGGTATCTCTTCCGGGCGTACAACGGTAAACTCCAAGTCCTGCACTTTTTTCTGACTCTGAAGCATTGTACAACCGGATAGTAAAAAAGAAACCAGCAACAGTACGCAGATCAGTGGAAATTCTTTACTATTTTTCACCTTCATTTTTTATCCGCCTATTCATTCTTATGCTATCCTATGCAATCTGCATTGATTTCATGCATAAATTTATATATAATGATGAAAGTGGCAAATGGTATCATCGAAGCATGCCTGTTTGCAATTCGATGTATACGATCTATATTATTATCATAAGAAAGAGGTAAACAATGCGAACCATTCTTGTAGTATTATATGTATTTCTGTTTCTGTTGCTCGGCCTGCCTGTCCTTGGCATTGAATGGATTATTTCCAAGTTCAATAAGCAGGCCACTGATATCAGCCAGTTGCGAATTGTACAGTGGGGCTTCCGCTGTGTCTCCTTTCTCTCCGGCATCAAACTTACCGTAAAAGGCGAAGAGAATGTACCGACCGACCAGGCTGTTCTTTACATCGGCAATCACAGAAGCTTTTTTGACATCGTGGTCACCTATGCCAGATGTCCGGGACTGACCGGCTATATCTCCAAAGATGGTGTGAATAAAGTTCCCATTCTCGGCATATGGATGCGTCGTCTCTACTGTCTGTTTTTAGACCGTAAGGACCTCAAACAGGGGCTAAAAGTCATTCTGACTGCTATCGATCAGGTAAAATCCGGTATTTCCATCTGCATTTTCCCGGAGGGTACACGCAACAAAGATACAGAACATCCGGACACACTGCTTCCATTCAAAGAAGGTTCCTTCAAAATCGCACAAAAAGCAAAATGTCCGATTGTTCCTATGGTACTTACCGGTACTGCGGATGTATTTGAGAATCATTTTCCATGGGTGAAATCCACAAAAGTCACATTAACCTACGGAAAGCCGATCTATGTATCTGAACTTTCCAAAGAAGACCAAAAGCGTCTCGGCAGTTACTGCCAGGAAATCATTCAGGATATGTTAAATCAGGAACTTGCTGCACAGGGAAAATAATGATTCATGTCCAAAAAGTTCCAAAGTAATTTTCCAGACAGCAAAAAGCGGTTGTGCTACTGTATTTCACAGTAACGCAACCGCTTTTTATTAGATTCAAATTCTTTTTTCGCTGAATATTCTGAACTTAATTATTAATGATCAGGTTCATGGAACCATAAATTCCAGCGTCATTTCCAAGTGATGCCAGCTCAAAACGCGCATCGCGGCATGCCTTAAAGGATGTCTCCTGATAATGTTTCTCAATTGTATCAATAAGAATCTGTCCGGCCTTTGAAACGCCACCACCGATTACAATAACTTCCGGATTTACAACACATGCAATATTTGAAAGTGTAGATCCAAGAATCTCTCCAACTTCATCCACCAAAAGTAATGCTACCGCATCTCCTGCCTTTGCCTCATCAAAAATATCTTTTGCTGTGATATTTTCAAATTTGCGTAAAGAAGTCTCGTCCTGTGTCTTTGCCAATTTACGCTTTGCCATACGAACGATACCGGTTGCTGATGTATACTGTTCCAGACATCCATACTGTCCACAGTTACATGGTTCAATCTCATCATTATTTACCGTGATATGTCCGATTTCACCACCGGCTCCGTTGTATCCTGCTACGATTTTTCCATCAACGATAATTCCGCCACCGACACCAGTGCCTAGTGTTACCATGATGACATCCTTACTTCCTTTGGCACCACCTTGCCACATCTCGCCAAGTGCTGCAACATTTGCATCATTTCCAACTTTAACAGACAGACCTGTAAGACGTCCAAGTTCTTCTGCTACATTAATGATTCCCCAGCCAAGATTGACACAATTTAAAACAACTCCATCATTTCTCACCGGTCCCGGAACTCCGATACCGATGCCTTCGATTTCAGCTTTGCTGATACCTTCCTGTGCCAGCTTATTGTCGATGGACTTTGCAATGTCCGGAAGTACAGCCTTTCCATTATCATCCGTGTTGGTTGTAATCTCCCATTTGTCGAGAAGTTTGCCGCTTGTCTCAAAAAATCCCATCTTTACTGTGGTACCACCCACATCTACTCCAAAACCATATTTCTTCAATTGCTCTTCCTCCTGGATCTCGTATTTATCTGTCTCTATTTTAGCATAGGAATGTGTTTCATCCAACCCATATTTTTCAAGAAAAGAAGCAAATAAAATTTTTTACTCTACCGTATCCTCGCCGCTGTCTCCACCAGTATCACCACTAGTATCATCGCCTCCAGTGTTGTCTTGATCATCCCCACTATTGTTACTATCCGAATTATCATTGTCCTGATTGTTGTTCTGCTCATTATTCTGGCTGTCGTCTGAAGCATTGGTATCTTCACTGTTATTGTTCTTATCCGAGGTATTGGTATCTGCAGGCTCCTTCTTTGTCTCATCTTTTTCAGAATCTTTCTGGTCAGCTTCAGAATCTTTTTCAGCTTCAGAATCTTTCTGATCCTCCCTCTCCTGCTCCTTTTGTGATTCCTCCTCCTGTTCTTTCTGAATAAACTCATCCGAAAGTTTTGCATAAGGCAGAAAATCCATTGGATCCAGATTTTCGTGAATCGCAGACATATACGCTTTCCATATCTGACCCGGATAGGTACTTCCACTGAGGTTGCTGATAGACTTTGGATAATCACATCCAACCCATACACTCGTCGTATAATATCTCGTATAACCTACGAACCAGCCGTCCTTATGGTCATTGGTTGTTCCGGTCTTTCCAGCACACGGCATATTGCTCAATTTCAATGCTCGACCTGTACCACTGTCCATAACTGTTGTAAGCACATCAGTCATTGTTCTTGCCGCATCCTGCTCATAAATGGATACTTCCGTCATTTGTGAAGAATACACAACATTCTCATCTGCATCCACAATCGATTTGATACAGTTTGGCTGACGGAACATACCATCATTCTCTAATGCGGTATACGCTGATGCCATCTCAAGAGGAGATACCCCCTTGGTAAATCCTCCTAACGAAGTGGCAAGTGTATAATCATCTTTCACAATACTGCTGAAATTCATATTCTTAAGATACTGTAGCCCAACCTTAGGTGTCACCTGCTCATATACCTGCCATGCGACCGTATTCAGCGATTTTGCCACTGCATACCGAAGCTGGATTTTTCCCGCATATGTATTTGTTGCGTTCGACGGACCACCCTCGAATTTGTGATCATCCACAATTGTGTTCGGATCATAACCACGCTCAAAGGCTGGTGTATACACAATCAACGGCTTAATGGAACTTCCCGGCTGTCTGTGACTCTGGAATGCCCGGTTCAGTGTATAGGAATTAAAATCCTGATCCCGTCCACCAACAATAGCCACAACATATCCGGTATTGTTATCAATCGTAACCGCAGCTCCCTGCATATTATAGGTACCGTCGTCATTTTTCTCGGTAAATCCAGCAAGTGTATCGTCTACCGTGCTTTGCAGCTTTTTCTGCTTATCCATATCAATGGTTGTATAAATCTTGTATCCACCGGAATAAAGCTTTTTCTGACAAGCCGCATAAAGTTCATCATACTGCTCATTGTAAGCTTTCTTTTCCTCATCAGAGTCAAAATAATATTGGAACGTAAATCCTTCCTGCTCCATCAACGCGCGCGTTGCACAATAATACGCATATGTGTCCACATAATTATTGATCTTGTCCGTATTTTTCTTCTTTGGACGATTCAGCTCAATATCTTCCTTCGTAGCCTCGTAATACTGTTCCTGTGTAATCTTGCCATCGTCTTTCATATTCTGAAGAATCAGATCACGACGTTTTAAAGTATGTTCCATGTTTGTCACAGGATCATAATACGTCGGACTGTTTGGAATTGCGCACAAAAATGCCACCTGGGATACATCGAGATCCTTGAGTTCACAATTAAAATAGCCATGGCAGGCAGCGTCAATTCCATAATATCCATTTGCAAAATATACATTATTCAAATAGAACTCCAGAATTTTTTCCTTGCTGTACCTTCCTTCCAACTCAATCGCCAGAAACATCTGCTCAACTTTATACTGCCAGGTCTGATCCGGATTCATATACATCAACTTTGCCAGCTGCATCGTGATCGTACTACCACCCTGTGTTACCCGGCCGTTGGTTACACGGGCTTTTACCGCACGCATTACTGCCTTAAAATCCACACCATGATGTTTATAGAATTTTTTATCCTCTATACTGATGATTGCAGTAATAAAATCCTGCGGAATATCTTCATATTTCACATACTGTGCATCTTTGGTACCTTTTCGTTCTGATATCAGTTTTCCATCCGTATCATACACAGAGCATATCTGCGACGGAACAAAAATGGATTCATCGGAATCTGCTACTGTCTGTACGGCTTTTTCCTTAAGTGCCTGTACTTCCTTCGCATATCCACCGAAGTAATAATAGCCAAAACCGGCCAATACAACCACCATCAGAAAAATCTGAAGTTTGATCAGAAACCAGAAAAAGCGATGCTTTTTCTTTGTTTTTTTCATTCGTTTATCTGTTGTCTTTGCCATATAATCTCCTTTATTTCCAGTTAACCCTTCCAGGCTACCCATGGAGTATTTTATCTCTTTTATATCATATATGCAAATTATCTTTTTCTTAAGAAAATATAAAAGAGCTCCGGTCTCCCGAAGCCCTTTGTAAAAAGGATAACAAAAATTACAACACTTACTTATTCTGCTCAGAATCCTTTTTCTTACGATTCTGAATAATCATTGCAACTACAGATACTGCTGCAACTACAAATCCAAATATAAGGAAGTAAATATCGTGGCTGCATTCCTGAAAGAAGCACAAAACGATGAGTCCTACTACCAATATGGCTAAAACGGCATAATCTAAAATCTTTTCCATTTTCTTTACCTCCTATTAATTGTTATTATCAATATCTTCTGAATTCTCATTTTTTCTTACAAATACACGTACAAGATTATATGCGCCACATACTAATGTAAGAACCAGAATAATCCAGTGGATAAAGCAATTGTCCTCAGTTGCTGCAAGAGGTGTTGCATCATCCTCAATGTCTTTAACGTCATCTGATGTTGCACTGGCTGTTGCTACATCTGTTGCTGCATCCGCAAGTGGTGTCTGCACATCCGTAATATCCGTCACATCTGCTGCATCTGCATCATTGTTTGCCACAACAAGTGGCGCATTGGCTGTGTTCGTAGCATTGTTTGCAACTACATTCGGTGTATTGTTTGCTGCAGGTGTATTTGCAGTATTATTGGTTGTATTATTGTTATTACGATTACTGTTTGTATTGCTATTTGTGTTGCTGCCCGGACGATTGTTGTTCGTATTATTTGTGTTATTGTCTGGATGATTGTTGCCATTGTTATTATCGTCAACATCATCACGGCTATCTGTATCGTCGTTGTCTGAAGCATTGTTATTATCGCTTTTGTCAACATCATCCCCCGATGGATCTACCGATGGTGTTGGATCCGGTGTTGGTATCGGATCTGGGGTCGGTGTCGGATCCGGTGTTGGCGTCGGATCTGGGGTCGGTGTCGGATCCGGTGTTGGTGTCGGATCTGGGGTCGGTGTCGGATCCGGTGTTGGTGTCGGATCTGGATTTGACTTATCCGGATTTGTTGCAATCACATACTCAACATAATAATTGCCTACATCTCCCTTCAATCCACTAAAAATTATTTTTGTAACTGCATCTGCACCAATTGCAGACTTAATTTCTTCTGTATATGCTTTCCATAATCTTGCATCTGCATCTTCGGCCTTAGTTACTTTATTCTCTTCAATCACTACACCATTTTCAATTGTCTTGCTAAAAATAGTGTTTTCACCATTCTTGATAATATAAGTTAAACTG
The DNA here is from genome assembly GCA_900550545.1 of uncultured Lachnobacterium sp. Taxonomy (GTDB): domain Bacteria; phylum Bacillota; class Clostridia; order Lachnospirales; family Lachnospiraceae; genus Roseburia. Next base: position 62,396 of record URSS01000009.1, on the reverse strand, counting down.
TCATATTTTGGAGCCTGTGTATTCTTCACAATCTGAAAATCAGCATGCCACCCGTTGCGTCCTTTTGCAGCATCACCAGCCTCATACTGGAATCTTCTAAATTTAACTGTTGTGTTCTCCGGATCTTTCAATCCAGCGATTGCCTTATCTATTACAGATTGCTCATCAAAAGAAGTAATGACCTCTCCGCCTTCATTTTCTGTAATTGTCAAAGTGGAATCACAGATCTTTGTAAACTTGCTGTTTGAAGCATGCTTACCAGATTCTGGAATCGAGTAATCCGGATCCTCACATAAATAACAGCTTACATTCTCTATCGTTTTCTTTTCTCCGTCCTTTTTATCTCCACAATGCTTACATGCAAAATCGTTTGCATGACCAACGATAATATTACCTCTCTTATCCATTGTGGATCCTACTGTTGTACCAGCAATCTCCTCATACTTATGTTCAACTGTATAAGAAAGATTTACATGTTTATTTGATAATCCGATTTCTTTTCCGTATCCTTCGACATTTGAACCATTAACCAGAACAGATGTAATTTTGTCATAGGTTGCAGAAATCTTAAATTCTACATCTCCAGACAAATTGGTAGTTCCGGTTCTTTCAAGATCACATGTCTCTGCAAACGGATTACGATCATGTGCTTTAATGGTAACCTGTACATCCTTGGCATCCTTACCATTCTCACAAGCCACATGAACAGTAATGGAAATTTTTTCATTTCCATTTGTAGTATTTTCATCTGCCTTCATTTGAAACTCATAGGTTGCAAGAATTGGCTGCACATATGGATAACATCTGTCCCCGTGTGTATGCGCCTCTTTGCCACATGTACGTACCGGTCCCGTGCAACCGTTCTCCTCGGTGGAATGGGTATGTTCTTCCAAGCTACATATCAAATATTTTTCCTGGCATCCGCCTTTTCCCTGCGAATGCGTGTGCTCTTCTTTCTTGCACCAAACTCCTAATACCTTTGTATAGCATGCACCCCATGTGTGCTTATGTTCTTTAATATCACAATTTTTATATGCATAGCAGGATTCTGTATGTACGTGTTCTGTATCGTCGCATGTATTCTTTGTGTAGCATGTTCCAGTATATGCCGTATGCTCATGCTCTGTCTTAGCACAAATTGGGTTTTGCTTTGTATCATAATATCCATCTACATAGTCTGTAAGTTTCTTGTAATCCCAATGATATCCCGGAAGAGCCTCTCCCTTGGCATCAAATTCATTCTGATCCCCTGTATAAACTTGTCCCGGCTTATACCCCTGTGCGTTTGTCTGCTCACTGTCCGTTGCAACATTCTGTGTATTATTGCTGTCTGCATCTGCCATCGTAACCATTGCGGATCCGAATACCATCAATCCTGCAAGCGTCACCGCTACGATTTGCTTAAAAAAACCTCTTGCATTCATAAACAACCTCCTTTATGCTACCCTCTAAAAATTAATTTTGTACTTTTTCATACCAATACTATAGCGACAATTGGTCACACAGCGGTCACACGAAAATATTTTTTGTCTTTTTTCAAAAAAAGTTGTTACCAAAAGCAAAAACATAAGCATGGGAAACGTATGAATATTTATCTATAGTCTCATACGTTTCCCATATTCTTATTGTTCCATATGTTTTCCCATAAAACTTGCTGCAGACTGTGTCAGCATCTGAAATGTTTCAAGTTTCTGTGGATTATCACTTTTAGATACAACAATAACTGCTCCCTGACAGTCTCCATTGCAAATAATCGTAGACAACACCGCCCCCTTATGGTCACTTGTCCAGTCCTTTGTGACCAATGGTAGTTCTTCATGCACATCTTTTACAACAAAGGTACCTCTCTTTTCCATGAGAGCCTCAACCTCCGGGCTCAAATGCTCTCCTTCCAGCTCTTTTTTCCCTCCCCCTGCTGCAGCGACAATATAATCACGATCCGTAATGCACACAAGCGCATCTGCCGCTTGAGCCAGTGCCTCTGCATAGCTTCCTGCTACTTCTCCCAATTCTCCGATTGGCGAATATTTTTTTAACATAATTTCCCCCTCACGGCTTGTAAAAATTTCCAAAGGGTCACCTTCACGGATACGCAAAGTACGCCGAATCTCCTTTGGCACTACAATACGCCCGAGATCATCTATTCTTCGAACAATACCTGTTGCTTTCATATCTCAACGTTCCTCCATTATAAGTTCAGATTTTACCCCTATTATTTGTAGAATTGGTGATTTTATACTTCAAAACCAAATTTCCGCTTATATGATTTTTATTATTTTCAAAATTAAACTTGTAATATCATACGAAATAAACTAAACTATAAACTAGTAAATTTTTCCTATTTTTACAAGGATTCGAGGTATCTTCGGAGGGGTAATATATATGAATTATGACGCATCTGTTTTTAAAGAGAAAGCCAACCGGAAAGCCCGGATTATCTGGCTGATTTTCTCTATTCTCTTATCTGCCAATTATGGTACAGATACAGGAAATGGACTGTATCCAACACAAAACTATATCATCTTTTTAATTTTGTGCTGGCTGCCGGTAATCATTGGCGAAATTCTGCTTCGAGTGAAGGGATGGGCTACTGACATCTATAAGCATGTTCTTATTGTCGGCTATGGTATTTTTTATACTTTTGTTCTCTGCACAACAGCCTCTCCCATTGCATTTACCTATATTCTTCCTGTTATGAGCCTTCTTGTTTTATATAAGAACCAGAAATTTATGATAGGTTGTGGCATTGCCAATACACTAAGCGTAATCTTCAGTGCTATATACCGTGGTGTCATTCTCGGTTGTAACAGTGCCTCGGACATGAAAAATTATCAGCTTCAGGTTTCCTGTCTGCTGCTATGCTATATCTGCTATGTAATGTCCATTCGCCATCTGAACGAATCCGACGGTGCATTGACCGACAGTATTAAATCTGACCTGCATCGTGTCGTTACTACTGTTGAAAAAGTCAAAACTGCCAGTAACACGATCATGGATGGCATCACTGTTGTCCGCGAACTCGCTTCTGAAAACAAGCATGGTTCCGATGTCGTAATGCTTGGTATGAACGAACTTTCCGACAATAATCACCATTTGCAGGATCGTACCTCTTCTTCTATGGATATGACATCCGACATTCGTACACAGGTAGAAAATGTAGCTGCGATGATTGATGAAATGGTTCATCTTACTGTTGAATCAGAGGAGCACGCCAAGACAAGTTCCGAAGATCTTGACAGTCTGGTAAAAACAACCGGAACCATGTCGGAACTGTCCTCTGAAGTAGAACATATTCTTCATGACTTCAAGTCTGAATTTAGTATGGTACTGGAAGAAACCGGAAAAATTGATAATATTTCAAGTCAAACGAATCTTCTTGCACTCAATGCATCCATTGAAGCAGCCCGCGCCGGCGATGCCGGAAAAGGCTTTGCAGTCGTTGCTGAACAGATTCGAACCTTAAGTACCGAAACTAAAACTTCTTCTGCGCAGATTCAGGATGCACTTACGCGCCTTGATGAAATTTCGGCAAAAATGACAGATTCCATCGAAAAAACACTGGAACTGATTCAGGTTACCTTGGGAAAAGTAACACAGACCGGTGAGAATGTACAAAAGATTACGGAAGACTCCTCCCAGCTTGGAGAACACATTCAGGTTATCGATTCTGCTATGAAAGAGGTTGAAACTTCCAATCTGCAATTGGTTGACAACATGGAACAGGTTTCAAATACTGTGGAAGTGATTACCGGCTGTATTGATCACTCCAGTGATATCAGTAAACGCATTCTCAGTAAATACACAGAAAGTTCTTCCAACATTGATAATATCGAAGATGTCATTCAGGCTCTGATGAGTGAACTTGGTATTGGTGGTTTCATGGGAATCGCGGATGTAGCCCCAGGTATGAAGGTTCTCGTTCGCACAACCCAAGATGCTGTCTACACAGGAGAATTGATTTCCCATACGCAGGACAATGTGCTTGTAACCCTTGATAACGCTCCAGCGATATCTGGTCCTGTTGATTGTAGTCTTCAGATTACTGTCGGCAACGTTATTTACTTATGGGAAAAAGCACAGCTTAGTGCATCCAATAGAAACTATTCGATTCTGTTGTGCACACGTTCGAAAATTATTAACAGAAGAAAATATCCGCGCATTGATATTTCCAACAGTTGTACCGTCACATTAAAAGATTCCGGAGAATCATTCAATGGTAAACTGGATAACCTCAGTGCCAACGGTTTTGCATTAATTATGACATCACCTGTTTTTGCCGATTGTCATGGAAAGGAAATTACTGTTGCGATTCACGATTTTGCTTTACCATCACATTCCGAGTTGAACGGTCGAATTATCCGCTGTTCAAACAATGACGGAATGTATATTATTGGATGCCAGATGCCGGAAGATGATTATCAGATCCAAAAATATGTTGAATCCTGCCTGAAAAAAGGAGAGCTCTCCTTCAGCTAAACTGAAGGGGCTCTCCCTTTTTTCGTAGTCTATCACAGCATTTTCCTCATATTTACATCGTAATTATCTTTAAATTTATATCTTTGAATTTACTTTACGCGAATTGTCATCTTGGCTTTGATTCCATCTTCTGTCGCATAAATGTATGCCTTTCCTTTACCACAAGCATATATATTCCCCTGTTCATCCACGGTTGCAACTGTAGTGTTAGAACTCGAATACACCGCCTCATTCCCAGAAGATACTTTCGCTTTTACGCAGATTTTTTCTCCCTGCTTGAGAGTCAGTTCTGACTGTGGAAAACTTACCCCTGGCTGTTTCACCAAGATCTCGCAAGTTGCTTTTACCCCATCTATGGTCACAGTAATCGTTGCAGTACCATGTTTTACTGCGGTCACATTACCTTTGTTATCCACAGTTGCAACGCTGCTTTTATTTGATTTCCACTTTGGTTCTGTTTTGGAATTTGTTGAGACAGAGAGTGTAATCTCTCCTTTTCGATAAAGTGTTGCTTTTGTCCGGTCAAGTCTTACTTTCGTCTCCCTTACCTTGATTTTACAGATTTCAGAAACGCCATCTACTGAAATCGTAATGTTCGCTTCTCCAGGCTTTTTTGCGGTAATAAGACCTTTCTCATCAACTGCTGCTACACTCTTTTTGCTGGATTTGTAAGTCAGTCCATGCCCCGTGGAGGCTGCCGCCTTCAGCTGGAATGTACTGCCATTGTCCATAGAAATATTCTTTTCATTCACATCAATACGTGTCTTCTTCACTATGATCCGGCAACGCGCCTGTGCTTTTCCTGCTTTGACCGTAATCTTTGCTTCCCCTGGCTTTTTTGCAATAATCCGTCCATATGGACTGATAGAAGCAACTTTTGAGTTACTGGATCGGAATGTAATTTTATTTCCATTGGATGCCACTGCTGAAATGTAGAACTCATCTCCTACATCAAGACTTTTTTCATATACACCTAAAATGAGAAAGTCAATTCCTTTGGCATATATACTTTCTGTGTTTCCTGGAATAAAAAGCATGGACACCATGCATAGAATCAGCACTGCTGCTGTCAAACGTAATTTGTGATTTGTCTTCATATGATTCCCCCTATAACGAGGAAAACGTATGTGATAGAATCCGTGTCATTTATTTGACCTCTTCATCATACCACATACGTCTAAAAAAGCAAGCACTTATTCTAAAATATCCATGTTCCAGTTATTCTTTCCCTGTTCTTTTACCAGATACAGCACTTTATCCGCACTCTTCAAAAGCACATCAAGTGGCATCTTCTGTCCTACATAAGTGGCTCCAAGGCTAATCGACAGATGCTTGATTTTTCCCTGATAGTCCATATCACGGTCCATATTCTTCACCAGCTTATCAAACAATGCTGCAACTTCATATTGATCCATGTCATAGACACAGACTATAAATTCGTCGCCACCGTATCTTCCGACAATCGCCTGTTTTTCAAAAACAGCAGATAAGGTATCCGCAAGAAGCTTTAATGCTGCATCGCCACCTGCGTGGCCAATCTTATCATTGATCTGTTTGAAATTATCAATATCAAGAATTGCATAGGTAAGCGATTTTTTTACTTCCATGGTTGCATACTTTTCCATAAAACCGTCACGGTTATATAAACCAGTCAACGGATCTCTCTGTGCACGATTGATAAACTGCTCCTGTTCCACCATCTCCTGCTTTGCGCTCACCAGCTTACCAATAATATGACTCTCCACATCATATTCATCTTTCAATGCATAAAAGACTATACGATACCACTCCATCGTTCCATCATTCATCCGAAGCTTAAATGGATGTGAATTATATCCCTGGGCATCATCGACATTATTTACCTTATCAATTTCAAGCAAAATTGCATTCAGGCACGGATTACTTTTGTCATAGTCTTCAACAGCTACATCACCTTCAATGCCAAATTTATCTTTGAATTTTGAATCAAGATGAATCTGTTTCTTTGTGCTGTCATACTCAAATACATATTCATTCATCAATGCCGCAAGAATCTCATAACGTTTTACATCAACCGCATGTTTTCTTGCACTGATCCAACGTTGACGAAGTACAATGAAGATAGCTAATGCAATAAGCGCTAATACTACGAGAATAATCAATGCACTTTGCCACGGGTTCGCACGTATAAGTGCCATAAGTGTTACCGGTTTCGCTGGAGGATCCAAATCATCCATTAAAAGGACCTGAATCCGGCTCTCCGGAATGCTATACAGACACTTGTTGCAAATCGAGATCAGACGTGTATCCTGACTGGCAGAGAAAGCAAACGATATCGCGCCTTTTTCAGTCATGGGAACAACCGATACATGCTCACTTGCAAGTTCTCTAATGTAGTAATCTGCACTGTAATAATTACCGATCACATAATCAGCATCGCCTACATCCACAGCCTTGATTGCAGCCCTGATCGAATGCTTTTTCAGCTGGTTTTTGCTATCCTGATCCTTATCTTCCTGGCCGATAATGACAGCCTGCTTTTTATCTTCCAGTTTTTCGACATTTGTCGTCTCATTTTTTATAAGGACCTGCATATAATCCTGATAACTTTTTGAAAAACGCAAACTGTCCGTTTCACTTTCAGAATCCAGGCCAGCCGCCATGTCTATTTCGCCATTTTCCAGAGCTGCTATCAAATCCTTACGGTTGCCATATGCGATATACTTCATATCAACATTTAATGTACTGCTGATAATATCACAAATCTGTTGAGACAATCCTACGAACTTGCCCTGTGCATTTTTGTATTGATATGGCGCAAACTCTGTAAGATATCCAACTTTGATTGTTCCGATATCTGAAAGATATCTCTGCTCTGTCTGTGAAAGTGTAACCTCGTAATTCTCCGTAATAACACTGCTGTTCAACCAATTCGAAGAAGCCTCCTGCATCTCAGCTTCCATGTCCTTCGGTCGCCCGGACTCCCATCGTTCATTCCAGTCTTTTACAATATCATCCAGCGTTTCATCTGAATATCCGGCTGCCGCTGCAATTACCCTGGCAGTTTCTTTATTATCCTCCATGTTCAGGTTCTTAGATAAGCTCTCCCAACGGCTGTAATTCACATTGGTGGCTGCCGTGTTGCTCGAAAGGATGGCATTCTTCATATCTCCATACGCATCCGGATACGGATCTGTCTTTACCAGTGAAAGATTTTCCTGATCCAGGGCATGTCCAGATTCATCCAACATGAAATCAATATATTTTCTTGCTGCATCTTTTTCCTTGCTGTTTTTATTAATTGCATAACAGTAATCAGTGGAAATCGTCATATACTGCTTACCATCAATTTCATTTGGAAATGGCATAAAAGCCACTGCATCTCCATCCGGTCCCGCTTGTTTAAACTGGGATACTGCCCATGAACCGATTGCCATACAGCCAATCTCTCCACGATTGAGCATAGATTTGGATTTTTCCCAGTCATCTGACTTTGGATCATCTTCACACAATCCATCTTTTACAATATCATACAAAAGCTGGTACACCTGATAATGGGTACTTCCTTTGCTAAATGGATTTCTCTCATATATAAATTTGTTGTTCTTATAGTCAGGATCTCCTGTCATCTCCAGATATGGGAATGTCTCCCAGAACTGAAGTGTCCACTGCGATGAATAGTTCGTATAAAAAGGAATCGCATCGGTGCGCTCTTTGATTGTTTGTAAATCTGCTAAAAAGGCGTCAATGGACTTCGGTGTCTCCGTAATTCCCGCTTTATTAAAAACATCCTTGTTGTACAGAATTCCAGCCATATACGCAGAAGAAGGAATACCATATACAGCATCATCAATATGTTTGCTTTCTTCCAGATAATTGTATTTTTCTGATAACTCCTGATAGCTGCCAAGTTTTTCAAGGTATGTATCATATTTATCTGAAGACAGAAAACTAGGAACAAACAAAACATCACCATAGTTTCCTTTTTCTATACGGTTCTGCAATTCATTTTCATAATCGCTATATGAATAATATTTCACATTAATAGCCGGATATTTCTTTTTAAAAGCATCCAAATACGGCTTCATTGCGTCCTCATCAATATTGGAAAGGACTGTAATCGTAGCATTTTTTTCTGCACTGACAGGTGCCGGTAGCATCGTTATACACACCAACACAATCATCAAAAAACAAATACATCGCTTCCATGCAGTATGCATTGTATTTTTCATAAGCTCACCTTCCGTATTCATCAATTAATCCATCTTGTCGAGCATATCATTTTCTTTTTCATTGGCTAAATCCTCCGGTGACATATACATACGAAAAATGCGCTCTAAAATCAAATCAAACATCAAAACAATACATGCCGGCATCAGAAATACCAGAATCGGTATCAGCCATGTCAAAAAAATTGCAAGCAAAAACAAAATAATGATAAGTAATGACCATGGTAAATGTCGCAGTTCCATAAGAACTGCATTTTTCAAAGTAATCTTGACAGTATTCTCAAATCGTGCAATATATGCAAAAGTATAAACTACCCACCCAATCGAAAAAGCAATCAGAATGAGGAAGAAATAGAAAAAAGCTCCCATATTGTTTCCAGTCTGTAATACCTGCCACGTAATATAGGCATCCAAAGATAAAACAATCTGAACGGCAAGTGCTACCATCCAAGACAAAGTTGCCGGTTTAAAATTATCTTTAAAGGCACTGAAAAAATTCTTTGTCGTGTATCCTCGATTTCCCCGAATCGACTTATGTACTGTATAATACAATGCCGTGGATGATGCCCCGATCGTAATAACCGGCAAACAACAGACCAGCCATAAAACACTCAAAATCACACAATCAACAACCTTTCCTAAAGCTCCGAAAAGTTTGTTGTCAAAACTAAATTTCATATTTATTCCTCCAATCTGCCAATAATTTCACGGCAGATTTCTTCTTTTGTTTTTCCATCGGTTTCAATGGTAATATCCGCAGCGCCCTCATACAAAGTGCGACGTTTCTCCATGAGCTGTGCGATATATTCCACATTCATGTGGCCATTTAAAATTGGACGATCTGTGCTGTTTTTTACACGCTCATAAATAGTTTCCGAAGTTGCTTTCAAAAAAACAATCTTTCCGCTTTTCTTCATATTCTTGACATTCTGCGGACGAACAACCACACCTCCGCCACATGAAACAATCGATGTACCTTCCTTACCAATCGTAAGAATCAGTTCTGATTCTATGTCCCGAAAATGGTCTTCCCCATATTTTTCAAAAATCTCATTAATGGACATTCCCTGTTCACGGACAATACGCTCGTCCATCTCAACCAGCGGAAATTTCAGACTTTTCTGCAGACTGCGGGCAATGGTGCTTTTTCCTGCCCCCATAAAGCCAATTAAGAAAATGTTACGGTCAATTGTTTTACTCATGAAAAGAACTTCTCCTTTACTTCATCAACCGGCATATCCATACCAGTATATAACTTAAATGCAGCAACTCCCTGCCACAGCAGCATTCCTTTGCCTCCAATACAAGTGCATCCGGCTTCCTTTGCCTCCTTTAAAAGACGTGTCTCTTCCGGATTATATACCGCATCACATACCACAAGTCCCGAACGGAATGCAGACAGATCTTTTACCACACTCTGATCATCCATCGGTTTCATTCCAACAATTGTCGCATTTGCAAAAATATCACTGGACTGGATTTCTTCTGTCATCTTCTGTGTATCAGCAATATCATATACATTTACAACAATACCCGGAACTGCTTTGCGGATTTTCTCAGCAGTTGCAAGTGTCCTCCCAAAGAATGCATCCTTAATGTTAAAAATTGTAATCTCTCTAGCACCGTCTAATGCGCACTGTACCTGAATGGCAGTCGCAGCTCCGCCACCTCCGGCTACTGTAATCTTCTTACCTTTGATGTCGATTCCATGATCCTTGAGATTGTGAACAAAGCCTTCTCCATCCGTAATATATCCGGTAAGCTTTCCATCATCATTTACAATCGTATTAACCGCTCCAATGATCTGTGCTGCCGGAGAAAGTTTGTCAACATACTTTGCTGCCTCTGTCTTATCCGGCATCGTTACATTGCATCCTCTCATGTGAAACAGCTTCATAGCCTCTAAGGCATCCTTTACCTGTTCCTCTTTGATATCAAAAGCTACATATGCATAATCCAAACCAAGTTTCTCAAAACTGTAATTGTACATTGCAGGTGATCCGGAATGTCCTACCGGCGATCCGATGAGTGCGAGTAACCCTGTATGGCCTGAAATTCTTCCTTCCATTTTATGTGTTTCTCCTTCCTTTGAGGCGTTAATCATTAATAATTCATTTTACCACGAACCTTACACAAGATACAATAGTTCAAGCGGGCTTTCTATCAATGTTTTCGCACCATGTTCCTTCAAAAAAGCAACATCACGGAATCCCCAGGTAACCGAAATACAAGGAAGTCCGGAATTCTTTGCTGTGGCAATATCCACATCGGAATCACCAACATATACGGCTTCCTCTTTTGTAACACCTAACTCTTTCAGTGCTTTGTTTACCATATCCGGTGCCGGTTTACGTGCAACACCTTCCATCTCACCTATAGCAGAGGTTGTATACTCTGCAAAAAAGCGTTCATTTAACTCTTTCACGGCAGAATCCAGCTTGTTCGATACAATTGCAATCTTCACATCATTCTCTTTCAACGCTTTCATTGTCTGCATAATATCCGGATATGGTGCTGTATGATCCAGACAATGCTCTCCATAATATTCCTTAAACGCTGCAAAAGTCTCCTCAAACAACGGATTATTTTCTCCATCCGGCACTGCACGGATCATAAGTTTTCTTACACCATTTCCAACATACTGTCGTACCTGTTCCAATGTGCAAACCGGCATTCCTTTCGATTCCAGTGCCGCATTCGTCGCATCTTTCAAATCCTCCAACGTGTTCAATAAAGTTCCATCCAAATCAAAAATTACTGCTTTTTGTTTCATAATCTCATCTGCCTTCCGATATGTCTCTTCAAATATTTTTCTTCTCATTACATATATCTGATTCTGTTGCTCTGTGCTATTGACCAGATAATCTCCCTCTCTGGCCAGTGTATAGACACGTTCTCCGTTTTTCTCCTGAAAAATCTTTACTTTATGATCAAGCTTTTGGGCATAAATATCTCGTTTTCCTTTTGGAATACACACATGAATATGATCAACCGGTTCTATCGTTGTCCCATCATCCTTGTTTCGGAACGTCGGAGAATACTCCACATCCGTCAACTGGAATTTCCAGTCCGGATATATATAATACTGTTCCTCAAACGCCTTTTCTGTACGAAAATATACGCTCCCTTTTGGTCCTAGCGTCAGTACAACTCCCTTTTCCACAACGGTATCCAGATCTCCCCAGAGCGTTCGGACTGTGATTGGCGTTCCTTCTTTATATAATTCCGATACACGTACATAGCCCCACGGAATACTTCGTCGGTGATATACATCTGCATTCTTTGCATCGAGCGGATATTCCTTTGCATATATGATGTCCGTATTGTTCATATACTGTTCAAACCGATAAGTTAATACTGCTTTGACACCTGACAAAGAAGGATGTTCCCATTTGCCTTCGTCATCAAATTCCATGCGTGGCTCAAAATTGCGTTCCTGACAAAATCTGGTGTACTCTTTGGTAAGCAATGGCATGGGAAGAAAACCGCCGGCTTTTCCCCGGTGTCCACCTCCGCTTCCAATATCTTTACTCAATTCTGCAGCAAGTTCACTGGCATTCACTTCTTTGATGCAGCTTCGCACCGAGAACTTTACGCCATCACCCTGAAAATTAAACACAATACAGATATCCACAGCATCCACTTCAAGTACCATATCACTGATAACACCTAAAATGTTCGGATCACACTTGCCAGCTTTCACGATTGAGGCCCGGTACTCATCCATGTAATCACTATTGAGCAAAGCCGCTCCTGCCACTTCCAGGTCTTCCAGAGACATGTTGGCATTGCGATATTTTGCCATAAGAATCTCATCTATATTTGCCTCATCACGCAAGTCTTTGTCCAATGGATGCACAATTTCGGTAAATCCACTGGTATCTGTATAAAGTCCATAGCTTAATGCTGTACAAAGTCTCTTATTCGCCGTCACATCAAAGTTCTCGTTTTTCAGCATCTGCCAGATTAGCGTAGAACATGCACCAAGATTGCTTTTCACCTCAGAAAGTTCCGGCAGATTCGTGCTGATTCTATGATGATCGAGCACTGCTATGTTCTGTGCTTCAAATTTTTCTACGTTTCCACCATCATACTGACAATCCACCATAAGCAAAAGCTCCGGATTTCCGATTGCTGTTACATGTGTAATCGGTATTTCCAGATCTTCTACCATCATAACAAGATTGGTTTTTCGAATGAAATTTCTTCCTCCATATACCAAAGAAGGCTTTTTACCATGTTCCTGTAAATACAACAGCACTGCATATCCACTTGCGATAGCATCCGCATCCGGATTGTCATGACACTGAATGACAATTTCATCAAATTTCAGCAAATCTTTTAATCTCAATTATTCTCCCCTTTAACTATGAACATCAATTTCCTATGTTATATGGGAAAAACACATTGCTTCTTCCCCTTTTATCAAACATAGAATTATACTGTAACATATGATAACGTTTGATCCACTCTGCTTCCTCGCCAGTCGCATCATCAATATGCTGATAGCATCCCTTTTCTTTCGAATAATATCCTCTGGAATTAATTGCCGGTACTGTCTCCATCATGTCAGCCAGAAATTTGTTATATGCCGGCAACTCGATTCCAGCACGTTCCAGTGTCATAGTTGACAGATAATTCAGGCTCGTAATATCCACTGTTTCTTCCGGTGTATCATAATTGGTCCAGATAAAAAATGGCACGGTATACAATGCTTCCAGTTCATCTTCCGTAAGACCTGACATTCCTTTTCCATTAAGAAGCGGATAAAAATTACTGTTCAGGCTCGGCTGATGATCCCCAAAGAACACGATTTCTACCGGATCATCCACTTTTGAAAAATATTCGATAAGATTCTGAACTGCCTTATCACTTTCATGAACCAGCGACAGATACTGATTGGCATCGGTATAGGATCGTCCTATTTTATAACACTCTTCATCAAAGTTATCATAAGGCTCTCCATAGCCGCCATGATTCTGCATGGTAATTCCCATCAAATATAATTTTTCATTTGCTCCGCGGCTTTCATACCGCTCTATTATTTTATCATAAAGTTCCTGATCTGTGATATATTCCCGCAAAATCTTTGTCTGGTCAAAGTCATCGATGAAATGCATCTCATCATAGCCGATCTTCGGATAAACCTGATTACGGCTCCAGCCTGTTGCATAATACGGGTGCATGGCAACACAGGTATATCCCACTCCTTTCAAATTCGATACAACGGATGTTGGTGTATCACTGATATACTGCTGATAGACAACCGACCCCGCTGGAAGAAACGCCATCGAATTTCCCGTCAGATACTCCCACTCTGAGTTTGGAGTCTTTGCACCAAAAACAGAAGATAATGCATATCCCTTCGTCGTATTTTCCTTCAGGGAATCGATAAACGGAGTAAGCGGAATATTCGTCTGAAGATTTCCCAACACACTCAGATCCGAAAACGACTCATTCATAATAACAATAATCGTTGGATCCTTTGCATCCGTTTTCGAATAATCCTTATCCTTATTTTCATATTCTTTTTCCAGATTCTGAATTGCTTCCTCGGAGTATCCATCCGGCTGTGCAATAAAACTGTCACGGATTCCCAAAACATAATTGAGAATATATCCGTTGCGATAAGTTCCCTTCTGTTCCCATGTCTCCGTATTTACATCATAAGCATTCATTGCCACAATAATTACGCACAATGCTACCAGCATTGCATCAATAATGCTCATCTGCATTCTATGTTCAAACTTCACGTGACATTTGCGCACAAATGCGATAAACAATGCCGCTCCAAAAATCACATACGCGCCCCGGTCATTGAGCTGCAGCTTGTAATTTCCGGCGACACTCAGTCCCGTGCCAATAGAACGGATATCAGAAAATGCAAATTCATTTCCACGAAACAGATATACAAAGTAATTGATAAATGCAAAGGACAACAGCGATACATGCGAAATAATACAGGAAAGTCCTGCATTATTGGTAAAAAGCTGTACAACGAAGTACACAACCAGACAGCACAGCACATTCAGTACCCACTTCAAGTCTGACATCCTCTGAAACAATTCAGAATCCAGAAGCATATATTGTATCGAGAAAGTGGTAAATATCGCTCCTCCCACAAATAAAATTGCCGTCCATAGCCATGGACAGCACTGGTCAAGGTCAATTTTGAGACTTTTGATCAGATAGTAGAGAAGTCCATAGGCGACAAGAACGCCGATGTGAAATCCGATGGTAACATACATAACGATAGCCAGTATAATGGCTATCGCTGCACGAATATTATTCTTTTTTTCATATTCCAATTTTACTTTAAATTCTACTTTCATGCCATTACCATACAACAAAATTCCCGGCATGTAAACCGGGAATTCTGTGTGAAAATCTTAATTTTGTGTGAACTTTTTCTTTCTTACTTCTTTTTAAAGTTTGTATATCCTTTCTGCTGATATGGATGTTCTGCCCAAAGTTTGTCGGCAGTGCCTTTCCACTCTTTTGCATACTCGAGACACTTTCCACAGAGATGTTCTACCGGCTCCGCCTCTTCTACATCCGTAGAGTGTGCGCCGGTCTCATGTACCATTCTCTGAAGAATCTCCGGATTTTCAAGCATTGGACATGGGCGAAGCATATTGTCATTAAATGGCTGATTGTCTCTGTATGCCATAAACAGTGGCTGCTTTAAGCACTCCAACAAAGATTTTTCACGGATGTTCGCACCTGAGTAATGAATAAATACACAAGGCTCCACATCGCCCTTCGGGTTAATATGACAATAGTTACGTCCACCAGCAATGCATCCGCCAACGAACTCACCATCGTTTTGGAAGTCCATAACGAAAATTTCTTTGCCACCTTCCATCGCACGAACCTCACGGATTCTGTGATAAATATATTCTCTCTGTTCCTTGGTAGGCATCAGTTCCGGTGATGCATTCATTCCAACCGGCATGAGATGGAAATACCATGCGAAACGGCTGCCATGCTCGATCAGAAGATCAAAGAACTCATCACTTGTAACGGCATCCATATTCTTACTTGTATAACATACACTGTTTCCGAAGATCAATCCGTTCTCATGAAGAAGATCCATCGCATGAATGACCTTATCGTATACACCTTCACCACGACGGAAATCATTGGCATCCTCAAATCCTTCCAGGGAAATGGAAAGGGATAAATTGCCAACACGTTTCATTTCATCACAAAAAGCCTGATCTACAAGTGTTCCGTTTGTATAGCAATGGAACGCACAATCGTTATGCTTTTCACATAATTTGATAATATCTGCTTTTCGCACCAGTGGTTCTCCACCGGTCATCATATAAAAATATACACCAAGTTCTTTACCCTGTGTAATAATGCTATCCAATTCATCGTATGAAAGGTTTAATTTATGTCCGTATTCTGCTGCCCAGCATCCGGTACAATGCAGATTACATGCACTGGTAGGGTCCATGAGAATCAGCCATGGAATATTACACTGCTCAACCTCACGCATCTTACGAATTTTCTTTGTTCCAGCAAAAGCAGCCTGATAGCCAAGGTTTAATGCTGTCATCTTTGCGACATGCGGATCTGTCTCGTCAAGAAGACGGTTCACATAACGCATCCACTTGTGATCCGGATTCATAATCATCTTCTTCACGCCTTCATAAGACTCCTGTCTGAAGTTATCTCCCATGAATTTCTGAACCAGATTCACAATGTTCAGTAAAGCCTTCTCTCTATCTTTATTAAGACTTTTCAATGCCGCATCAATCGCAAGTGAAAATGCCTGTCTTTCTGCCACGTCTTTTAAACTTGCCATCCTTATGCTCCTCCTTTTTCTCTCTTTCTACTCAATTGGAAGTATATTGGATTTTTTGTCGAAAGAAAATATGCAATTCCAAAATCCTGTATACCCTTAATATACATTTCAGCCTTTTTGTCTATGCTATATATATTTTTCATTAACCCGAGATGTAGTTTTCAATACTACATGTATTATATCACGGGATTTCACAATGTCAACCAAGAAGCTAAGTTTTTTTCTCAATTCATTTTCTGCTCTTTCTGGAAAAAATCCTTAATCTGTCCCAGAATAATTTCCATCAGTCGCGTACGTGCCTCCACACTCGCCCATGCAATGTGTGGCGTAATAAGAAGCTTCTCACTGTCCTTAATCTGGCGCAGCGGATTGTTCTCCTGCATCGGTTCCACGGAAAGCACATCAAGACCTGCTGCTGCAATCTGTCCTTGCTCCAGCGCATCTGCCAGATCCGCTTCATTTATGATTGGACCTCTTCCAAGATTCAGAAGAATCGCTGATGATTTCATCTTTGCAAAAGCCTCTTTATTCATCAGCCCTCTGGTATTCTCATCCAGCGGCGCATGAATAGATACAATATCCGACTGCGTCAACAATTCATCAAACCCAACTCTCTCGTATCCCGCCTGTGAATTTTTCCCGGATGTCGAATAATAGATTACATGACAACCAAACAATTTTGCTATGTCTGCTACTCTTCTTCCAATATTGCCAAATCCGATAATGCCATATGTCATTCCACTTAACTGATGAAATCTTTTGGCAAAATGCGTGAATGTCACATCTCCCACATATTTCTCGGTCTTAACATAGTCATCATAATAACGTAGTTTCTCCAATAAATAGAATAATAATGCAAATGTATGCTGTGCAACCGATTCTGTGGAATATCCCGCCACATTTCGCCATGCGATGCCACGTTTTGCAAGATATTCTTTGTCCAGATTGTTTGTTCCTGTTGCAGTCACACAGACTAGCTTAAGATGCTCTGCCGCTCCAATCGATTTTTCATTGATTTCCACTTTATTAATAATGAGAACATCCGCATCCTTTGTCCTCTCCGCAGCTTCTTCCGCTGTTGAAAAGCCGTACTTTACCACTTCTCCCAAAGCTTCGTATCCTGAAAGATCAATGTCATCTCCGATTGTTTTTGCATCCAAAAATACAATTTTCATAGATTTCTCCTTATGTGATGTAGTAATTTATGACAAGCAAAAGGCTAATCACTGTAACCTGATTAGCCTCTTGTTTTTTCTTTTGTGTTTTTATGCAAGTGAAAACTTATAGATTGTTTTGGATGCATAGTCCTTTCCGGCCTTGGTAATCGGAGACTTGAAATTCGGTTCATTGATAGAATTTGGAAAATACTGTGTCTCTAAACAAAATGCTTCCCGATCCTTGTATACAACGCCGCCTTTTCCTTTTTGTCCCTGAATAAAGTTCGCACTGTAAAGCTGGATACCCGGACAGTCAGTATAAACCTCCAGCTGGATGCCGGACTCCGGTGCATAAGCAGTAGCAACTTTTTCTACTTCGTCCCCTGTGCGATCCAATGCAAAATTGTGATCGTATCCGCCGCCAAATTTCAACTGCTCATTATCTGCATGGATATCCTGCCCGATTGGCTTTGCCACACGGAAATCAAACGGCGTACCTTCCACATCCGCCAGTTCTCCAGTCGGAATTGCTTTTCCATCCTTTACCGGTGTGAAATGAGATGCCTTAATCTGTACTGTCTGATCCAGCACCGAACCGGACGCATGCCCATTTAAATTAATATATGCATGATTGGTAAAATTAAACACGGTATCTTTATCCGCTTTTGCATGATAAGTGATTGCCAGGCCATTGTCTTCGGTCACTTCATAAGTAACCTGAATAACTGCATTGCCCGGATAACCCTGTTGAAGATCCGCATCTTCAATCTGTAACGTAACTGCCTGATCTGTGCAGGAGATTACTTCCCAGAAACGCTCCGAAGTTCCATTGGAACCACTGTGAAGACTGTTCTCATTATCATTTGCTTCCAACTGATACTCCACACCATTAATCGTAAATTTTGCATTTGCGATACGATTACAACTGCGGCCTACAATTGCACCAAAATAGCAGGTGTTCTTCTGATAATCTGCCACATCGTCATATCCAAGAACAACATCTGTATCTTCCCCATTTTTATTTTTCACAAATACAGATACCAGTGCTGCACCATAATTTGTGACCAGCGCACGCATTCCTTTCGAATTGCAGATGGTATACAAAGACGCTTCTGTCCCCTCTGCTGTCTTTCCGAATGTTGTTTGTTTCATATTCCCTCCTATGTCATCATCGCTACTTACTGTATTCAAAATTTCTTATCTAAATATTACTTCTTTTCTATAAAGAAGTAAAGGAAAATGCCGATATAAATTATATAAAGTTTGGCTTATAGGAGGAAAATTATGGCAAAGATATCATCAGGTCTCAGCCTGTCATCCAATTACTTTATGCGCAATTTTTATGCAAATAATCGAAACGTCATCAAGTCGAGTGGGCGTAATGACTATACCAAAATTGAACTTTCTTTTGAGGACAGTCGTGCGTTGACACGCGCATCCAAGCGTCTTCTAAACAATGATTACGGCTCCGAGACTGATGAAAAAGATGAAGATGTCAGTGATACTACCCGTTCTTCCATCGAAGCATTCGTGACCACATACAACAATGCCATCGATTCTTCCAAGACAACAAGCAGCCATGACACCAAGCGCTATGTAAAGCAGTTAAAAGCTCTGACGAATAAGTATGCCAGCGAACTGTCCGATATTGGTATCACAGTCGAGCGTTCCGGAAAACTGACAGTCAACGAAGATCTTCTCAAGACTGCCAACAATTCCAAAGTACGCAAAATCTTCTCACCGGATCAGGAATATTCCAAAAAAGCCTATTCCATTTGTGGCAAATTCAACAATGCCGTCCGCGATGACATTGTTTCCCAGGTAAACGGAAAAGGCCTGCACATTAATATTTCGCTATAACTGAAAATTTTTTCTATACTTTCCCGGTGTCGTATGCATACTTTTTTTGAATTGCCGGATAAAATGTTCCGTATTATGATAGCCGCACAGTTCTGCGATCTCTGCAACCGATGACAATTCTGCTATATGGGAAAAATATGGAAGTGGATGGGATAATCAGGCATTCTTTGATTTCGAAGCCTTCTTTATGCTATCGTTTTCTTTTATCTTTCCCCACAATTTCTATTTCAAAAGTGAAAATAAAAACACAACAATGCCAAGAATAACAAGGATTACACCCGTTGCACGGTTCAGTGTCTTCGGTGTTGCCTTATTTGCAAATACTGCCGCAATCCGCGCCCAGAGAAGTGTAAAAATCACACACAGACCTAATACCAGCCAATCCGGTTTTCCGCCAATTGCAAAATGTGATGCAGCACCGGTAAATGCTGTAAACGCCATAATAAAGACGCTTGTTCCGACTGCTGTCTTCAACTCATAACCAAGTACCGATGTCAAGATAAGAAGCATCATCATACCACCACCTGCGCCGACAAATCCGCAGATAAATCCAATACAGACACCACTTACCACCGACTGTATAGCACGCTTTTTTGCAGATACTCCCTGCATGGCTTCCTTCGTGGTCATGACCGGACGGACAATAAATTTAATACCGAGCAGGAATGTCATAAAGACGGAAAAGTTTCCCATCGTGGTAGATGGCACAAGGCTTGAGACATAGCTTCCGACTACAGTAAACACAAGAACACTCACCATCATGATCAGACCGTTTCTCACATCCAGATTCTTATTTTTTCCATAGGTATATGCGGACACAGCACTGGCAAGCACATCGGAAGACAGTGCAATTCCAACCGCCATATATGGCTCCATTCCAAGGAATGTAATGAGCATCGGACTGATCACGGCCGCTGCACTCATGCCTGCAAAGCCTGTTCCAAGTCCGGCTCCCATTCCTGCAAAAAATGTTACAATAATTGTAAGTAATAGTTTCATTTTACTGTGCCTCCTCTTTTAGTATTTCATCCAGATTCTGTTCGATCTTTTCCGTGATTTCTTCCAGCTGCCGTTGCACATCCGCATCCATTCCAAAAAACATCTGTGCCTTAAAATCCGCCTGCAGCTTCTGTCCTTTTTCGATAACCGGTTGCGCTTTTTGTGTACAAATCAGCTCTGTTTTTCTCCGGTCACCTTCTACTGACCTTCTCTCCAGATACCCTTCTTTTACCAGCCGGTCAACATGCACCGATACCAGATTTGCTTTAATTTTCCGCACTTCAACAATATCTCTTGCTGTCCTGTACTGCGGATTGTTCGCCAGAAACATCAGAATATCCAACGCGGCCTGTGGCAGATTCAATTCATGGCACAATTCTTTGCATGTCTTATTGTATGCCAGCGATATTTTCCGGGCAAATTCAAATCCCATCCTCATAGATTCAGCTCCTTTTATGCATTGCGCAATTCTTCTTTTTTGAATTGTTCATTTTTGAACTAATTATATACAAAAAAATAAAAAAGTCAAGAACAGGCACCCCGTTTCCTGCCGTTTGCCATCTTTAATGAAAAACGAAAAACGCCTGCCTTTGTGTAGTATCTCGGAAGATTCCTGCCATCCACTGTCTTTGGTATGCTGGTGGTCTACTGCCTGCGCAATGTCCATGTCCTGTCGGGCACACACGGACTCCCGGAGTTTATCTCCATTCTTGTGACCGGAGTTCTCCATATATGGAAAAGGCAGATGCTCCTCTCAATTGCGGGAGGAACCATCTGCTATATGTTATTGCTCCATTTTATGATTAAAAGGTCAAAAGGTATCATCGATGCATGCTTGCATGCAATTCGATGTATACCTTAGTGACCCGCACTACACCGAGAAAGTAGCAATTTACTGCTGAAACGCAGAAAATTAGCGGATTTCGAGGTGGAGTCAGATTACGGGAATGCGTAGCATGTAGTAATCTGATTAATCATAAATGAGGGGCAAAATACCTTTTGACCCTCATATCATTTTATTTTTTAATAGTAATCATTTCAGCACCTATTTTCCACGGTGGAGCATCCACGGATAAACCCAGAAGATTGCTCCTCCGATTCCTGCGGATGCAATGCAGGTCAAAATCAAAGCGCCTGCAATTCCCCATGCAAAATAACCAATCATCACAAGAACCGAAAGGACCACCAGAATCAGACACCGCAGGATCATCTGAATCATGCTTTTTACCACATCCATCGAAGTGACTGGAATCAGTGCTTCCATCAAAAGTCCCACCTGTGAATATAGGAAATCTACAATAAGAAATGTCAGATACCACAAGATCATGATGCCAGGCTGTTCCCCCATAATCACTGTCGCTGCAATCATTCCCGGAATCAGATCGACAGCCGTCCCATATACTCCGGCAAGAACGCTGAACCATACTTTTTTATACGGATTCTCCGGCACTAAAAACAGCCAGTTGCGCGCCGTTTCCTGTGCGATCGGATTGCCCATATTCCGGAAGAACATCACCAGAAGCAATACACATCCGACAGCAAAAAAGCTATGACTCTCTACCACTTTTATCGTAAATGCAGCCACACAGACAATAACTGCAAAATAGAACAGCATCGTATTGGTCACCAGACCAAATTTCGCCATCCTGCGTCTGCTGTATACTTCCTTGGTAAAAAAGACCGAAGCCCCGGAACCTCCGAACACGCCTTCTCTCTGGATACGTCCGGAACGTTTCTTTGTATTTACGACACGTCCTTCTTTTGCCGCATCCAGCATCTGCGCACGCTTACTTGCCTCCGAAAGTGCATCCTCATAAAAATCTGCCGGAATCTGCCAGATTGCAACGATAAATACAACCACGCTCGCCAACATCAATACCAGATAGATCAGAAACGGCACCACTTCTCCGTTGACCGCACACATAATCATGCCTTTGTACCAGCCCAGCACCGGAATCATACGGCTCCAGTGCGCAGATAACGTCATATTTTCCGTCTTAAGAATATCTCCCGTTGAAAAATATACTGCTGCAAGCACACCAGCTACCGCAAGAACAACCACCAAAATAAATGGAATCACATACTTTTTCAGTTTCTCATGCGTGGAGCAGACCGTGTAAGTAAGCACGACCATCAGTCTCTGGAACACAAGAAGCAGGATCCATCCCACAAAGATTGCAACAATTGCAGAAACACTAAGTCCCATATTAAGCACTAGATTCGGTATTTGGAAAACCAGATACACAGAAGCAAATACCGTCGCAATCATCTGAAAGCTCAAACGAAGCATGAGCACCGACTGCGGTTTGAGTGGCGCAGTAAACAAAAGGTTCACATCTGCCATCTGAAAAATTTCGGTTCCGTTTTTGGATCCTGTGTACATTCCCCACAACAGGATAACAAGAAACAGCAATATCACTACACTTTCAACATGTGTCTTTACAAGGGCAATATCCTGCGGGCTCATCGGTTGATCGGTCTCTTCCGTATCTTCTTCCTCCACATCTTCCGATTCCTGCATCTCCGAGGCTTGTTCTGCCGCCTGCTGATGATCCATCACGGAACCTGCGATTCCACCGACCAGACCAAAGATCACACCAAATCCGATAATTGCCAGAAAGATCACCAAAAAGGTACTGCGAAACATCTTTTTTATGGTGTTTACAAAGGTATGCAATGCATAATAGCCCCATAATTTCATACCTTACACCTCTCTCTCCACATCCGCACCTTCTGTGATCTCAAAGAAAATATCTTCCAGACTCTTATCGCCGCCCTGTAAATTCTGACGCTCGACAACTGCGGCAATCTTTCCCTGCTTCATAATATAAGTGGTATCCCAGAGCTCTTCGATACTGTCGATCATATGCGTGCTGACCAGTACCATGCAGCCACGCGCACGCAGTTCCTGAAACAACAGCTTTAATTCTTTGATTGCATGCGGATCAAGACCAATCATCGGTTCGTCAAACAAGATCAACTTCGGACGCGGTAGCAGTCCACAACAGATTGAAAGCTTCTGCTGCATTCCTTTGGAAAGTTCATCACCAAACTTTTTCTTTTTATCTGCCAGATCAAACCGCTGCAGCAACGCTTCTTTCTCTTCCTTATAATCCTTTAATTTATAGGCACGCGCAATAAATTCGAGGTGCTCATCCACGGTCAGATTCGGATAAAGAGACGGGATTTCCGGTACATATCCCATAATTTTCTTTGCCTCAACGGATTTATTGTTCAAACCGTTTACACGAATCTGTCCCTCATATTTGAGAAATCCCATGATACATTTGATAATTGTGCTTTTTCCCGCTCCGTTTGGTCCAAGCAGTACACCAATCTCCCCATCCGGAATGGTCAGATTGATGTCATCATTTGCACAGACTTTACGGTAACGTTTTGTTACGTGTGATACTTCTAACATTGTTTTTCCCTTTCTATGTTCTTTACTGTTTTCACAATATCACACTCTGCACACGAAAAAAATTTTTCTTTTCTTAAAAAACCTTAACGGTTCCTTAAAACAGATCCAGCATATTATCCAGATAAATTTCTTCCCGGACATGCAGCTGGTACTGTGGTTTTGTCATGTAATAAAGCAAAAATTCCAGAATCAGCGCACTGCCAAGCCCACGCCCTTCAATCTTAAAATTTGAAAAACCCATTGACAGATATACATTTTGTATTGCATCAATACCGATAAATCCCGGATTTTGCATTGCTTTGGAAAAGCGGTAGCCCTGCTCAGAATCCGGCGCAGCACAGTGATGTTCCTCACCATTTTCTCCAAGATTTTTGCGGCTTACGGCTTCATAACAGGCTTTCCGGTCTTTGCATCCAAACCAGCAGCATTCGTTGCACAAAAACTCCACCTTGTCTTTCTCTGTCTGAGACAGTGTCTTCCATCGATCAAAGACTTTGTTCAACCGGAAATCCGGCACGACATAACGAAAATCCTCCCGCCGGATTTCGTGCATTAATTGTTCAAAATCTGTCAGAACTTTTGTGGTGGAAGAGATAAAATAAAGATGTGGACAGGTCTTTTTCAAATATTCCAGCAGCAGGTCCGAATGGACAATGACGCCGTTTTGCGTTCCTTTACTTTCTTCAAATAACGCGCAGAGCGCATTGCATTTCCGGTCAGAAAGATGCTCCTCTTTTAAAAGAGAGTTACTGAATGTCAGACGCGCGGATATTCCATATTCCTGCATCAGCGCCAGAACTTCCTCTGGATCATCCTCCCCGAATCCGGCACGGCCTCCGCCCCAGATACAATCTGCCGGTGCTCCGTAAATGGAACCAATTTCACACCAGTCATAAAAGTATTCACGGTGCTCCCTGAAGATTGGAAGAAATTCGCGATACAGTTCATAAAATTCAAACAAGCCCGGAAGGTGATAGTATGCTTTAGACATTATGATTTTCTTCCCCGTATTCCATTTCCAGTTCATCTGCCAGATAACCATCACTCATACAGTGCATATCGGAAACACCTTCTCTCATCAACTGATATACCTGTGAATGATAAAAAAAATCTAATGACTTATCCAGAGAGATTCCTTTTCTATTTGCAAAAAGTTCTATAATACGCACATATTTTTTCTGAAGTAAAATCGGACTTGCATTCATACTTTGACGCTCCCTTCGTAGTGCAGTAATCTTAAAGCCTCTTCCGTTCGAAAGCAAATCTGTATATTGGGTTTTTCATATCTCAGACGATTAATCGCTTCCTTTTTGTCGATCAAATGCTCAAAGTACAACTCCACAGTATTGAATACCTTATCATTTGCCACTCCTCCCATAACGATATCATAGTCCGAAGTATCCATTTCTCTTCTGCATGCTAAAATAAAGTCTAACCAATCCTCCGAATATGTCTCAAAATTTCTGATATTTAATTTATAACTTGCAGCTTCGTCAAACTCATAACAGGATATAATCCCTGATTTTCCCCGTCTCTTAAATCGTCCACACCATTTAACAGCCTGATTTTTAATTGATGTGGTATAGAATCCTCTCCCGAAATCCACATCTGGTCTGGAGTGTTTCAAATCCGGTTTTGAAACCTCCACCCACGATCCATGATATACTTTCATATCTCAATTCCTTTCCATCTCATCACCTCAAGAATATCATCTACGATATAACTCTTTCCCTGCGTATGAAGCACTTCGTATTCCGGAACAATATAATTGTTTAAAATATCACTTTTTTTCGTAAATGCATCATAAATACTGACCGGATTCACTCCTAATCTGTCAGCAACATTTTCAATACAAAATACTGCAAATTCCAGTTCTCTTTCATTTTGTATTGGTTGTTTTTCCATCTACTCATCCCCCTCATTTTTCATTTAAAGAAATAAAAAATCAAACCAGACATAACCCCGATTCCAACCATACAGAGAATCACGCCTCCAATCACAACCACAGTTCTTCCCGTATCCGATAATTCCGGATTCTGAAACTGCCACCTGCGCAAAAAAAGTACATTTTATCCGAACAATAAATCTGTACCATTCCAAGTACGTAAATAAGGATTCCCAATACTGTAAATCCCCAAAACGAAATCGACTCCAAATTGCCGTAAAGAATGCGTCCCAGCACATTGCTGTATGCCACATCACTGACCGTGCGTTTGTCATCTGATGCAAAAATCTGCATATCATCCCAGCCCACAGGATTTCCATCTGTCGCGAACATCTGATCCCCCGTCCATATGCCACTGATCGTATCATCCGCAAACGAAAATGTAACCTGTGAACAGTAACACTTCTTCATACACGCTACTTATTATCAAAATTAACACTGCGGATAATGTTCCGGTTAATAATCTGTGTCCCCTTTTTCGGTGTCTCGATCTTCACCCACTGCGCATCCGCATCCATCAATTTTCCCTTGATGCCACCCACATCATTAAATAAACTTACCACACAATCTTTCCCGCTCCGACAACGGCACTTCATTTTTCATATAGGTATCCCACACATGTATCCGGTCCTGCTCATCCAGTTTCCGCAGTACCTTTGCCGGAACCCCTGCCACGATGCAGTCATCCGGCACATCACGGTTTACGACCGCTCCAGCCGCAACGATACAGTTTTTCCCGATGGTCACTCCGCCACAGATCGTCGCGCTCGAACAGATCCAGCTTCCGCTTCCGATGTGGATCGGCTTTGCATACTCAAGGTCATGGAAACCGTCCGGATACTGCTGCGGCAGACGCTCATCGGAGAGGAACGGATGGCACGGTGTCGCAATCGTCACATTTGCGCCTACCCACACACCGTCTTCCAGCGTAATCGGTGCACAGTCCAGAAACGTGCATTTATAATTGACAAAACAGCCTTTTCCAAAGTGGATATTGACACCGTATTCACAGTAAAACGGTGCAAAAATCGCTGCCCCGCCATCCTTTGCGGATGGAATCATTTTTTCCAGAAGACGCTGCTTTCTTTTCTTCATCCACAGCGGTGTGCGGTTGAATTTATCACAGGTTTCCATCCCAAACGAATGATATTTTTCCAGATCTTTGCTGTCGGCATTGTAGAGTCTGCCGGCTTTCATTCTTTCCCAGTTATTCATGTCTGTTTCTCCTTTTTTTGGATCGCGTACCTTATTCTTCTTTCTCCAGAAATGTCTGCACATTTTCTTTTGTAACTTTCTGATATGCGCGGTATATATATTTATAATTTTTAAACGGATTTGGATTATTTTCATCCTCTGTAGCAATCGAAAATGCAAGATTTGCCATTGCTGCTGCCTGCCCTTCTTTATCATTATATACGGTTGCTGCAAGTGTTCCGTCTTTTACCGCTTCAAGCCCTTCTTTTGTCCCATCTATTCCAAAAAATACCGGCCGGTTTGTTTCCGTATACCCGAGCTTTTCATAAGCATCCATAGCACCGAGTGCCATTGCATCATTATTGGCAAGAACAACTTCCATCCGGTTGTTATATTGTCCGATCAGCTGCATCATACGGTTCTGTGCCTGTGCACGGTTCCAGTTTGCAATCTGATAGCTCAGCTTTTCCAGTTCAATTCCCTGTTCTTTCAGACTCTCCACAACACTTTCGGTTCTTATAATGGCATCCTGATGCCCCATTTCTCCCTCAAGAATCACATACTGGATCTTACCATCATGATTACGGTCCACATCCGGATGTTCTTTGATATAATCCGCTGTAAGCTGTCCCTGCATCTGTCCGGACTGTTTTGCTTTTGCTCCGACATAATATAACTGATCCCACTGCATCAGATCTTCTTCCACAGGTTCCCGATTAAAAAATATAATGGGGATATCGTGCTCCTGTGCAGCTGTAATAATCTGCGACGGGTCCGTCCGGTCTGCCAGATTGACGCACAAAATATCACAGCCATTATCGATCATTTCCTGTACCTGATCGTCCTGCGTTCTTTGCGAATTTGCAGCATCCATAATGGTCAGGCTGATATCATATCCCTTTTTTTCCAGTGTCCTGCATTCCTTTTTAAAATTTTCCAAAAGTTCGCCCAGAAAAGTATCTCTCTGGTCATAACATGCGACGCCAATATAAATCTGTTTTGGTATTTCCCTTTTTTCGTTTCCACATGCGCCATACAAAAGAATTCCCATCAGACCAATTAATGCCATAGCGTTTTTTATTTTTCTTTTATTCATGATAACCCCTAATTTTACCGGCTGATTGTAAACAGCAGATTCCGGTTTTCCTCCGAAAAAAGATTCTCCCGTGTGAGAACGGTATATGTAATCTGCCGGTCTTTCATTTCATAGAAAAAATTACGTCGTTTTTTAATAAGTTCTGCAACACTTTCATAGCCTGCGTCAAACTCATCCGGAGCAACCAGACATTGTGCCCATCCTGCATCCAGATAATAAACTGCCTCCGTTGAATTTCCAATTCCATAGAGTACCGCCCCATACAGGTCATTATCCTTTGCCGCCTCCCCGGCTTCCACAAAGCTTGCATTATCCAAAGCCATCACGATATCCACCCTTCTTTGCGTCTGTAAATTGATTTTCTCTTTCGAATCATTTTCTTTTGATACAGACCATAAAATTTCTGCGCCACTCCCCTTTAACGTATCACAAATCCCCTTCTTTCTTTTTATCACTGCTTCTGAAGTGGCATGCTGCGAATAGATCCCAATCTTCTTCCCGATCAGATTTCCACGGTAATTTTCCAGAAGCTTTTTGGCAAGATCCGCACCCATATGGTAATGATCCGGTTCTATTGTATGCAATCCGGACGGTTCTTCGGGAAATGTATCTCCCACGGCCATTATAGGAACACTTTTTTCCAGCTGTTTTAGCTTTTGCTGCCCATTCT
This sequence comes from uncultured Lachnobacterium sp., assembly GCA_900550545.1. Lineage (GTDB taxonomy): Bacteria > Bacillota > Clostridia > Lachnospirales > Lachnospiraceae > Roseburia. The sequence goes on along the minus strand of URSS01000009.1, from coordinate 33,557 downwards.
GGTTTGCAATCGGTTTTACGATCACCGCATCTGCTCCTTTTACAATTTCCTGATTCATAATCTCAATCTCATCATTGACGGTTTCCATATTGTCCTTACTGATGATCACAACATCTGCATCATATTCCCGTGCTGCCATTTTCAGTCCGTATTTAAACGCTGACCACTCGCTCTCATCCACATCCGGTATGATCACCGCAATTGTTTCCGGATCATGGCCGTTTTGCTTATAGATGATAAAGCCGAGAACCAGAATCACGAGAATTCCCAGAACTGCCTCTATTATCACAAATGTTTTTTTCCCATGTTTCATTTTAAGAATCCTCCGGCATATGGTGTTCCTCAAATTTCCTGCGATTTTCCTCACTGTAAACAATCTCAGGGATGATAACTGTCACTGTCGTTCCCTCATCCAGTTCACTTTCTATCTGAAGTCCATATGGTTCTCCAAACAATAACCGGAGCCGGTTATTTACATTTACAAGCCCGACTCCGGAGCCTTTTTTATGTACACGGTTTGTATCCTTTAATAACAGATCAATCTCCTCTTCCGGAATCCCCATTCCGTTATCCGATACCTGCATAAAGATATTTTCTTGTTCTTTCCATCCGCGAATGAGGATTTTTCCGCAGTCATCCATCTCTCTTACGCCGTAATTGATCGCATTTTCAAGGATCGGCTGCAGCACAAGTTTCACGATACAATCATCCAGAATATCCGGACGGATATCAAATACAACTTCAAACTTGTTTTTATACCGCACTTTTTGTATATTAACATAACTTTGCGCGTGCTGCAGTTCATCCCTTATGCGGATAACCGTATGTCCTTTTGAAAGGCTGATCCGGAAAAGCTTTGCCAGCTGCGTGATCATAAAGGCAGCTTCCTCATTTTTACCGCTCTCTATCATCCAGGTGATGGAGTCTAATGTATTGTATAAAAAATGCGGGTTGATCTGGCTTTGCAGCACATCAAATTCGCTTTTTCTTCTTTCGTTCTGTTCCCATATGACTTTTTTCATCAGTTCGGAATTCTGCCGGTAGGATTCCTGAATGGATTGTCCCAGATGCCGGATCTCTGTTGAGCCTCCGATTGCAATCTTTTCTTCTTTTCCTTCCTGATATTCACGCACCGAGTGATCCAGTTTCATAATCGGCCGCGATATCCGCACGGAAATGATGCGGTTTACAAATACAAGCATCATTGCCATAAGCAGTAAAATAAGCAGGACAAACTGCTTTACATCGGCCATCTTATTTGTGAATATTTCATACGGCATAACACAGACCAGGCGCCATCCTGTATAACTGATTGCACCCACCATAACTTTTCTGTGGTTTTTCCCCAAATATTCATCGTAAATTTTTTCTTTGGACGAAGCTGCCTTTACGCTGCTTTCTGTATCCATGCCATTGTCAATTCTTGCCTGATGCGGATGATAAATCATATTTCCCTCACCATCACACAGATAAAAATACTGTCCTTTTCCTGACGTATTGATCCGTTCCATCATACGTGAAATCCCGGAATAGTCCATATCCACAAGCAGCACTCCCAACTGTGTATCTGTCCCATTCGTAAGTTCCACGACACGGCTGGAAGAAATCACCCAGTAATACCGACAGGTACCGTCATCAAATAAATTCTGGACATGGGGTGTGGAAAAATGGATATTCTCCATACGGGTTTTTGCCTGCATAAACCATCCCTGTCTGGTCACATCCGGTTCTTCTTTCTGGGCAACAACCGGCTCTGCTGCCATAAGGCTTCCGTATCCATTATATATAGCAATGCTCCTTAAGTTCTCTTTATTTGCCTCATATAAAAGATTTAACCCTTTGTGGATGGATTCGTTCTGTTCCCGGATATCGTTTTCCTTTATAACATCATAATATGCGGCATCCGATACCTGCCTCATATTCACAAGATAATTTTCTATGGAATCCACCGTCTGATCCATAATCTTTCGGTTATTATCCACAATATTCTGCTGTGTGATCCCCGAAAATCTCCAATATACCATCATGCCCATACAGACCATAATTAAGGTTGATATTACGGAAAATGCAACCATGATGGTTGACTGGATATCTCCCGGTTTATTTTTCATTTTTTTCATATGTTGTCCTGTATTTTGAAGGGGATACCCCAAACTGTCTTTTAAACACATAACTGAAGTAATTTGGATCGGAATATCCCACACTCTTTGCAATCATATAACTTTTTTCCGCGGTTTCCACAAGCATGCGTGCCGCCTTATCCATACGGTATTCCGTCAGGTATCCGACAAAAGAATTCCCTGTTTCTTTTTTGAACATGCTTGAAAAATAAGAATTTGACACGCCCAGTTCTTTACAGATATCGTCAAGACCTAAATCTTCCTGCTGATAATTGTCGTGCACATATTCTTTTGCCCTCCCGATCAGGGATTTCTTGGAATGATACCGGGCATCTGCCATGTCATCATGCAGCATGCAGCAGAATTTTAATAGCCACTTCTGTAAAACCTGCGGTTCTAAATTACACAGTTCATTATACAAAGAACTGATACCTCCCGGTATTTTTGTGGTATCCATTTCATTGTTGACCATAAAATGATACAGTTCGCCAATGAGTTCCATAACTGCCACATGATATTTTTCCAATGATTTCAGGTCAAGGAAATTATGCTGCATGTAAACTTCTATGGCATTTGCAATATCTTCATTTTCTCCAAGGCAGATCTTTTTGAACACATTGGACAGTTCTGTTTTCTCTCCGGCATCCCTTTGGATTTTTCTCTGTGGAACAATCTCTTTTAAATTTATCGCCCGGTTGCTTCCATATAAAACACGATAGGAAACCGCTTCCCTGGCGCTTTGATACGATACTGCAATCTTTGCAATGTGCCCACATACCTGACCGATCCCTATGGTTACTTTTGCCCCCATAATATGATGGATATATTTACAGAAACGGTCACAGGCATCCGTCAGTTCTGAAATTTCTTCCTCACTTTTTAACTGCATAATCATAATGGTATCCCCAAGATAGCGAAAACGCTTCGCGTTCCATTTTTCCCCGAGGTTCTCCCCTGCCTGCCGGTCTACCGATACCGAAAGCAGCCGTATATCCATGCCCTCCGGAACCTGACTTGCCGATGTGTGTATGATCAGGCAGCAATACCACGGGCCTGTAAAAGCAATCTGGTAATCCTTAAAATAATGCGGCATCTCCTCTTCCGGAATACGTCCTTCAATAAGCGTTGTATACAAATTCGCCTGCAGCATCGGAAGGGAATCCGCATAATATTTTTTCAAAAGATCCGTATTTCTTTTTTCACTGATCTCATAGTCCAGTTTCTCTTTCAGACGCTTAAACACTTCTGTTATTTCCACAGCATTGAGCGGCTTTAAAATATATTCCTCGATTTCAAGATGCACGGCTTCTTTTGCATATTCAAAATCATCAAACCCGGTAAAAAGCAGAATTTTTGTTGCCGGATACTTTGCTTTTATATGCGCACACAATTCCAGTCCGTCCATATACGGCATCCGGATGTCCGTCATAACAACATCCGGCTGCATTTCTTCAAGCATGTCCATTGCTTTAAATCCGTTGTTTGCATGCCCGGCAACCTGAAAGCCGAGTTCCTCCCATTTAACTTTTTTAACGATGGCTTCAATGACTTCTTCTTCATCATCCACCAGCAATAATGTATACATACCTCTTCCCCCATGTTATTTTATGATTAAAGGGTCAAAAGGTATCATCGATGCATGCTTGCATGCAATTCGATGTATACCTTAGTGACCCGCACTACACCGAGAAAGTAGCAATTTACTGCTGAAACGCAGAAAATTAGCGGATTTCGAGGTGGAGTCAGATTACGGGAATGCGTAGCATGTAGTAATCTGATTAATCATAAATGAGGGGCAAAATACCTTTTGACCCTCATATCATTTTATTTATTATAGCAATTTATCCAGATAAAGTAAAACCTTTCCAACATAAAACAGAGATGCCCTGCATGTTTCATGCATCACCGGCATCCCTGCTTTTTCATTGTAGAGGAGAGTATATGTTTTATTTTTTCTGAACGTATTTCAGACAATCTAGTGTTACTGCAACAAGGATGATAATACCTGAGAATACGAACTGGAGGTTTGTATCAATACCCAGTATTGTAAGGGAGTAAGTTAATGCGGTAAAGATACATACACCGGTAACAACACCGGAAATCTTACCAATACCACCGGTAAATGATACACCACCGACAACGCAGGCTGCAATGGCATCCATATCCCAGCCCTGTCCATAAGCGGCGGAACCGGATCCAACCATTCGGGTACATTCAAGCCAGGAACCAAATCCGTAAAGGATACCTGCCATAATAAATGCACTAAGTGTTACTGCAAAGACAGAAATTCCTGAAACAGCTGCTGCCTCCGGATTTCCTCCGACTGCATAAAGATTTTTACCAAAGGTTGTTTTGTTCCAGATAAACCATACAATGACAATTGCTGCAACTGCCCAGAGAATGATGGTCGGGAATCCATTGACTTTTGGAATTACCATATTCGGAATGGTCGGCTCGATCGCTCCGAAGGAAACACCTTTTGTCGCATAGGTTACCAGTCCAAAAATGACAAGCATGTTTGCCATGGTCGATATAAACGGATGCATCTTGAATTTCGCTGTAAAAAATCCGGCTATACTTGTAAAGAACGTACATAATACAATACATGCTACCAGTGCAAGAACGACTCTTGCCGGTGTCGGTACTTTCGTAAAATCAAAGATGTGTCCGAACACACCACCTGTATTTACACCCTGATGCATGATAATGGTTGCGGTTGTCATTCCCATACCAACCATTCGTCCAACGGAAAGATCCGTTCCGGTAAGAAGGATGAGTCCTGCAACTCCAAGTGCCAAGAACATTCTTGGCGATGCCTGCTGGAGAATATTTAAAATATTATTATACGTAAGAAGCGGTGTTCCTTTTTTTACTTGAGCTATGATACATAACGCAACAAAAATAAGAATGATCGCGATGTAGAGTCCATTCTGTAAAAGGAATGTTCTCCGGTTAAATGTATACTTATAATTTTCCCATTTCTGTGCCTGGTTTTCTGCAAATGTAAATTTGGACAACCGGAGCAGATCAATCAGATGATACTTGTAACTGTACGCATCATGCTTCCGGTCTTTGATCCTCTGATACTCTTTTTCCAGTTCGATCTTTTCATTGGAAACACGGTTCTTATATACATAATTTTCTTCTTTGACCTCTGCCTGGGCGGAAGTCTTTGCCAGAGTTTCTTTGTGTTCCTTTTCAATCTTTTCAAGTCTCTTCTGATGCTCCTGCAGTGCCTGTTCCTTTTCCGCTATACAGCTTGCCTTAACCGCATTATAATATTTGTCAAAATTATTTTTGAGATAATTTTCTGCTTTCCCGATCAGTTTTGCGATCTGGTCTTTGTTCTGTGCCTCTACCGCTTTTGCCTGTTCAAGCTCCTTCTGGCAGGATGCAATCTCAGAATTTTTTTCCCCTTTGGAAAGTGTTTTATCTCTTTTTACGTTTTCGATCATGCTCTGGTACATAATGACTTTTGCCGTACCATCTTTTCTGAGTTCATCTATCTCTTTTTGTATTTTTCCGACATATTCCTCAATCGGCTGACGCAGTGTTTTTTCCTGCTCCGCTGTAAGAATCTTGCTATTTGCCATATCTGTCCCCCCTGCCTATAAATATTTCGCGCTGAGGCGAAGTAATTCTTCCTGATTCGTTTCCTTTGTATTGACAATGCCCGCAAGCCGTCCGTTCGACATGACACCGATCCGGTTTGTAATACCAAGGATTTCCGGCATTTCAGAAGAAACCACGATAATGGTCTTTCCCTGTTTTGCCATCTGTATGATCAGGTCATAAATTTCATATTTTGCGCCGACATCAATTCCTCTTGTCGGTTCATCCATCATAAACACCTTCGGTCCACGCTCGAGCCACTTTCCAAAAATAACCTTCTGCTGGTTTCCTCCGGAAAGACTTGAAATCATATCGTTTGGTCCCAGACATTTGGTATGCATGACTTTAATTTCATTTGCGGTAGCCTTTGTCATTTTCGGTTCTGAAAGTGCCGCGCCTTTTTTATATGCATTAAGATTTGCAATGGTTGTGTTAAACGTCAGATTTCCTTTCAGGAATAATCCATTTGCCTTTCGTTCCTCTGTAATAAGCGCGAATCCATAATCCATTGCCTCTTTTGCACAACTGAAATTCATAAGCTTATGGTTCAGATAAACACGCCCTGCGGCTCTTGTGCGGATACCGAATATGGTTTCCAGCAATTCTGTCCGTCCGGCTCCCACAAGACCATATAAGCCAAAAATCTCCCCCTCACGGACATCAAATGTAACATCCTGTAAATGCGGCTCATATTTTGTGGACAAATGCTGGATCGATAAAATAACATCTTTCGGCTGATTATCCACCGGTGGAAAACGGTTTTCCAGCACACGACCTACCATTGCGGTAATCAGTTCATTCATATTTGTTTCTTTTGCACTTTTTGTCATGACCAGATTTCCATCCCTGAGTACGGAAATATCATCACAGATCTCAAATATTTCATCCATTTTATGGGAAATATAAATAAGAGAGATGCCCTGGTCACGAAGCATCCGCATCATATCAAAAAGTTTATCAACTTCCTGTACGGTAAGTGATGATGTTGGCTCATCCAATACGATTACTTTCGAATTATATGAGATTGCCTTTGCAATTTCACACATCTGCCGCTGGGAAACGGACATATTTCTCATCGGCTGATCCAGATTCACCGTCATTCCCAGTTTCCGGAATAATTCCGAGGCTTCATTTTTCATTCTTCCCTCATCGATCATCCCAAGGGCATTTACCGGGTATCTGCCAAGAAAGAGATTATCCACAACATTTCTCTCCAGGCACTGGTTTAACTCCTGATGCACCATTGCAATCCCATTTTCGAGTGCATCCTTCGGGCCGGAAAAATTCACTTCTTTTCCGTCAAGGTATATAGTTCCTTCGTCTTTCTGATAAGTTCCAAAAAGACATTTCATCATTGTTGACTTACCGGCACCATTTTCTCCCATAAGTCCCATAACTGTTCCTTTTCTCACATCAAGGTTGATATGATCAAGTACTCTGTTGCGGCCAAATGATTTACTCATGCCACGTATCGATAAGATAATATCTTTGCTCTGATCCCCCATACTATCCGCTCCTATCCTTTTGTTTTCGGGGAGAGAACCTCATTTCTCCCCCCGAAGTTAAGTTGTTTTACTGATTTAAAAGAGCTGTGTAAGAAGCTGCATTATCTGTTTTCACCATGTTGACGGCAAAAGCATCGTACTGTCCCGGATTGCCCAGACGGTTTGTGATATTAGACTCTGTCTGTCCATCACCGCCAATATACTCAACATCCAGATTTAAAAGGTCATCATACTTCTGTAACAGCGGCTGATAGGTAGAACTTAAGAAGTTATCAGAAGCATTGTAAATATTCAGCCATACCTTCTTTGTCGGATGGGCAGATGCATCTAACTGCTTGGATACCGGTTCCCATACAACGGTAGAATCTGTAAAATCTTTGTAGTTATCAGAGGTTACTGCCACGTTCAGGGAATAGTAAGATCTCTCGTCTTCTTTGTATACATAAACGTCACTGCTTAATACATTTCCTGCATCGTCTGCAGTTCCGATACCCGTGTCAACATCTACACCATCCAGTGCATTTCTAAGAACACGCAGTGTCAGGTATGCCTGTACGTCTGCATGCTGGCTGATCGTTCCACCGTAGCCTTCTGCAATTGCTGCAACTGCATCGCTGTTTGCATCATATCCGAATGTCGGTACACCGTTATCCTTTGACCATGCATTAAACATTGACATTCCCATTCCATCATTGTTGGATACAACGACATCAATGGAATCCCCGAAAGAAGATGACCATGTACCAATCGCATTGCCGGCTGTTGCTGCATCCCATGTAGCACCTGCTGAGTTTTTCATTTCCTGGGAAGCAAGTTCACGGATCACATAGGTTTTTCCACCTACTTCAATGCTTCCGTCCTGAACCTGTGATGCTTTTCCATCGGTATTGGTTCCTGCCGGTGCACTGTCTGCCTCGCCGTTTTTATCCACTGCTGTTCCAAGTGCTTTTCTGACACCTCTTGTACGGGCAATGGAATCATTGTGACCGATATCACCGATTGCTAAAACATAGCCGATCACGCCATCTCCGTTACGGTCAATCTTGTCAATATTTTTCTCGATGTAATCTTTTACCATGGTACCCTGAAGTTCTGCACCCTGATTTGCATCAAACCCTACATAATATGTATCTTTGTTAAAATTGAGTGCTGTCATATCGAGTTCTCCTGTAGAACTGTTTGACGGCTGACGGTTAAACCATACCAAAGGTTTATCCTTGTTTGCGACAGTTGAGGTAGAAGTGCCTCCCCCTGTATTGCCTGCCTGTGTGCCACCGCCGTTGTTTCCCCCATCGGCTCCGCATGCTGCGGTTGAAAGTGCAAGTACCGCCATCATCATAATTGCAACAATTTTCTTTTTCATAAGAATTTCCCCCTTCTTGTTTTGTTTGTAATGCTAGTATACGGGATTTTTATCTTATAAACTATAGAATATTTTTTGATTCACATTAAAAATTTTATTATTTTTTCGTCATTTGTTCATTTTTTATAATTTTTTCCTTTATATCTCCGTCATTCTGCCATTTGTTTGCACGAAAAAAGAAGCCACCTTCTTTTACGAAAATGACTTCTTAAAATCAAACCTTTTATGCGTCCAATCCTGCATGTGTGGCAGATACGGATCGGCAAGCAGTGCACGTCCCATGTAAACGACATCCGCTTTGTCAACCCATTATCACTCCAAAATCACACGCCACGCCTCACACAACCGATCAAACGACCATGCGGCATTGGCGGGACTTGTGGACGGAAGCACTGTCGCTTCAATTCCTGTGACCGAAAACTGGTACCTTTTATAAAGCTGCCCTGCCTTGTTTCCGTTTGCATAAATCTGTGTCACGTTCGTTTTTTCCAGAATCATGCCAATGTCCGTTGGCTGTACATTTTTAATACTGCTGTCGCTCGAGCCTTTGATGTCACAGCTTTGGATCACATCCCACAGGGCAATCCGGTGGGCAAGCAGCATGGCTTTTTTCTCCTCAATTGTCTCCGGGACCGGCTCCTTTAAAAGTGTTGCAAGCACTTTCCAGAAACGGTTCTGTTTGTGCCCGTAATAAAAATTGTTTTCTCTTGATTTGACGGACGGCAGAGTCCCTAATATAAGGATTTCGGAATCTTTGTCGTACACCGGTTCAAACGAATGGACAATGTGTTCATATTCCATGGCGGTCTCCTTTTAAATATGAAATCACTTCTAAAAGACTTGATAACACCACTTCCGCTTTCTCCTGCATCTCCGCCGTTTCCGGCAACAGATCCGGCACCATGATTGGGTGCAGTTTTCCCGCATGAGCCGCGCGGATTCCGTTGTAGGAGTCCTCGATGGCATACGCACGCTCCGGCTTCACCCCGAGTTCTTCGCAGGCTTTTAAGAAAATATCCGGTGCCGGTTTGCTGCGCTCCACCATATCTCCGCAGATCACCTGATCAAAAAAATCCAAAATTCCGGCATCCTTAAGCTGGTTTGTCACCGTCTGTCTCCGTGTAGAAGAGGCCAGTGCAATTTTTTTCCCTTCTTCTTTTAAAAAGGTAAGCAGCTCCACAACGCCCGGTTTCATTGGAAGTCTGCCACCATCATATCTGCTGTGGTAGATGGCAGAAGACTCTTTTGCATAAATATCATAAGGGAACTCGGCTCCGTAGGTTTCCAACATAATCTCCCGTGTCCGTTTCATCGTCGTCCCCGTACAGGAAAGCACCGCCTGTTCGATATCCGGAATATTATATTTTTTTGCAAGCTCTTTCCAGCACTGCATGACTGCCCGCTCAGAATCAAAAATCACACCGTCCATATCAAATACGACGGCATCATAATCTATACTATTTTCTATACTGTTTCGCATCCCAATTCCTTTCTGTCTCCCTTGACGATTTCATTTTAGCATGACATAATACTTCTAACAATAGCAAGTAACAAAGGAGCATTTCCACTATGAAGAAGTTTTTGAAGCGACACTCTCATGTCAAAAACTACGCATTCATTTTATTAATAGCCATCGAATTTTTAATGTCATTTACATTTCTTGGCTACATACATATTCCGCCAATTTCCATCACCATTGCCTATATTCCGATTTTAATCGCAGGATATTTTCTCGGCGTCGGTCAATCCACATTTCTTGGTTTTTTATTTGGTGTGGCGAGCATGTACAAAGCTACTGCCTACTATGTAATGGCATCTGATCAGATATTTTCTCCATTCATGAGTCCAGTTCCTGCAGCAAGTCTGCTTTTAAGCGTTGGAACACGAACGATTTTCGGACTTTTAGTAGGATTGGCATTTTTACTTGTCAAACGATTGTTCTCCAACAAACGTCTGGGAATCGCAATCGTTTCTATACTGTCCCCCACGGTACATGCTGCCATGGTCTATGCAGTTATGGGATTATTTTTTTCACAACAGAGTTCAGGAAACATCCCAACTTTCATACTGGATCTGAGTAATGTGATTGCAACCCTGTTATGTTTTTTACTCTTACAATTTTTATGGAGTCTTTATAAACTACCGATGGTTCGCAACTTCTGTTCCTATGTTAATCATCCGACAGAAAATTTGCGTGGAAAAAATCCATTGTACATTGCATGGGGTATTTTTATTTTGTTTACACTCAGCGCTGCGATTGCCTCCTCTTACTATTTTTCCAATCGTATGTCCTACATGCTGACCGCCCATGGTGTCACGCTGACTTCCCATATCAACCATGACTTGCTTCATCTGCAATATCAGTTTATGATTGCTGTATTTTCCCTGAATTTTATTATGGCAATCTCACTTATGATTATTTACAAATATCTTTCTTATAAAGAATATTTAAGTGAAATGGATGGATTGACAGGTGTCATGGGACGAAAAGTATTTTTCGATATTTGTGAAACAATTACAACTCAAACAACTCCTACACAGTGTTGCTTTATCTTTATTGATGTAGACTATTTCAAGCAAATCAATGATACTTTCGGACATGCAGCCGGGGATGCTGTTTTGACAAATATCGCCCAGAAATTACTGCAGGAGTTTAAAGAATATGGAAAAATCGGTCGTCTGGGTGGTGATGAATTTTCCATTATGCTCAATCACCCTATAGAAAAACAGGAGCTGATTCAGAAATTTGATGCATTTGAAACAGAAATTTCCAGCTTGCTTACAGGTTCTCTCAAAGTAAGCTGTAGCATTGGAGCCTATTATTTCAACACGCCTCAGGATTTCCAGACGATCTACGCTAATGCAGATAAAATGCTTTACCAAGCAAAAGAACGCGGTCGCGCCTGCTGGGTAATCAATGACACAGGGAGTAATACATGAAGCAAATCTTTATAGTAGATGATGATATTCATATTGGAAATATGTTACAGGAAGTGCTGACCAAAGAAGGTTACGGCGTGTCCCGTGCCTACTCCGGCACCGAAGCCGTTCTCTTTTTATCCCAGAACCGTCCGGATCTGATTCTGCTGGATTTGATGCTTCCGGGTCTTTCCGGAGAAGATGTGCTCGCACACACCTCAGGAATTCCAGTCATTGTCGTAAGCGCCAAAGCCGAAGTACAGGACAAGGTTTCCCTTCTTTTGGACGGTGCCGTCGATTATGTAACCAAGCCTTTTCACATACAGGAACTGCTGGCGCGAATTCAGGTACATCTGCGTACGACTTCCATTTCCGAAACACCCCAGCTGATCTTTGAGGATTTAACGCTGGACACCAATACCCGGTGTGTCACAGCCACAGATACAGAAGTTCGGCTCACACCTACCGAATATGCCATCTTAAAAACACTCATGGAAAATCCAACACAGGTTATCACGAAATCCATACTGCTCGACCGTCTGTCCGAACAGACACCCGACGGAACGGAAAATTCCCTCAAAATGCACATCAGCAATCTGCGCAAAAAACTGCGCACCGCAGGCGGCAGGGATTACATCGAATCCGTATGGGGAATTGGCTTTACCTTAAAAACTTCCTGATCTTTACGATATCTTTACGCTTTTCTTTACCAGATTCTTTACTTTTCTGTGCGAAACTACCGGTATCAGCAAAGGAGGATTACAACAATGGAATATGTTTTACAAACCAATGTCCTGTGCAAAAAATACCAGAAATTTACTGCACTCGACAACCTTACCATGCACATTCCCAAAGGTGCCATCTATGGATTTATTGGAAAAAACGGAGCCGGAAAAACCACGCTTATCCGGCTGCTGTGCGGATTGCAGCAGCCCACATCCGGGGAACTTTCCCTCTACGGAACATTACATTCACAGCCACAAATCCAAAACGCGCGGAAACGCATCGGTGCTGTGGTGGAAACCCCTTCCATCTATCTGGACATGACTGCCGAAGAAAATCTCCGCCAGCAGTTTCAGATTCTCGGACTGCCCTCTTACCGGGAAATTCCCAATCTGCTTCAGCTTGTCGGACTGCAGGATACCGGAAAAAAGAAGGCAAAACATTTTTCCCTCGGTATGCGACAGCGCCTCGGCATTGCCATTGCACTGTGCGGAAACCCGGATTTTCTCATTTTAGATGAACCGGTCAACGGGCTTGATCCGCAGGGCATTATTGAAATTCGGGAACTGATCTTAAAACTAAACAGCGAGCGGCAGATCACCTTTTTAATCTCAAGCCATATCTTAGATGAACTGTCGAAACTTGCCACCCATTACGGTTTTATCGACCATGGACATATGCTAAAGGAACTGACGGCTGACGAACTAAATGCCGTCTGCCGGAAATGTGTAACCGTCACGGTCACAGATACGAAAGCGCTTTCCCGTGTACTGACGGAAATGGGCGTAGAATACAAAATTCTTTCCGATACCACCGCCGATATTTATGCCGAGGTGCATATTTCACGGCTGGCACTCGCCCTGGACCGGGAGCACTGTGAGCTGATTTCCGTACATGAGCACGATGAGAGTCTTGAAAGTTATTATGTCAATCTGGTAGGAGGTGACCATCATGAATAATCTAATATGTGCAGAGTTTTCACGGCTTTTTAAAAGTTTTATTTTCCGGTTGGGAGCTTTGTTTTCGTTTGGGCTCGCCGCGTTTGTCATTTTCATGCGCTACATGGATGTGGTAAGACATCCTTCCGAATACGCACAGCTTTCAGCCTCATACAACAACGCGGATGGATTAATTTTTGCTGGCGGATTCTATCTGGTATTTACTTTTGCTATATTTGTCAGCCTTTTTGTGGGAACCGAATACAGCGATGGGACCATGCGCAATAAACTGATTGTCGGACATTCGCGCCTGAAAATCTATCTCTCAAAACTTGTCGTCTGTGCGGCTGCAAATATGCTGTTTCATCTGCTTTATATCATCACTGCGCTTCTGCTTGGCATGCTGCTCATTCATGGAGTCTCCTATGGTCCTGGCATTTTACTGAAATACACGCTTTGGGGAGTTTGTGTTACACTTGCCTTTTCCGCTCTACTTGTGTGTCTTTCCATGTGCATTCCAAACAAAGCCACCAGTGCAGTGATTGGTCTTTTACTGACCATTATTCTGGTATTTTCTACGATGTCAATCTCCTTACGGCTGTCTGCACCCGAATTTCTTGATACCTACTCTTATACCGATGAAGCCACGGGGCAACTCGTTACGGTAGGTGGTGAACGAAATGACGAATATCTGACCGGCACCAAACGCAAAATCTATACCTTTTTGTATGATTTTCTTCCGACCTGCCAGTTGTATCAGATTATTCAGGTATCCGATACGCCGATTGAACACTGTGATATACTCATTGCATATGACGGACTGCTGCTGTTACTGAGCACTGGGGCCGGCATCCTTATTTTCGGGAAAAAAGATTTAAAATAGGAGAATTTTATGAAATTGTGGCTGGAAAGTTGTATCGCGATACTGGCGATTCTTGTCCTTTTATTATGCATCAAATTACATCTGGTAAAGAAGGCGGCACGGGAAATCCATGCCGCCCTTCCGGAGAAATTAAATACCGACACCAACTCGCCGATTATGCTTTCCTGCCGAGATAAAGATTTGTGTCTTCTGGCGGATACGCTCAACCAGTCCCTTGAACAACTCCGCACCATGCAGCATTGTTTTGAACAGGGAAATGCCCAGTTGCAGACTTCCATCACCAGCATTTCCCATGATCTGCGCACGCCGCTGACTGCCATCTGCGGCTACCTGGAACTTTTGGAAAAAGAACCGTTATCTGCTGACTCCCGCCAGTATCTTGCCATCATCCGGGAGCGCGCGGAGGTAATGACACAACTGACGGAAGAACTGTTCCGGTATTCGGTTGTCCTGTCTGTGCCTTTGGCACAGCCCCTGCAGGAAGTGTCAGTAAACCGCATTTTAGAGGGAAGCATTGCCGCAATGTATGCGGTGCTTAAAAGACACCGGATCACGCCGGACATTACCATGACCGACCATACCGTGCTGCGCACGCTTGATCCATCCGCCTTATCGCGCGTCTTTTCCAACCTGTTAAACAATGCCGTAAAATACAGCGACGGGGATCTTTCCATCACGCTTTCCGAAGACGGCACCATCACCTTTTCGAATACAGCGGCAGCGCTCAGTGAAGTGGAAGTCGGCAGGCTTTTTGACCGATTCTATACCGTGGAAAATGCCAAAAATGCGACCGGGCTTGGCCTTTCCATTGCGCGGACGCTGGTGGAGCAGATGCACGGGCAGATGAATGCGGCTTATGAAGCGGGGCGGCTTGTCATCCGGATGCAGATTTAAATTGTTTTTCGTTTCATAAGATAAAATGTCACATCCGCCTCCGGATCAGTAAGTGGTATATTGATCCGATATGGATGTCCGGTCATCTTCAATTGTCCATAATCCGTTGTAAAACACGGCAGGGAAGATGCTTCTACCAGCTCGTCAAACACCTCTTCATCCGTCTGTACCAGAAACTTTGATGCAGGCATTTTCTCACGGCACAGCGTATCCCAGAATCCAAGTTCCGAGCGCAGCAGAAAATTAAACCCATTGATATCCGCAAAGGTCAGTGTCTTTTCACTTGCCAGCTTATGATCCCGCGACGCGCATACATACAGATGCTCCCGCATAAACACCTCTGCTTTTTCCCCTTCCACCGGAAACGGAAGCACCGCAAGGTCACAGGCATGCTGCTTCCACGCTGCCAACACTTCCTCATTCTGACAGATGGTTGACTGGATCGTCCGGTCCGGATACGTCGCATTTAACTTCCGTAGCAGTTCCCACACCGGAGCCGGTGCACAGGAACAGAGGACGATCGTCCTTCTTCTCTGATCAAAGGTACGCACCGCTTCCACTGTCTGATTTGCATTCTGCAACAGCTTTTGTCCATACTCTACCGCCGTCTTTCCGGTTTCATTCAATTCAATTTTATTTTTCCCGCGGAGAAATAACGGCACCCCGAAACTTTCCTCCAGATGCTGCATGGAACGGGTAATCGATGGTGTTGATACGTGAAATTGATCTGCCACTTTCGATAGCGTCCCAAGTTCTGCAAATGCAACAAGCTGACGTAACTCATATAAATCCAGCATTGCGCGCCTCCTTTTACGTTTCATTTTTTGAAACGTAGTTTGCGATATCTATAGTGTACTTCTTCACAAATCTGTTGTAAAGTCATAATCAGAAAGCGAACCTGCATTTCAAAAATATTACGGTTCACAAGTTACCCTGCGGACAGTAACAATTGACACACAAACAATTACTTAAACTTTTCAAATATGAAAAACAAGGAGGAACAAAACATGGAATATGTTACCTTAAACAACGGAATCAAAATGCCAAAACTCGGATACGGTGTTTACCAGACACCACCGGAGGACACCAAGCGCTGCGTACTCGATGCCATTGAGATCGGCTACCGCAGCATCGACACTGCACAAGCGTATTACAACGAGGAAGGCGTAGGTTCCGCACTCGCTTCCTGCGGTCTGCCGCGTGAAGAATTTTTCCTGACCACCAAAGTATGGATCACCAATGCCGGCTATGAAAAAGCAAAAGCATCCATTCAGGAATCCATGGAAAAATTGCAGACTGACTATCTGGATCTGCTGCTCATCCATCAGCCATTTGGCGATTATTACGGCACATACCGCGCAATGGAAGAACTGTATGAAGCCGGAAAACTGCGCGCCATCGGTGTATCCAATTTTGGTCCGGACCGCTATCTGGATATCCAGCATTTTGCAACCGTAAAGCCTGCGGTAAACCAGATCGAGACACATGTATTCCAGCAACAGAAAGTTGCCAGAGAATATTTACAGAAATACAACTGCCAGCCGGAATCCTGGGGACCATTCGCCGAGGGACGAAACAATATGTTCACCAACCCAGTCCTTACAAAAATCGGTAAAAAATATGGAAAAACTGCCGCACAGACAGCTCTCCGCTTCCTGATGCAGAGTGATGTGGTTGTCATTCCAAAGTCCGTCCACAAAGACCGGATGCAGCAGAACTTTGATATTTTTGACTTTACACTGACACCGGAAGATATGGCAGCAATCGAAGCGCTTGACAGCAAAGAAAGCCTGTTCTTCTCCCACTACGATCCAAAAACCGTAGAGTGGTTCATGTCGATCTTATAATCAGTTCTACAGTTTAATTGATGTAAAGAAAAAAGTTCCCATACTCACACCCGAGTATGGGAACTGATATTTTACAGATTTCTGTTAATCAGATTATCAATAAATCCAATAGATACATCTTTCATCTTTAATGCATTTACTCCTAATACTAAGAATAAGCAGGTTCTGAAAATGTCAATCAGATTTGTAATCAAATCAATCACCTGACTTACCTTATCATAACTGAACATTCCATCAAACAGATATACCATGGAAGCAATCCATGAAAGAACATCCGGAATCAACCCAATTACTGTAACTACAAATGAAAACAGTATTAAAATAGCAACTGCCTTAATTGCTACACGCTTAAGCCACCCATCTTTCTCTGCGATCAAAGCATATCCTCCCAGCAGAAGTACCGGAACATATCCTCCAAATATTGCTGCAAAATAGATTGCTGCCGCAAATAATCCAACGGTAATACCGAACTTTGTCTTCGGCATCGGAGCTGCCTGCGGTGCGTATACTGCCTGCTGCTGTGCCATATTCGGATTTTGTGTCGCTGGTGCGCCAACCGGCTTGCCACATGCCACACAGAATTTTGTTCCTACCGGCATCTTTGCTCCACAACTTGCGCAGAACACTTCGGTCTTATTGTTTGTGTTGTCCATAATTTTTCTCCTTTTCGTTTTCTAAACATTCGTTCTACACAAGTGTATCATTTGTCTCCTGCCACGTCAATTTCGAATTGCTTTTAACATATCAAGCAATTCCTGTTCCTTCATAATTGCAATTCCCTGTCCTTCATCACCAAGTACAAGCAAATTATCTCCCGGTTTGATGTCAAAGATTTTTCTCGCCTTGGCAGGGATCACAATCTGCCCCTTATCACCAACTTTTACCATGCCAAATACATGCTTTCCCTTCGGTGGCACTCCCAGCCCAAGTGATTTTTCTTTATCATAACTAATGAGATCATCCACCGTGACGCCAAACACATCCGCAAGCTTTTTGCATTTTTCAATATCCGGCAACGACTCTCCGGTCTCATATTTGGATAACGTCTGCCGGGATACATTGATCTGCTCCGCCAATTCATCCTGCGACATATGATGTAATTTTCGAAGTTCGGTTAAATTATCTGCAAACATCCTTCTTCTTTCCTCCCATTCCACAGATCAGCCACCGCAGCACCGGAATATGGCTGATGATTGCATGTGCCAGATATGATCCAGCAAAACCGGCAACTGCTACACATAAGTATACCATAGGAACCGGAAGATTTTTTGCATACATGGTCAGATAATATGATGCCATTGCAATAAACAAATAATGAAACAAATACAATCCCCATGATTTTTTACCCATCCACTCCGTAAACGCATTGGAAAAATCTCCCCATTTTTTCATAACAGCCAACACTGCGAGCACCGTAATCCATGCAAATACATTACACAAAGGTGTGTCCAAAACGGAATGTTCCGCATATGGCTTTCCCCAATAGATTACTGTAAACGCAAGCGCAAGCGCCAAAGCACATACCAACAATAAAAGCCAGCATTTTTCCAGTCTCTCCATCATCTCATCATGCGAAAAGATAAAATATCCAAGGAAAAATCCCAATCCATAAATTCCAAAACGATATACCACAATCATCGGAGTGTTCAAAATCTGTGCAGCTCCCCAGACAATCAGTGCAAGCAAAATTACAAATGGCACAGTAGCTTTGCCACCCAATGCCCAAAGCTTATCTTTTTCTATCTTTCGTACCCATACCAGAATCACAGAAAACACCCACAGCATCTGAATATACCACAGCGGTCCAATACCACTGGCTGCCATGATCACGAACAGTACCGGTTTCGGAACATTTGCCAAACTATCCAATGCCCCACTCAAAAGCATATTGTAATATCCCAGTATCCACCAGAATACCAGCAATCCAAGTGTGGATGGCACTAAAAGTTTTCTTGTCCTGCTTTTCAGAAATGCTCCATGCGTCTGCCGTTCAAGCGCATATCTTGCACTCATTCCGGATACTACAAACAGTAAAAGCATGAACCACGGATAGACCAGATACTGATATGTATCCTGATACTGCCCCCCGGAAAAAGGACCGATCACGCCAAATGTTTCAATTCCGTTAAACATATAGATCACATGATACAACACAACCAGAACTACCGTCATCCACCGGATATTATCAATGTATAACCTTCTCATATATTTCCCACCTTTTCTCTTATTTTTAACATTATTATAAAATGTGCAAAAAAAAAATCCACCAGGTATTCTTAACAATACCTGACAGATTTTGTTAAAAAAACGGGCATTTTTACATTCCACATTTCCTATCACAATTCGATGTAAACACAAACTCAGAACTGTCTTAAATATTTTACAAGCATATCAATCACTGCACTGCTTTCTGGAAGAAATGGTTCAAACACACTGAATGCATGTGTAAGTTTTTTATTTTTCGGGAAATCAACCAGCTCATGTTCTTTCCCCGCACTCTCCAATGCTTTTTCGAAATGAATCGTATAGCTTCTTAAATAATCATCGTGACTTGTTACAAACCATGCCGGGGCAAGTGCCTCGATCAGTTCCGGATTTTCCGGATTCACATATTTGCCAAATGGAGTCTTCTTATAATTTTTCCCGTACAGATACTTCGGAAGAAACATGCCAATCTTGTCAAATTTTGCAGTATAAAACATGCCACTGATCAATCCGAGCGCATTCACTTTCAGATCCGACGGACGGACACCTGCTGCTTTTGCAATTTTTCGGTTATTCTGTATTGCATTCGTATAAGTAATCAGACAGGCTCCACCACTGTCGCCCACCATGTATACATGGGATAAATCGCCCCCATCTTCTGCTGCATGTTCTTTTACAAAATCCATCGCAGCAAATACATCCCGGAACTGGTCAAAAATCTTACAGTCCGGTACCAGCCGGTATTCTATACTGTATACGAGGAACCCTTTTTTGCAGAGCAATGCACAAAAGCCCCTGTTAAACTCTTTATTTCCAAGAAGCAGACCGCCTCCATGAACATTGATGACAATAGGAAGGACCTTTCCCCCCATAGATTCCGGGCGGTATACATCCAGACGATGTTCTTTGTCATCTGCTGCATACGCAATATTTTCGGTGCACTTTACCTCATCCGGTAATGGGTACTTTTGCTCCCGCTCTACACATGATTTTTCAAAATCACTCCGCTGTTTATAAAATTGTTCGATGATAAAATTACGCATTGATACCTCTCATATCTCTACACTGATTGCAAATCGGCAAAATCTGCCGCTTTTATACTCCTGCTTCATTATATTATCTCTATTGTGTGATTGAAATCAATATTTCTCCGATATCTCCATTTACATCCAAAGGGCATTTTTACATATAGGTTTCCTCAAACTGTTTTACCGGAATCGGTTTAGAGAAATAATATCCCTGATAGACTCCACATCCCATCTGTGTCAGTTTATCCACCTGTTCCCTTGTCTCAACTCCTTCCGTGACAACAGAAAGTCCAAGCGTCCGGGTAAGTGATATGATCGTGTTTATAATAGACATGCTTCTTTCGAGACGATCCGGTCTGGTTGTCCGCAAAAAGCCCATATCTATTTTCAGCACATCCACATCCATATCCTTTAAGGTATTGAGCGAAGAATATCCGCTTCCGAAATCATCTATTTCCACCTCAAACCCATATTTTCTGAACCGTTCAACGATTTCAAGTTCACCGGCAGTTCCTGTCATGATTGCAGTTTCCGTAATCTCAAGTTTGAGTGTAGATGGAATGATTCCATATTTTTCTACAAGCTTTGTAATTGTTTCGTATACATTCATATAATAAAAATCTTTTGTAGAAATATTTACGGATATGTACAAATCACTCCGTCCGTCTTTCTGCCACTCAGCAAGCTTTTGCACTGCAAGCTCCCATACAAACATGTCCAGTCGATAGATCAGTCCTGTTTTTTCAAAAACTTCAATAAACTCACCTGGAAAAATCAATCCTCGTTTCGGATGCTGCCAACGGACAAGTGCCTCTGCCCCTAGCACTTTGCCTTCCGAAGTCAGCTGTGGCTGCAGATACATACAAAACTGTTTTTCAGCAAGCGCTTTATCAAAGTCACCCACAAGCTGCTTTTCCTCAATCGTATCGTTTAATAATGTCTCGCTGTAATAGGCAATTGATCTGTCATAATTTTCATTGAGTGTCTTTATCGCAAGATTGGCTTTGTCGCACATGACAGAAATATCTTCGTTTCGATCTGTAATCTCATAAACACCAACATATATATGTAGAAGATAAAGGTCATTGTTAATTGCACGTCCCATTGTCCGTATGGCATTCATAAAATCCTGCTCTTTAAATCTTGCTTTTGGAATACA
This sequence comes from uncultured Lachnobacterium sp., assembly GCA_900550545.1. Classification (GTDB taxonomy): domain Bacteria; phylum Bacillota; class Clostridia; order Lachnospirales; family Lachnospiraceae; genus Roseburia. The sequence continues at coordinate 12,361 of URSS01000009.1, read as the reverse complement.
CGCCGCAAATTTATCACCACCGATTCTGCCATAGACAATACCTTCTCCACATTGTTCTTTGAGAAGATCCGCTTCCATCTTCAGAACCTCGTTTCCTTTTTTAAAACCAAAGAGGTCATTGATCAATTTAAAGTCTTTGATATTCGAACTGAGAAGCAGCCAGTCTTCATCCGGGGTTGCTTTCAAAAGTTCAGCCGCTTTTACAGCAAAATAATTTTTATTATATAAGCCTGTAAGGCTGTCATGTGTTGCAAGATATCGTTCCTTTTCAAAAGCGAAATGTTTCTCTGTGTTATCAATAAGATTTAAGAAAAAGCCTATATATTGGTTCTTTTTATCAAATAATTTTCTGTATTCAATATCAAAATAATAGGTCTCATTATCGATGTTTTTCTGTTCACTCCATTCACAAGAATCCCTGTTGGCAATATCATGTTCCTGTATCCATCCCTGTACATACTCTGACAGGGCAGAAACAGAATTTGAAGTGGTACGAAATATCTTTAATGCCCGCTCATTGGCATACACACATTCATTGTTGATATCAAAACATATCACCGCATTATTCATTTCCGTTACAACAATAGACAGCGTTTTGTCTATGAGTTCACTCGGAGAGCGGTACAATGTCAGGTAACAGATCAATATCGCAGCACATACAAAAAACGGAAGTGACATATCAATCGGGAATTCTGATATACTACATCCAAAATTAATTGCTACAATCACACACATTACCGCAAGAATCGGAAAATATTTCTTTCGGTAAAAATATGGGATCTGTATGATTTTTATTGTAAACGACGCAATAATACATAAAACCAGACAGTAGGCAAATACAAAATGAAGGTAGTAAAAAGCTGTTTTCGTATCTATATGATACATTTGAACTCCCATATACTGTACAGTTTTCAGGGTAAAGACATTATGAAAAACCGTATTTAAAACCAGCTGTATTCCATCCAGATATGCGACTGCGAAACAGCCTGTCCGAAACGGCGAAATTTCATTAAATACCTGCGTGTACTGCTGGGAATACTGCAATATGTATATAAGTACCATATCAAAAGAAAACAGATAAAGTTCCTGCATAAAATATGAAAATGTCATGTTTCGTGAAACTGCAAACAATCCATTGCTAAGGATCGTAATGATTGCTAAAATAAGACATTTCACAATAGAAGATGCTACATTACTTTTTACTTTTCGAGCGTATTTTATACAGATCAGCATCGGTATTATCATCATAAGAAATAATAAAGCTATGTATATTTTCTCCATACGGATGTTAACCTCCATTTATCAACAGAATTCTGCATGAATTAATAAATATTTTATTACTTTATTATAACCTCTTTGTCACAAATTTGCAATTTCAGTACTTTTATAAAACAAAAAACCGCAGGTGCTTTGCTATGCTCCTGCGGTTTTCTCAATTAAAATTCATTCGGTTTACTGCTGTGGCTTCTCCAACTGATAGCTGTCTGTCGTTCCCGGTGTGAGGTAATATACATTCTGGATGAATCCGTGCAAGTCGTATTCTACCTTGGTGTTTGGCTCTGCAAGCATTTCATCGGAATAACTGACAATACCCACGGAAGCAATATCATCTCTTCCTTCTATATCCTTCTCTGTCAGTGCGCCACCCTCAAGAACGGTAACGTTCATGTCATCATCATAGGTAATTACCGAGTTATCCTGCATCCAGTTTGGCATATAAACCTTGCCATCCTTTATATTTTATTTATATGGTATGTGTTTTTAAATACTTTAACCATTCCTTACAGCCATCACGGTTTAAATGAATGCCGTCCACCGCGGCATCTTCCGGAAGGCTGCCATCGGAAAGTTCCACGGCGGAAGCAGTATCAATATAATATACTTTCTTCTCCTTCGCCATTTTCCGAAGCAGCTTGTTATATTCCTTAATCTTTTTATTTTTTACATAATCATGTTCTTTCGAAACCTTTTTGCTGACCGGAAAAATCTCCTGAACATAAATGGTTGCAGACGGATTCACTTCTCTGACTTCATCAATAATTTTCCCGTACTTCTCGATAAATATATCACTGTATGCCCAGCCGGTTTCATTGACTCCAAACATGATATAAACCTTTTTGAATTTGGTCTTCTTAAGCGCCTGCATCGGCGTCATTTTCCTGCCATTTTTCTTAATGACGCGTTCTGTAAAAACGCTATCTACATTCAGTCCCCTGTATGCATACGAGGTTGCATTGGAAAGCCCCACATTAATCATGAATGCATAGGTACGGGAATCGCCGATAAATACGGCATCATCGAAGTAATCTCTTTTGACTGCTTTCGACTTCGGAACCGGCTTGCTGTAATCATATTCTTTTTTCGGCTTAGCGGGTGCTTTCGCCTCCACGGCTTGGGTTTCATCCGGTTGGGCTGACGGCTTCGTTACCATTTTTGCCTCTGTGACAGGTTCCGATGCGTCTCTTATGTTTTCTTCATTGGCTCTCTTACTGAATAAGCCTGCTGCGATGCAAACGCAAATCAAACATACGATAGCTGCCCCTATCCTGATATTGTCTTTCTTAAATTTTTTTCTGTGTAACCTATTTCTTAAACTATTTCTATGGTCATGTCGGCCGTATAAACCCAACCTGCGAATCATTTTTCATTTCTCTTTTCTTTTGTTCTGCCGTGTTATATATGGCATCATCTATATAATATATTCTTGTATGATTGCACAGTCAATAAGCATTATATAATAATTCCCTGCTTGGGTTTTTTGTTTTAATGAACTTTCGTTATTGCTCCGGCATCCATCTCGTACACCTCATCACAGAGAATTTCTATATCCAGTGGATTATGACTCGCTACGAGGATGGTTGTCCCTTCTTTTTTTAATTGAACCAGAAGCTTCCGCATATCCTCCACGCCATGTTTATCCAGACCGTTCATCGGCTCATCCAAAATGAGGATGTCCGGATTCTCCATAATTGCCTGTGCAATTCCAAGTCGCTGACGCATGCCGAGGGAAAATTTCCCCACCTTCTTCTTATCTTCCGGATCAAGCCCCACGAGCCGGATGCTCTCTTTTATCTTCTCATCTGAGATTTTCTTCTGCAGACGCGCAAGAAGCTTCAGGTTCTGAAAGCCTGAATAATCCCGCAGAAAACCCGGATGTTCAATAATAATTCCAATTCCCTGTGGGATATCCACATCCTTCCCCACCTGTTTGCCACGAACCAGGATTTTCCCCGCATCCGGCAGGACAAAACCACAGATGCTTTTAAAAAGAACTGTCTTGCCGCTTCCGTTCCTTCCGATGATTCCATATATTTTTCCGGGTGTGACAGAAAGGCTCACATGGTCCAGAACCGTCTGTTCCCCGAACCTTTTTACGACATCCTGTATTTCTATCAAATTTTCCATTCTCTAAATCCTTTCTGCCTTCGGCAAATGGTCTAAAAGCCTGACTCAATAGCGTCAAGTGTGTATGTCTTCGATTTTTTCATAATGATAAATCCGGTCACTAGAATAATTGCGATTTCAACCGCAAGAATATACCACAGCGGAACTGCATCATCGCTCCTTAAATAAGCATAGGTGGTCGTCCAGTGCAGTGGTGACAGAACTCTGAGCTTAGGCAGCCTCACCACATCAATCATATTGGAAAAAACAATCCAGCCAATGGCCACTGCTGATCCATATATTCTGCTCCCAAGCATGTTTCCAAGAAAGACAACAAGACCAAGCAGCGTACCCACAAGTACATTCAGTCCGTAGGTAATCAGACAGGCAGCAAGTGGCGTATAGGCTTCCACGATTTCCTTGTGCATCACCACTCCGGCCAGTCCGTTATTTTCTGCACACATCCGGATAATACCGCCCCAGTCCGTAGAAAATCCGACCTGCGGAATGAGTACCAGAACTGTCGTCAGTGCAGTCCACAGAAAATATACCAGATTCGCGGCAACAATGTAGGCAAGCTGTCCGGCAAACCAGCGCAGCCGCCCTGTCCTCACCAGAACAAACATCTGCTGGTCATCCATAAACGGGGCATTACAAAACAATAAAACCACCCCAAAATAAAAAAGCATCCGCGTTATTCCGTCATCCATCTGAAAAGCGAAAAAATATGGTGTCACCGCTAGCCCCACATCCTGCGCATACTGCCTTAAATAATCTTCCCGGATAAATGTGAAAACCAAAACGGACAAAAAGACGATGAATACCCGGTAGCTGCTTTTCCACTTTCTGAAATTGTTACACATACTCCTAAGCATTTTCCATCCTCCTTATAATCTGCCTTGCCGCAATCTTCCACAAAACAAAGTAGATACAGCCTGTATACGCCAGAGCATAAAGCATCTGCCAGATTCCTCCCCCCAGAAATTCCGCATTGCCAAAGTATACCCATGCCGGCAGAATTGGTCCCAGCTCCAGCGGAGCATATTTATTGGACAGGCAGATGACCATGTAATAAATAAGAATGGGCATTGCCGTCCCGACAAATATATTGGGAATACATGCCGTCACCGTCATCGCCAATCCTGCGAGAACCGCACCCAGCAGGGACAGTAGCAGAGCATTCCAGATATTCTGGATAAAGTAAGCATGATTCTGCGAAAACATAGCATAAAACGAGCCTTTTATCGGCCAAAGCGTAAAAATCATGAGCAGTTCATACAATGCCATACCGCCAAGCATGCTTGCACAGCCGCCAAGGGCTGCAGAAAAAAGATGCCCCCTGATATACTTTTTTGCATCACCTCTTACGACTGCGTATCTGGTAAAACCACTGTTACAGTCCTCACAGTAACTGAGACCTCCGCCAATCACGCAGAGCAGATAAAACAGGATAATGAACCCGGAACTGGATACGACGGAAAAAGCATCCTGCAGATTCGCAGAATCCCCGTCTGAGCGGATAAAAGCAATTCCGCTCATATACAGTGTCAGTGCCATTCCAAGTGTGCAGATATATATTTTTCGATTCTGAAACATGCGAAGTACATTTGTTGTAAAATACCGGTTCATATTTCTCCCCCCTCATTTGGTCTGCAGAACTTCACCTGTATAGGCATCATAAATAGCTATATATTTCTCTTCGGAATCATAATTCACCTCACCATAGTGAGTGACTGTCTGCGAATAATAACATGCCCATACCGGACACATATGGTACAATTCCGTTTCTTTATCGTAAACCGGCAGATATTCCAGCGAAACCTCCGACAGCTTCATTTCACCGGTTTCCTCCTTTGACTTCATCATCTCTACCTGTTTTTCTATAATGTCCGCCGGACGAAGAATCTCCTGTTCGGTTCCCATTTTCTCCAGCTCATACGTTGGTGCAGACTGAAAATATGCAATTCCATCCCTGTCTACACTTACTTCACACACGCTTGAACGGAAAGTGGTATCGTTTGTAAGTTTTCCATCCCCCGGATCATATCTAAGACCCGGAATGCCAAAGTAATCCTGATAAAGAAATATCGCATACGAGAAATTCCTATTTTCTTCTTCCTCCGGTGTGTGATTGTCGAATTTATCAAGATCCAGCCATGATATTCTCTTATTCTTTTCATCCAGTGTATAGCAGTCCACTGTATCACTGACCTGAATTCCCATTTTTTCTGCATAATCCACTGCCAGCTGTTCACTCTCTTTTATCGAACCGAACGCCAGCTCTCTGCCGGTTTTGTACAGTTCTCTGTTGTCTCCCTTATAATCTCCGCAGAAGTCTGACTGATTTAAGGAAACATACCCGCGTTCAGTTGAATAACTAAATCTGTCCGGTAAAACATAAACATTGTCCTCATGATTTGAAATCTCTACATAATAAATTTTTTCCCCTTCACTGTTCCTGTAACACTCTACATCCTTCTCCTCATATTTCCACCCTGCTTCGTTCATCATTTTCTGAATCAGCTCATGTGCCTCTTCTTCTGATTCTGTATAATTTTTTTCTGTCGCATACCAGTCGGAAAGCTTCCATTCCGAAAGCCCCCATAACCGGACATCTGCATCTACCATTAACAGATCATCCACCTGACAGGTCAGATGATCTGGAATTTTCTCAACATCATCTGTATCAAACTCTGTAAGCTCCTGTTTGGCGACCCCCTCCATCTGATTCTGGTGCTCTGTGCCATTCTGCTCGGGAAACTCCGTTGGCGCACAGGCTGTCAGAACAAGACAGGCGCTTGTCAGCATAATAACTGCACAATTTTTTCTTCCCATCTTTCCCCCTCCAATAATATATCTGAACCATATTTATAAATCTCATATTCCTCATGTTCAATTACATTTTCACGAACAAAAAAATCAGCTATCATTTTTGATAATCCAGACATAAACACACGTCCTTTCAATCTGATGATAACTGATTTCTTAATCTTTACAATTCGTTTGGCAAGTTTTACCTGTTTTTGGCAAAATTAGCAAGTGGAATTACCATATGTACAATCATATTATTTGCTTCTTCCGATATATTTAAAAATCCCTGATACTGATTGACAATCTCCCGAACTGTCGGGATTCCCAATCCATGTTCAGCCTTATTTTTTTTCGATGTGACAAGTTTAGGATTTACACAAAGAACAGAGTTTTGAATGTGATTCTCTACAATTAGATTAAACATTTCATCTACCACTTCCATGTTAAGATGAATTTCCTGCTCCTGCTCTTTCTGCTCAGCTTCAATCGCGTTATCCAAAAGATTCGACAAAGCAATTGCCAGTTCTATCGTATCTATATTCTCCGGAAGCTTCACATGAATCACAAATCGTATGTGGTTCTTTTCACATATCTCCTTCTTCTCATTGATAACAGCATTCAACATCAAATTAGGGGTATAAATCTGCTGTTTCTCTGACAGTTTCGTGGCAAAAGTCTTTTGCATTTCTTTTTTAACTAATTCTACCTTACCTTCTTCCAAAAGTTGGAGATAGTTCGAGAAATAACGTCGGATATCATGTCTTACTTCGCGGATTTTTTGGTTGCTTTCCTCTGATACTTTCATCAGTTTCTCCTGCTCCCTCAACTGAGTTCGCAAAATACTGTTCTCAAGCAGTTCTCGATTTTGATTTTGCAAGTGGTTCAAGAGCCACAACACAAGAAGAATGATTCCCAGAAACAAAAGCGTTATTACTGCAAAAGCTATCTGTAAGATTCGCGGTAACATAACCTGTTTTAACAGGATAATAAAAAACAGAGAGACAACAAAAAAACAAGCAAAAAAAATCCCGCTTATCAGCAATTCCTGTTGTACAAATTCTCTCTGTCTTTTTATAGTTCTTATATAAGCATATGCGATAAAAATGCAGAGACTCTTCATGACACAAACCTCGATAAGTCTCATCGAATTCCCATACATCGTCAGTTTTTCCATTGTCACTCCGCTGAATGCTGAAATAACATAAAGACATATGATACTTATCAGAATTGTCAATACATTAATCATAATAACAGAGATGACTTTTGAAGCAAACCGTCCTTCAAAATATCTCTGGGCAAAAAAAATACATATTCCCATTCCAATAAATGACGCAATCAGATTCGACCCCACTTCAAAATAAGTAACTGCTGTAAATGTGATTCCAAACACAAGATACTTCCACCATGCCAATTCGTCTCTAGGTCTAAATTGCGCCCGAATTACCGCTGTGCAAATTCCAAAACTGATAATGCAGGCCGCAATCTCTATTATGAAACTAATCCATTTCATATATCCGACTCCTCATATAACCAAAATATTGTTTCTTTACCTCTTCCTTCTTATCTCTACTGACCGGAATATGCTGCCCTGTTTTTACAGTGATTTCCTTCAAATTAAAATTCTGTATCCACATGCTATTTACAAGATAACTTTTTCCCGGACGCAGGAAATGGAAAATAAGCATTTTTTCTGCATAATCAGATATTTTTCCTCTGCTTCGCACAACCTGTTCTTCACGCTCAGAATTCATTACATGAAATAGTAGGTAATGAGCCTGACTCTCTATATAAACGATTTCCTTTACCGGAAGCACAATCTGTTGCTCTTTTACATCTAATGTAATAAATCGCGCTCTCTTCTCCTTCTGTTTTTTCAAGCTTTGCAACGCTTCCGAAAGTTCCGCCTGTAAATACGCTTTTCTAATGAAACGAAATGGCTTATAGTGAATTGCCTCAAATACAGCCTCCTCATGATTGCTGATAAAAATAACAATTGCCTGCGGATTTTGTTCTTCCAACTTGGCAGCCAATTCCATACCCGTTACTTCCGGCATATCAATATCAAGAAAAAAAATTTCTGTCTGATGCAGTTTTGTCTCCAACAATTTCTCACTATCCGTGTATGATACAATTTCCCCCACTACATTTAGCTGCTGCAATTCTGCCCTTATTTGTTTCTCCAACCTCGAAAGAAATATTTCATCATCATCGCATATTGCAATAGTCCAATGCTCTATACCCATAAATGGCATAAACTCGTCTTTCCCCCTTCTTTTGTTTATATGACTATTTTCGCTTGTGCCCTTTGAGCAGCTACCATCTGCCTTTAAGGACTGGTTTTCTGATTCGATTAAATTTTCGTTGCTAGTTGCGCACCTTCGTCAAATAGAATACTGCAAGCTGGGTGCGGTCACGCAGAGAAAGCTTATCGAGAATGCTGCTGATATAATTGCGGACGGTTCCCTCACTCAGAAACAGTTCGTCTGCAATCTCACGGTTGCTTTTTCCAACTCCGACAAGAGCAATAATATCCTGCTCCTTTTCTCCGATGTCGTAGCGGCTGTAATGTCTGACAGATAAGAATCTTTTCGTTCAGGGAATATATCCCAGTAATCTTTTCTTGATATTGTACCTGTTCTCTGTCTGGCATTTAGATTATCATTCACATCCTCATTATAGGTTCCTTCCTTCATTTAAGCAATACATTTCTTAACTGCATCCTGCATCCATACAAATAGTTCTTCAACATTGTACTCATATGAAGAGTGAGCTTCCAGAATCCTGGACTGATAGATCAGCTCTCTTCCAAGAAATATTGCCCTGTAATCATCCCGTTCTATTGTCACAAGATGATACCAGCTTATTTCGTCTGGATATTCTTCATGCCACATTTTCTCAAACTCTTCATAATTCTCTACGACTTCTTCATCCTTTAGGCTTTCGTAGTCGTCATAATCGTCTATAGTTCCACGCTCCGCTTTCAGCCACAACTCTCTTCTGTTATCCTCTCCGCAAGGCTCAACAGCCTCTAATATTGCATATACCTTGTCAATAGCTTCCAATATCTTCTCTATCAATAATTCTTTCATTTCTTCAGTAAGCGTATCTGCATCACAAAATTTTTTATCTCTATTCGTCACCAATGAGTCTAAAGAAAATTTTGACCATGCGTCTTTTTGCATATCACATATACAATCCCAGGAAGTTCCATCCTGTCGATATCTTTCTTTGTTCTGCTCCCAAAGAATATAACACCCTATTTTTCTGGTATACAGCCAAAATAGCCAATTAAAAAAGTTAGTAGCAAAAATTTTAACAGGGGCGCTTGCTGTTGGAATGGTTGTTTCCCCTACCTCAGCACATGCGGACGAATCAGATAAATGAAAGCTTAACGGCCATAGTTGTTCCGAATAGCGTAACTTATATAGAACAAGGTGTGTTTGAATCTTGTAGTAATCTTATTAGTGTAACATTATCAAATAACCTTACAAATATACCCACAAATTTATTTGAAAACGCATTTTCTTTAACCACTATCTACTACAGTGGTACAGCCAAAGGTGCGCCATGGGGCGCAACCAATGCAACCATCGAGGCAAATAACACTATATAATCCCAAATCTTCCAAAAAATGGTCATATTCATGAGTAGATTCCCATTCCCGTTCTTCTTTCACATATTTTTCAAGCATTTCCTGATTATGTTCGTCCCAAAAAAGATCAGTGATAAGATCAGTGATGGAAGAATCACTACACCGATAAGTTGCTTTGGTGGTGCCTATATTTTTAACCAGTAGCTCCCAATTGTGGTTCGAACCATCAAAATTCCCAAACCAAAGCACCAGCATAAGTATAATTACACCAACAACCCCCAGATTAAATTTCCTTTTGTAGGCTTCATAACTATCATCGTTTCTCATATTTTTTCCTCCTTCGATTTTTATTCTTATTATTAATATGTGTTTTCCATTTTTATGATAGAGCACTTTTGTTTCACTATTAATATGTGTTTTTATTTGGAAAAAATGAAAAATCACGCTGTCGAATATTGTTGAAACCCTTATGTTGGTATGATACAATTTTCTTACGGAAAGCCCATGACAGGGGTGGTAGCCTCCCGAGCTTAATGACAGTTTACTGGAATACATAAGAAGGGAGGTGGCGCATATGACAGCTTATGAAATCATTACGATTTTCATTGGGATATTAGCTTTGTTGATGTCTTTTGGTAGTTTGATTATTGCGTTTCTTACCTTTCTCGATAAGAGAAATAATAAGAAGAAATAAAAATGCCTTACCTGTCGGCAAACAGGTAAGGCTGTGCTCATAAGAGCAAAATGCATACTTGGGAGCATCCACTTTTGGAATGGATACTATCCGAACTGAAAGGCATCTGTTCCAGCAGGTGTCTTTCTTTATATTCAATATAGCATAAAGCATTTGATATTTCAAGAAATTTTGGAGACTGTTTTAAATAAAACACCTTATACAATCCCCTGTTCGTTCTGTTACATTTCTTTGCATATTCTTTTGTTACTTGTGGTGCATGAAGTTTTTGATTTGTCACTTTTCCCAGATTCTTATTCCTTCGAATATTTGTGATATCGCCAATAATAACCGTGTGGATATCATTTGCTTTACAATAATTCACTACTGCTCTGGTCACTTTATGAAGATAGTCGTGAATACAGTTTCGCCTGTACTTTACCGACCAAACCACATGGTAATTAATGTTGTATACGCAAGTGCGTGAATGACGCTTAGAATATTATTCACATGTAGGTTTATCCTTCAGGGATTACGGAAATAAAAATTAGAATATCGTTCACTTGTAAAAAGCCACTGTAAAAGGTGGCTTTTGGTTTAGGTAAGAGATTAAATACTATAGAAGAAAGAAGGTGTCTGCTTGGCAGAATATACACTTTACATAGACGAAAGTGAAACATTTAATAAATCTTTTTCCCAGTAATAACTGGTACTGTTTTTCAAATGATTCATTTGTAGTGAAGCCTCGTATATCAAGTGCAAAATACACTATATAATGGCACAGACTTTATCCCCTTTACCATTCCAAAATTTCTTGTTGAAATCCTGATGGCATAAACCGGATCATATTTTTCCATATAAACCATCATACTTTTCGCTTTCACATGATTTCCCGCTTTACATTCAACCGGAATTACATGACTGTCTTTTTGTATCAGGAAATCTACTTCTGCCGTATTATCTGACTCCCAATAATGAAGATCATAGCCATTCGTTTTCAATGCAATTGCAACGTAGTTCTCTGTCAATATACCACGAAAATGCTCTGTTTCCTTACTCCTCAATGCTTCCAGCGTCATTCCCATTCTGGCAGACATAATACCCATATCACTATAGTATAATTTAAATGTACTCACATCCTGATATGCTGCAACCGGATAAAATCCCTGACTACATTTCATACACTTATTTACAATTCCAGCCCGAATCAGCCAGTCAATCGCATCTCCATATTGAGATGCACGCGCACCCGATTTTATCAACTTATACTGGAACTTTTTAGCATCTTTTGCCAACTGTGCCGGAAGGGAATCATATGCTTCAAAAATGCGCACTGTATCTGATTTATTCGCATATTTTGTCATGTCCGCAATATAAGAATTTAATAACATCTGTCTGATTTCCGTCTGCTCTATAGGACTGTCTTTTGCAAGGTCAGCTTTCACCGCTGCCGGCATTCCCCCAACAATACAATAATGATAAAATTCCTGCATAGCCTCCTCATGGAGCATCTCATTCAACGGCTGATTATTTTCATAATGTTCCCGGATCGTGTCTGTAAGCATCTGTTTTCCTTTTGCCCACAACACCTCTTCCAAATCCATTGGATACATGGTCAGCATCTGAACTTTTCCAACCGGAAATGAATATTTTTCCCGGTTCACCGCCACACCAAGCAGGCTTCCGGCAGCCATTACATGATATTCCGGAGCTTCTTCTGAAAAATATTTTAGCGAAGTTAATGCTCTTTCACACATCTGAATTTCATCAAAAATTATGAGTGTATTTTCAGGTACAATCTTTGCCTGATAGTATTTTTCCAAAACAGCTATCACATGATCTGCATGAATATCTGTTTCAAAATATTTTCCAATTCTTTCGTCTGTTTCAAAATTTACATA
>URSS01000008.1 GCA_900550545.1 uncultured Lachnobacterium sp. | reverse complement strand
ATGGGCTTTTCTTGATATCTTCGTTCTTGAAAGATTATCTCTTTGAGAACTGTGGTGCACGACGAGCGGCTTTGAGACCGTATTTCTTACGCTCTTTCATACGTGGATCTCTTGTTAAGAATCCAGCAGACTTAAGTGTAGGTCTGTACTCTGCATCTACCTGAAGTAATGCACGAGCGATACCATGTCTGATTGCTCCAGCCTGTCCTGAGTATCCGCCACCTCTAACGTTTACTAATACGTCAAACTTGTCAGCTGTCTCAGTTGCAACTAATGGCTGACGAACAACAACCTTTAATGTCTCGAGTCCTAAATACTCATCAATATCTCTTTTATTGATTGTAATCTTTCCTGTTCCAGGTACTAAATATACTCTAGCAACAGATGATTTTCTTCTTCCTGTTCCGTAATACTTTGTAGTAGCCAATGTGATTTACCTCCCTCTATTAGAATGTTAAAGCTTCTGGCTTCTGTGCTGCATGCTTGTGGTCTGGACCAGCGTATACAAATAACTTAGTATACATCTGACGTCCTAAAGGTCCCTTTGGAAGCATTCCCTTAACAGCGTACTCAATAACGCGCTCTGGGTGCTTGTTGAGCATTTCCTTAAGAGTTGTCTCCTTCATTCCTCCAACATAATCAGAATGACGATAGTAAATCTTCTGGTCTAACTTCTTACCTGTAACCTTAATCTTCTCAGCGTTGACAACGATTACATAATCACCGGTATCAATATGTGGTGTGAAGATTGCTTTATTCTTTCCTCTTAATACCTTAGCAACTTCTGATGCTAAACGTCCTAATGTCTTACCTTCAGCGTCTACTACATACCATTTTCTATCGATAGTAGCAGGACTAGCCATAAATGTTTTCATGGGTTTTCCTCCTCAATTGATGATATCCATAATACTTTTGCGAACAGGCGTAAGTCTCGTAATGTCCGGACGCTACTTCGCCGCGTTCTGCTTTTCTATATAGTTTAAATGCTCGCCGGGGCTTTGGCTTACATTTACGTACTATCACAGACTTACATATTATATTACCTTGGTCTAAACTTGTCAAGCAGATTTTATGTCCTTATCCTACAAATTTCTACTCATAGTCCAGTCCAATCATAGTCAGGCCGTGCGCCGGTGCTGTCGGACCGGCAGCACTGCGGTCACACGCAGCAAGGATTTCTTTCATATCCTCCGGTTTCCATTCCCCGCATCCGACTTTGATCAAAGTCCCCGCAATGATGCGGACCATATTGTACAAAAAACCGTTTCCCTGTACACGAATGGTAATAATATCATTCTCCTGGGTAACGGTACATGCATAAATGGTGCGTATACTGGTCTGCGACTGCGCATTTGCCGCACAGAAACTTTTGAAATCATGTTCCCCTACCAGATACTGTGCAGCATCCTGCATTTTTTCAACATCCAGTGTATGATAATAAAAATACGTATCCAGTCTGCGGGTAGGCATCCGAAATCTCCGGTTCAAAATCCGGTATTCGTATGTCTTACGACTTTTTGAAAAACGCGGGTGAAAACTCTCATCCACCTCACAGGAATCCTGCACGACAATGTCCTCCGGAAGTCTCTGATTGACTGCATAACTGATTTTCTCAGCCGGCATCCTTGTCGTTGTGTCAAAGATACAGACATTTCCCAGAGAATGCACGCCGGCATCTGTGCGACTGGCTCCCGTGACTTTAATTTCTTCCTTTAAAAGCGCGGTCAGCGCCTCATTGAGCTTCTGTTCAATGGTAATTCCATTCGGCTGAACCTGCCAGCCACTATAATTCGTGCCATCGTAGGCAACTATCATTTTTACACGCATACAATTCGTTCCTATCGATTACTGTGGCCAGGAAAGCAGAATTCTTGCTGCAATCACAAGCGCTAAGAATACAAGCAGGATCACATAAGCGATGCGGTCTGTTTTATTGTAACGCAGCGGTTTCATCTTGGTTCTTCCGTCGCCACCATTGTAACAGCGGGCTTCCATTGCCATCGCCAGATCATCGGCACGACGAAACGCAGATACAAAAAGCGGAATCAAAAGCGGAATCATATTCTTTGCTTTCTGAATCAGATTACCATTTTCAAAATCTGCACCTCTTGCCATCTGTGCTTTCATGATCTTGTCGGTCTCTTCTATTAAAATTGGAATAAAACGAAGGGCAATGGACATCATCATGGCAATTGCATGTACCGGAATATGAATCCGGTTGAGTCCACCAAGCGCTTTTTCCAAACCATCCGTCAACTGATTCGGTGTCGTTGTCAGTGTCATAAGTGAAGTGCCAATGATCAGATAAATAAGTCGGATTGTCATAAGTACCGCATTCATGATACCGGTGCTGGTAATATAAAATGGTCCCCAGTGCCATAACTGCGTTCCACCTGGTGTAAAAAGCAGGTTGAACACTGCCGTGATCAAGAGTAATACTACAATTGCTTTGAGACCTTTTACAATAAACTTAAACGGAACCTTGGAAATTTTAATCATAAAAATCAGCATTCCTGTGATCAAAGCCAATCCAAGAATTCCTCGAAATGTAAATAATGCAATGATATATATCAAAGTTGCAAACAGTTTTACACGGGGATCCAGTTTATGTACGACGGAATCCGCCGGATAATACTGACCCAGAGTGATATCTCTTAACATATTTTCTCCTTATGATCGACGTAAAGCTTCTGCGATTGCCTTTGCAGCTTCCTTTACGGTTGTTGCACTTGTGTCCACGGCAAGTCCACGGCTGGCCAGATCATGCATCAGATACGTAACCTGCGGTGCTGCCAGGCCAACGGCTTCCAATTCCTTATAATGGGCATACACATCCTTCGGCGGTGCATCATACATCACTTCACCCTGATTCATTACAATGATCCGCTCCACGTACTCAGCCACATCTTCCATGCTGTGCGAAACAAGTATGATCGTAATGCCAAGATTCTTATGCATATCCGACACGAGACCAAGTATCTCATCCCTTCCGGCCGGATCAAGCCCGGCTGTCGGCTCGTCCAGAATCAGCACATCCGGTTTCATGGCAAGCACTCCCGCAATTGCCACACGGCGCTTTTGGCCTCCGGACAAATCAAACGGTGGCTGATAATATAAATCTTCCGGGAATTTTACCTGACGCAAAGCCTCATAAGCACGCAGCTCTACTGTCTTTCGGTCAAGTCCCTGATTCTTCGGTCCAAAGCAGACATCTTCGAAATTGGTTGTCTCGAACAACTGATGATCCGGATACTGAAATACAAGTCCGACCTTGTTACGAAGTTTTTTCATATCGTAATCTTCGTCATAAATATCCTCACCATCAACATAAATATGACCGCTGGTAGCTTTTAACAGTCCATTCAGCAACTGCGTCAATGTAGACTTTCCTGAGCCGGTATGTCCGATGACACCGATAAACTGACCATCTTTTATTTCCAAATTTACATTTTTCAGTGCCTGGATCTGATATGCAGTTCCTTCACTGTAACTGTAATTAATTTTATCGAGTATGATAGACATCTTCTATTCCTTCATTCAACTTTCTATGCCAGCTTCATAATTTCATCGACCAGTTCCTCTCTGGTCAAAATTCCTGACGGAATCGGAACTCCCGCTTTCTGAAGTTCATCTGCAACAAGTGTTGCCTGTGGTACGTCCAAGCGGTGCGCTTTCAGCTCGTCCACCTTTGAAAAAATTTCACGCGGTGTACCGTCCATAACGATTTTTCCTTTTTCCATCACATAAACGTAATCCGCACCTACCACTTCTTCCATATAATGAGTGATCAGAAGAATGGTAACGCCCTTCTCACGGTTTAAGGCATGCGCCGTCTCGATGACTTCCTTTCGTCCGTTCGGATCAAGCATGGCGGTCGGTTCATCAAATACAATACACTTTGGTTCCATGGCAAGAACTCCCGCGATTGCGACACGCTGCTTTTGCCCACCGGAAAGTTTATTCGGTGAATGATGTCGGTATTTTGTCATGTCCACGACTTCCAGGCTGTGATTGACTCTCTCCCAGATTTCGTCCGTTGGCACGCCGATATTTTCCGGTCCAAATCCGACATCCTCTTCTACCACGCTGGCGATAATCTGGTTGTCCGGATTCTGAAATACCATACCTGCCGTCTTTCGGACCGGTATGGTATTCTCCTCATCGAGTACGTCCATTCCATCTACCCACAGAACACCTTCACTCGGTGTCAAAAGCGCATTGATGTGCTTTGCCAGTGTCGATTTTCCGGAACCATTGTGTCCGAGGATTGCAATGAACTGTCCCTGCTTCACATCCAGATTCACATGGTCAAGTGCCGTGTTAATGGATTCCACATTGCCCTCTTCGTCTCTTCGGATAAATTCATGTACCAGGTTTTTTGCTTTGATAATTCCCATCTTAATCATCCCAGCTCAGTCTGTGGAGCTGTCCTTCCAACTTCATATGGTCAAATTGATTCTGTCTGAGTGCCTCGTATAATACGATGGCAACTGAATTGGATAAATTGAGTGAGCGTGTCTCCCCGATCATTGGAATCCGCACACAGGTATCCGGATTTTCTTTCAAAATCTCCTCCGGAATTCCCGCACTCTCTTTTCCAAACATAATGTAGCAGTCCGGTTCGTACTGCACATCCGAATACACATGTCTTCCTTTTGTTGTCGCATAATAGATCTTTGCGCCCGGATTTCTTTTACAGAAATCCTCCCAGTTCTCATATGTCGTCACATCGAGGTCTTTCCAGTAATCCATACCGGCACGCTTTAAATGTTTCTCAGAAAGAGAAAAGCCAAGCGGCTCGATGAGATGAAGGCGCGTACCTGTTGCTACGCAGGTACGCCCGATATTTCCTGTATTTGCCGGAATCTCCGGCTCATGTAAAACGATATTCAGCTTTGCCATAATCTATCCTGTCCTATCTTATTTTGCAGCCCGCAGTTCATTGATGAACTCTTCCACACGGGAAAGTGCAAGTTTTAAATCTTCCAGTGAGTATGCATAAGAAATACGGATAAATCCCTCTCCTGATGCACCGAACGCGGTACCCGGTACCACAGCAACTTTCTTAGACTGCAACAGTTTAGTTGCAAACTCATCCGATGTCATGCCAAACTCTTTGATGCATGGGAACACATAAAAAGCACCAAACGGCTCAAAACAGGACAAGCCCATATCTTTAAAACGCTGCATCAGATAACGGCGTCTTCCGTTATACTCCTCACGCATCATCTGCACATCCTCGTCTCCGTTGCGCATTGCCTCAACCGCTGCATATTGGCTTGTTGTCGGTGCACACATGATTGCAAACTGATGAATCTTGATCATCTGTTTGATGATTTCTGCCGGTCCGCACGCATAGCCAAGACGCCATCCTGTCATTGCATGCGATTTGGAAAATCCGTTAATAAGAACGGTACGTTCCTTCATTCCCGGAAGAGAAGCAATCGAAACATGCTTTTCCAGATAGGTAAGTTCTGAATAAATTTCATCACTGATTACAAAGATATCATGTTTGATAATAACTTCTGCAATCGCCTCTAAGTCCTTTTTCTCCATTACCGCACCGGTCGGATTGTTTGGAAACGGCAGTACCAGAATCTTTGTCTTTGGTGTAATTGCAGCCTCTAACTCCTCTGCAGTCAGACGGAATTCATTCTCAGCCTTCAGATCAATAATGACCGGTGTACCATTTGCAAGCACAGCACAAGGCAGATACGATACATAGCTCGGCTGCGGGATGATTACTTCATCACCCGGATCCAACATGGCGCGCATTGCAATATCAATTGCCTCACTTCCGCCGATCGTTACCAGCATCTCTTTATTGTAATCATAAGTAAGTCCATATCTGCGGCTTAAAAATTTGGCGATCTCGATCTTCAATTCTTTTAAACCGGCATTGGACGTATAAAATGTTCTTCCTTTTTCGAGGGAATAGATGCCCTCATCACGAATATGCCAAGGTGTGTCAAAATCAGGTTCTCCAACACCAAGGGAAATTGCATCATCCATCTCACTGACAATATCGAAAAACTTTCGGATACCAGATGGCTGAATTGTTTTAATTGTTTTTGATAACGGGTCTCTCATTATGCCATCATAATCCTTTCATCTTTTGGTTTTGCTGCCATGACAGTTCCATGGTCTTTGTATTTCTTTAAAATAAAGTTTGTCTTTGTACTCAGTACCTGATCAAGTGCTGAAAGCTTATCGGATACGAACTGGGAAATCTCACGCAGTGTCTTTCCCTCCAAAGTTACCATCAGATCAAATCCACCAGAAATCAGATAAACGGAATTTACTTCCGGATAGTTATAGATTCGCTCAGCCACCTTGTCAAATCCCATACCTCTCTGCGGAGTAACACGCACCTCGATCAGTGCAGATACTTTTTCCACCCCGGCTTTATCCCAGTTGATCAATGTATGATATCCACAGATAATGCCTTCCTTTTCCATGCTTTCCAGTTCATTCATAACTGTCGCTTCATCCACACCAAGGATGATTGCCAGCTCATTTAAATCAATACGGCTGTTTTTCTCTATAAATGTCAAAATTTTTTCTCTCATGATATTCTCCTAAAATGATTAAACTTATTATCTTAAATCAATTACAGCTTCATCAGTTCGTCTGTCTGTGTTGTCTCAAGGAATCTGCGCTCATCTCCATTGATCAGCACCCTGTCATTGCTGTCGGTTGCCTTTCCGATGATGACCGCCTCTCCACCGGCCTGTCGAATCGCATGCACGATCGCATTTCCATCCTTTGCCGCCATAAGTACGCTTCCACCGGAAACCATCTTATACGGATTCAGATTGAAAAATTCACAGATTTCCACAGTTTCCTGACGAAGAGGAATTTTTTTTAATTCGATTTCAAGTCCGACGCCAGAGCTTTGCCCCAACTCCCAGAGTGCACCAAATACACCTCCTTCTGAGATGTCATGCATCGCTGCAACGCCAGACTGTGCGGCGACTGCGGCCTCCGAACGTATGGACAGATAGTCCACAAATTTCTTTGCCTGATCGATGAAAGGCTGCGCGTAGCGCTCCAAAAGTTCCTTTTCTTTCTCGATCGCCAGTATTGCCGTGCCTTCCAGTCCCACTGCTTTCGTTACCAACAGATCCATTCCCGGTTCCACCTGTCCCGGCCGGATAAGCTGTGTATCGGTCGTTCCGGTCGCTGTAATCGAAATGACCGGTTCCGTCACGCTTCGAGTTACTTCTGTATGCCCACCGAGAATCGGAATTTCTTCTTTATCACATACAGCCTGTATTGCTGCAAGTTCCCGCCGCAGATCATTTTCACTGCAGGATGTCGGCAAAAGCAGGGTCAGCGTAATACCCAGAGGTTTTGCTCCACTGCACGCCAGATTGTTCAGTGCATTATAAACACTGAGCACACCACGCAGACTTCCTCCACAACATCGTGCTCCCGTTGCCTGAACCACCATTGATTCTTTTGCCTGCACTGCTGCATAATCGCCTCCCACCATAGGAGGGACCTCAGAATTTCCATTATGTAATTGTTTCAGCACAGAACGCTTCAAGGCTGATTCTGACAATTTTCCTGCTTTCATACTCGCTCCACTTATAGACTACAAGGCTGCCCCATTTGCCGGAAGCAGCCTGATGTTCAAACTAATTTGATGATTCTTTGTTTGCCTTTGCATCATCCGAAGAAGATTTATTATCGGACGAGGTCTGATTGTCCTTTTTATCGTCCTTTTTATCGTCCTTCTTGTCATCTTTCTTATCATCTGTTTTATCAGATGCGTTGGAATCACCCTTCTTATCATCTTTTTTGTCGGATGCATCAACATCCTTGTCTTCATCCTTATTTTCGTCTTCTTCCTCTTGTGCATCTGCATTGGATTTCAGACCGGATACCGCACCTCGCACCGTTGCCTCATCTCCTGTAGTAACTGCATTCTTTAAGGCAGTAAGTGATTCTGCCGTGGCATCTTTAGTTCCAATAGTAATGATCTTTGGAGAAGACTGATAGTTACTCTTGTTGAACAGATCTCTGCTCTGCTGCACGCCGTCAACTTTAACAATTTTCCAAAGCTGTGCAATACATCCGGTATGTGGTGTCTGATCGACACTCCAGTATCCGATTGCTTTGCTCGAATCAAGATTAAATTTAACCTCCGGATCTACGGTAGAAACGGTCTCGCTCTCAAACGAAATCTCACGGTTAGAAGGACGTGTTTCCTTGCCATATACATTAAAATGTATCACACCACCACTACAGTATCCCTCAATATAAATCGGTGAATCCAGATTATTTTTAAAACGGAGATCCTTATAATTGCCTGCAATTGCTGCATCCATAGATGGCTGCACATAATGTACCATCATGGAGTGGTTATAACGCATGGTAATCTCAAGTTCGGCGCGTATTACCGCATTATATAATGTAGTAGCCACCTGGCAGATTCCTCCACCAAAAGACTCTACCGTTGTACCATTCTGATAAGCGCCTGCAAGTTCATATCCGTTTTCCTGTGTAAAAGGACTTACCGTAGAGCAAAGTTCAAACTCATCTCCCGGATAAAGGATTGTGCCGTCTACCTTACTGCAACCTGTTGTTACATTCTTGGCACGTCCCGGACCCGAGCTGCTGAAATCCGTCGAATAACTTCCTAATAAGTCTTTTACTTCTGCAAGTTCATCCTCTGTTCCACGTGGCTCTACGACTTCTGTGACAAGTGCAATCTCATTATCACTTCCATCCCATCCATCGGCAAGGAAATCATTGATGGCATATACGGAATTTACAATGTCAACTTCCACACCTTCCTTACCCGGAACATATACAAATTCACCATTTTCGCGCTTCAATCCGTTGTCCACAGCTTCCACACTCAGTTTTCCGGAACTGCTGTACAATTTCTGTGCAGTCTGCTGTTTATCCACACTTAAGTGCATATCCAGCACCAATTTATTTTTCTTCAAATCCTGTGTCGTTTTATAACGATTGATCAGACTTCCCGCACGACCTACTGCGAGCGCTTCGGTCACAGCAGTGTCTACATCGGTCGTAACGCCCATGTCAGCAGCGGTCATTTCGATGGAACCGGATTTACCCTTCAATGTAAATGTAGTGTCCATGAGACTATCTACATAGGAAGAAACGGCTGTCTTAGCTTCGTCCTCCGTCATTCCACCTACATCAACATTGCCGATGCACACACCGTCTTCTATTGCAATTTCATCCTGCGCCTGAACCGTCTGTGCATTTCCAAAACTGCATAACAAACCAAATAATGTTCCAAAAAAGATAATTTTCCCTGTCTTCTTCATATTCTTTCCTTAACTACAATTCCACCATACTTTGTCTGACTACATATTTTATCACAAACACCCACATTTTCAAGCCTTAGTTCGCGTCATAATATGCCATTGCGTCTCCTACATCATGAATGCTGAAACAACAGAAGTGACAACCATTGCAACAATCAATACCAATGCCACAATTGCAATCATACGATTTTTTTTCTTCATTCTATTCACCTCTCTGTAATTATAAGTTATAATCAATACAACCGGAAATTCACATAAGAAAGGACTTTTCTCTATGTTCATATTTTTAGCTGTATTTATCATTTTTGTATTAATATTAAACTTTGCAATCCATAAAAATAACCGTTCACAGGAAAATGCCCAGGAACAATTCTGGGAAAACGAGCGGCTGGCTAATTTTACACGCCGCAAAGATATCCACAATCTCAACTATCTTACCATACCCATCGAAAAAATACCACAAAACCTTCACACAGACGCAGAAAAGACGCTGGTGCACCTTTCTTCTGATAAGATGCTCAACCTGTCCGGTATCACGAACACCGAACTGAAACTGGAATATGGCGCTGCAAACCTCGATGAGCTCTCCGCTTACGATGCCAATTTTACCGAATTTGTAAGTGCAGTAAACATCTATGCGCAGGAACTTCTTGCCGATGGTCAGAAAAATGCCGCCAAAGGACTGTTAGAACTTGCAGTGTCCTACCATGCCGATGCGATCAGTATCTATACAACGCTTGCTGACCTGTACAAACAGGACGGACAAGCAACACAAATTCAGAATCTAATCGCTTCTGCGGAAGAAATCAACACACTTGCCCGCAGTATCATCGTTGAAAAATTAAGAACCTATCTTCCATAAGTTGTATAATATTTATCCTGCAGACGGGATGCCTCACTTCTTGTCAGGGCATCCCATACGATTTCATCTGTAATCTGATACTTTTCCCGCAACTGTTTCAAACGTTCGATCTGATGTGCGGTAGCCGGCGTCTGCCGCTTTGCTTTATATGTCAGAAGTTTCGGCACAAAAAGTTCCTGCTTTTCCGGCAATGCACAATTCATAAGGCATTCATATATTTTCTGTGTTTCGACTGCATCATCCAATGCACGATGTGCATGTTCCCTCTCTATTTGAAAATAATTGCAGAGATCTTCCAGTTTCTTCGACTGTTCCCCCGGAAGCAGGGACCGGGCTATGCGCAGTGTATCACACGCATACATTTGCAATGGCAGTTTGCGGTTGACCGCCCACTGTTTGAGAAAACTGTAATCAAATGATATATTATGCCCTACGATCACATCCTCCCCGATAAAAGAAAGCAGCGTCTCTATCGCCCGATCTTCTTCCATCCCGGTTTCCATCATTTCATTCGTGATACCGGTTAGTTCGCTGACTCTCTCTGGAATCGGCCGCGCAGATTTCACCAGCGTGCCAAAAGTGTCTACCACCTTTTTCCCACGCACCTTCACTGCCCCGATCTCAATAATTTTATCCTGTTTCGGTGTCAATCCCGTCATCTCCAGATCAATGACCGTGTAATCTTCTGTTACCGCCTGTCTGTCTTCTATCATATGCCTGCAATCTCCCTGCTATTCTTTTTCCTGTAACTTTTCAAAGAACGCCTCTATCTTACTACAAAATAAAACAGAGGGCAATCATCTGCCCTCTGTATTCCTTCTCTCTAAAAAATATCTAACACTCTACGTAATAATACATCAAATCCAGAAATCCACAATAAAATCGCCCCCACGGCATATACCATGGTCTTAGAATCAAATCCCATATGATAGCCTGTGTACATTCCTCCGATTACAAATGCAATCGTAACTATGAGCGTCATGATTAAAAGCAATGTTGCATTCGTTCCTAAAAAGCCAAATGCAATGCCGACCAAAATCGTATATATTCCGGTTCTGGCCACCATCAGAACAAAACGTTTAATCCCCAGGTCGTTCTCGAGATGTTCCTCGATCCGTTCATTGCGAACAGCTTTGGTCATCAGTCGAATCCCAACTGCAAAGAAAATCAGCATTGCGATGATCTCTCCAAGCATCTTTTCATTTGCCACTGCATATTTCCGGCAAAACAAATCGGAAAGGAAATATCCTAGGAATAACTCGATCAGCTGCCCGATAACAACCACAGTACATATCGCGAATAAATGCTTTTTATTTATTTTTTTCACGAGCGAGCCCTGGCATTCCATTCCTGCAAAGATATCCAATGAAATTCCGGCCACAATCAGCAAATTTTCTAACCAGTTCATCCTAGTGTTCCTCCAATGATCTGTTTTTATTTGGCATCATCTGCCTTGATTGAATCAAGTTTGTAAATAAACTTCACACTTCCGTTTACACCGTCTGCTACAGATGTAAATGTTTGATAATCTTCTCCTGCATCAAGAACAGCCTGTAAACGATCGGTGAACGGTTTGATATCACCTTCGTAACTGTTTACAATCTTGGAAATTCCGTCTTCATCAAACTCAACAATTCCATCTGCAAGTTTATGAGAACCATCATGTAACTCATCCACACCATCTACAATCTTTACAGTAGCATCGTTTAAAGCTTTGATACCAGCTGTCAGAGTCGGAACCTGATCTGCCAGTGTCTGTGTTCCTTTGCTCAATGCCTTTGCTCCGCTAACAAGGCTGTATCCGTTCTTCTGTACTGCCTCGATCTGCTTTGCAACGGTAGCCTTGGCACTCTCTGCTCCGGTAACTGCTGCCTGACCTGCTGCCTGTGAAGCAGCACTCTCACATGCACCTGCGAGCTGTTCTGCCATTGTCTTTAAACTCTGCTCTACGCCCGCTTTGATCTGTGCATTGTCTCTTCCTGCTTTTAACTGTGCCTGGATCGTACTTTCTGTCTTTGCAAAAAGCGTATCTTTTGCACCTGACTTTGCGTAAAGAAGTTCTGCAAGCTGCGCACTTGTCATTCCATTTGTAACTGCATACATTGCAGTTGAAGTCGGATCGTTTGCCTGTGCACCCTTTGCATAATTTGTCTTGATTGCCTCAGCGACCTGATCTGCTGTCAGTTTGCTGGTCGCCGGCTGTCCTGCTGCTTGAAGAAGTACCTGTCTTACAACTTCATTGTATACGGTTGTTGCTGCGTTTGCATTGTATGCGCCATCATATAAGGAAGTATATAATGCACCGTCAGCAGTGGAACCATCTTTACTCTTTGTATAACGTAATGAATTATAAATCTGGTCGGTAACTTCTTTTGTCTTGCCATTCTTAAATTCTGCTGCTACTGCGTCGGATGCCGTCTTCTGTGCTGCTGCTTTTTCCTTGTCGCTCATCTTGGTGTTCAGTGCTTTATCTAACGTCTGAATACCCTGGTTAATGGTAGCTGCGCTGCTGTTTAATGTGTTGACACCGGAAGCAAGATCTCCACTCTTGGAATACAGCTCGCTCATACCACTCGCGTAATCTGCAAGGCTGCTCTGTAATGTATCGATTCCCTTTGCCAGATCAGAAGAGCCATCTTTTAACTTGGTACTTGCATCGGATAACTCATCAATCATGTCATCCAAAGAGGAGCTGTCGCCTTTTTCCATAGATACCATGCTGCCTGCATTCATGACGATGGTCATTGCAGTATCCAGTTTGAAATCCTTGACATCTGCAGTCACTTCAAAATCTTCCGGGAGTTCCAGATCATCTACGAAATCAGAATCCTCTACATTCAGGCTTTCCTTAATTCCAGGAAGTGCATATCCGATAATGATGTTGTTGTCTCCATTGCTTTGTATTTTGCCATTCTTTACTTCCACATTGGTAAAGCTGTCATCAAGAGCCATTGCCGTCACTGCTGCAAATGGAACTTTTACTTCAACTTCCTTGCCATTTATGGTCTCTTTGTAAGAAGAATTGTTTGTGTAATCAAAATGGATGGTAACTTTACCGGACTTTCCAGCCAAATCCTTTGGATCGATTTCATTGCCGTCCAGATAGTAAGTCACTTTCTGGCTGACCGGAGCTTCCTCATCGGAAGTTCCCTGATAATAAATATCATTGCCACCTGCTTTCCAGGTAAGTTTATCTCCGTCCTGGGTGAACTCTTCATCACCCTTTACATTTTTGATATCTGTTAAGTTTGACTGATCCTCTAAAGTATCTGCCTTGTCTTTGTTTGTCAGATGATCACTTACAATTGTGTTATATACTTTACCACTTGCATCAGAAATCAGGTAAACACTCTCGTCTTTTCCTATTTCTTTGTCATTTGCTTTAATGGAAACCAGATCTTCAATATCACTGGCATCCACTTTATTATCACTGCTTGTTTCTGCAGTTGTCTCTACCGTTGCGCCTTCTTTCTGGTCTGCCTGTACTGCAACTGCCGTCATGCTGCTTCCAAGCAGTGCAACGGTAAGAACGCCTGCTACAATTTTGATTGCATATCTATTTCTGAATTTCTTTTTTAATTCTGGTAACTTCATAATGAATCAACCTCCTATTTATTCTTGCTACGGAAACCTGCGCTTGTTGCACAAATCACACGGTCAAATACCATCAACATGGATGGAAGTATAAAGATAACAACGATCATACTGATGATTGCACCTCGTGCCATTAACATACACAAAGAACCAATCATATCAATATTAGAATACATTCCTACACCGAACGTTGCTGCGAAAAAGCTCAATGCACTGACGATAATGGACTGAATCGATTTACTCAATGCATCTGTGATTGCTTCTTTCTTCTCCATTCCACGGAAACGATTCTTCTTATACTTATTCGTCATAAGGATTGCATAGTCGACCGTTGCACCCAGCTGAATGGTTCCGATAACGATTGACGCGATAAACGGTAATACCGTTCCGGTGTATGCCGGAATACCCATATTGATAAAGATTGCAAATTCAATAACACATACCAAAATGATCGGCAGTGTAATGGACTTAAATACAATCGCAATGATCAGGAAAATTGCTCCTATGGAAATAATACTTACGTTCTTGAAATCCACATCCGTGATTTCAATCAAATCCTTCGTACATGGGGCTTCTCCAATAAGCATCGCTGTGTCATCGTATTTCTTAATGATCTTATTGATCTCGTCACACTGTTTGTTTACTTCATCTGTCGCGGAAGCATATTCGGAAACGATGACCATCATCTGGTAATTGCCACTCTTGAAAACTTCCTTGATATCATCCGGAATCATCTCTTCTGGAATATCCGGTCCCATAATGGAATCAAGAGAAGCTGCAAGCTTAACACCATCTACCTTCTTGATATCATCGATCATATTCATACTGTCTTTCTTTGACAGATCACTTTTTGCCAGTACCATGTGTGTTGCACCCATCTGATACTGCTCGGTCAGCTTGTCATTACCGACTTTACTGCTGAATGTCTCCGGCAATGTTCCGGTCAGGTCGTAGTACACATCTGTATGTGTGTAACCGTAGATTGCAGGAACTAAAACTACAAGGAATGCGATAACGAATACAATGTAGTGGTTTGTAATCCATCCTGCAATTCTGCTCATATCCGGAAGAATTACTCTGTGCTTTGTCTTCTCGATTGCTTTGTCACATACAAGAATCAATGATGGAAGAATTGTTACACAACCGATTACACCGAATACAACACCTTTTGCCATAACAATACCAAGGTCGAGTCCTAATGTGAAACTCATAAAGCACAATGCAAGGAATCCGGCTACTGTTGTGATAGAACTACTTACAACAGAAGTAATGGTGTTGGAAATGGCATGTGCCATGGCTCGATTTTTGTCACCATCAAACCGCTCCTGCTGTTCCTGATAACTGTGCCACAGGAAAATAGAATAATCCATAGTAACACCAAGCTGCAGGACCGCTGCCAATGCCTTCGTTATGTACGAGATTTCTCCCATAATCACGTTCGATCCGAGGTTATATATGATTGCCATTCCGATACTGATCAAAAACAGGAATGGAACTAATGCAGAATCCATAGTCAAAGATAAAACGATCAGTGAAAGAATAACGGCGATCAATACATAGATCACACTCTCATCTTCTGCCAGCTTACGGATGTCATTGTTTACCGATGCCATACCACTGACAAAACACTGTTTACCAACCAGATCATTGATTTCCTGAATGGCATCCATTGTTCCATCCGATGACATGGACTCATCAAATAAAACTGCCATCAACTGGCTGTCTGCATCCTTATTATTAAAGAAATTGTAGATATCATCCGGTAACGCTTCACGTGGAATGCTGAAATCCATTACCGATCCATACCAGATAACATTCTTTACATGAGGTACATCTTCAATCTCATCTGCAATTTTTTCCAGATCTTTGTCATTCATACCCTCAACGACTACGAACGAAAAAGCACCTGTTCCAAACTCATCCAAAAGAATGTCCTGTCCTTTCATTGTCTCGATCTCCCCTGGAAGATAAGAAAGGATATCATAGTTAATTCTGGTCTTTATGTAACCGATTGCTGATGGAATCAGTAACAAAAACGCCAGAATCAGAATCAGGAACCGACATTTAACGACCCCTTTTCCAAATTTAATCATAATGCTCACCATCCTATATATTTTTCATCGGATTTATCATATGAAAAAAGATTGAATATGAAAATATTCAATCTTTTTTTCCTGTATCAATGTAATATACAATTGTGTGCATTTGTATATTCTGTTATACATTCCTGTGAAATTGTATGAACCCTATAACTCTTTGATAATATCCATCATGGAACGGGAAATCATGTACTGATAGGCTTCCGCCATCTCTTTCGGTGGCAGAACCATATTCTGGTTGATCCAGGTCTCCGCCGCAAAACAAAGCGATTCTGCATAGTACGAAGCAATGACCTCCGGCGTCAGCCACTCGTGTTTCGATTCTTTTCCCGTCATCTGCTCATTGATGATTGCCAGAAGCACCTCTTTTACGCACTTGTGCGCAATGCTGTGGAATGTGACCGGACCCTCGAGTTTGACCACATGGGAATAAAAAGCCCTGTCTCTCTCGATATTGGTAAAAAGAAGAACCATCGCCTCCATAAACATATCATTGCGGATCAGCGGCTGAATCGGTTCTAACAGATCTTTTTTTATAATCCACTCCAACAGTTCAAATTTATCCTGAAAATGATTGTAGAATGTCGGTCGAATTACCCCGGCCAGATCCGTAATCTCTTTAATTGTTATTTTCTCCAGTAACTTCTTGGATGCCAGCTGCTTTAAACTATCTGCCAGCAACTGGTCAATATCGTTTTTGTTCTGTGTAGCCATATCTTACCTTACTATTCATCAAATTCCATGGTTACAAAGTATCCTTTTTCCGTCTCCTTCACATCCACAACGGTTCCTTTACGGCTTTTGAGTCGTTCACTCACCGCATAGTTCCCAGACATGGCAATCGCATGCTCAATTGTATAATAATAAGAAGTCGGAAGCTTTCCCTCTGTAACAGATAATTCATCTCCGACCTTGGTAAGTCCAGGTCGTTCCATCTTAAATTCCATCTGTCTCATTTGTCATCATCGTCCTCAACAAAATTAACATCCACCGTAACATTGCGACGAGCATAATCTTTTGCAGCACGGGTTGCACTGCATGAGATCCATATATTCGAGACTCCATTGTATATCAGGATGATTCCAACAACAATTGTTGCTTTCTCCATCACTCCAAAGGCATCAAACACGCAAATAAATCCGCAGATCAGACTGATGATTGCAAGAATCAGATCTGCGCCCCATGCATCGTATCCAAATTTCTTCGCCTCAATCGTTTCTTTGATAGCACGAAGTCCATGGAACAACAACACAACTCCAAGTACAATTGGAATCAGGCTTACGATCACTGCCGGCTGAACAAGGAACCAAATTCCCACAGCGAGTATGATTACCCCCGTAAGCACAGACAATCCATTCGTAATAAAATTCAGGAAAAAGCTTCCCACATATACAGCACCAATGATAATCAATATCACCGCAAACACGCTTCCCATGAGATTGATCACACCATCATTGCAAATGATAAATATGATTCCCAGCACAATACATAAAATGGATGATGCCAGAAAATCCGCTTTGATTCGTTTCAAAAAATCCTTCATATGCATGCTCCTTTACCTGTTTATTTCATTTTTAGCGACATTTATTATAACATTTCTGCATTTCCAGTTCAACTTTTCTTGTGAATTTGCTATAATGAGTGGCGAAATAGAAATGCAGCCTTTCGAGGATGCATGAAAACTTATCATATAGGAGTATCAAACATATATGGGAAAAAAAGAAGTAAAAACAAACGCTGTGCGTATCTTAGAGCGCAACAAAATAGAATATGAACTGATCAATTATGAATGTGATGAATTTATTGATGGTATGCATACCATTGAAAAAACGGGTGCCCCTGCCGAACAGACATACAAAACACTCGTTATGCAGGGAAAAAGCAAACAATACTATGTATTTGTCATTCCGATTGCTGAGGAAGTAGACTTAAAAGCCGCTGCCCGCTCTGTCGGCGAAAAATCGGTCGAGATGATCCACGTCAAGGATCTTACCGCCATCACCGGATATGTCCGTGGTGGTTGCAGTCCGCTTGGTATGAAAAAAGCGTTTCCTACCGTTATCGACGAATCCGCAGAACAATTTGATAAGATGTATATCAGCGGTGGCCGCATCGGAACCACGATTGCACTCAACCCACAGGATCTTGCAAAGGTTGTTCGTGCATCGTTTGCTCCGATTCTTGCACAATAAATTATGACAATTTTTCTTCTAAGATATCAAGAATGGTCTGTAGCTCTGCGCCTTCTACCGGAGCCTGACCATGATTGATATGCTTCCAGTCACTTCCCATTTCTCCTAAAAGATTACTTCCGGCATCTTTTGTCTTCTCAATCGTCATGTAACGTCCCTTCTGTTCCTTTTCGTTCCATGCAAGATAGATACGATAGCAGGACGGAACTCCCATTTCACGACTTGGCAAATCGACACGAGCAATCGTCAGATCATCCGAAATATTCAAAACCATAACCGAGAAATCTTCTGGCAGGTACGGATACATACGTTTCTGCTGATAAGACTCTTCAAACAGCTGATCAATATATTCTTCTTTTTTCTCGCTGAGCTGCTCCATCAACTCTTTGCCATTTTCAAATAAACGTCTTGGAAGAAATCCAAACTCAAACTGCTTACGCTCGAACAATACATACTGTTCCGGTGTCAACTGCATCGTCTTTACTTTTCCAGCATTCTTACGTGCTTTCTCCACTTTCTCAATACGCTGTACCAAAGGCATCTTAAACACCAGATTGTCTGTAAATGGATTAATAACAATTCCTCCAATATGTTCCGCCTGACGACAGGCAACTTCATTGATTGCCAGATACGGCATATTAATAATTGCCGGGCTCTTTGGCTCCTTTGGAATCTGCTCTTTGGATGTATATGCCGGGAAAAACAATCCATTTTCCTGACTATTAATCAGACATGGAACCGGCTGGTTCTGCTCATTTAAATTTGCCGGTACCAGAAGTCTGCACTTTCGGGCAATTTCAATAAGCTGGTTCAAATTATCTCCAGTTTTCTCCTTTGTATAAACTTTAATCTGTGCCTCAAGATCTTCATTTTTGACATCCACGGTCATGCTCGGATCCGTTGGTTTATTCTGCATTGCCTTCTGGCTTTTATTTATTGCATTTCTTAATTTCTTTTTGTCAATCATGTGTTAACTCTCCTAAACCCACACCATATTCTGTATGCATGTCACATACTTTTTATTTTATCATACATGCTACATCAAACGCAATGAGATGCGAATAATTTAGATGTAACTATTCAGAATCGATTAAATAACATAAAACCAAGACTCGTCCTGTTCATTTTGGTGCAAAGACTCGTCGTCACTATGATATACCAGTTCCTGATTCTTCACGCTGACTTTTGTCCCCTTGCTGACAGACTTAGTAATAAAAGCATTTCCGCCCACAACAACACCTTCTTCGACCACCGTATTTCCGCCAAGGATAGACGCTCCTGAGTAAATGGTTACATTGTCGCAGATTGTTGGATGACGTCTCACATGGCGCAGTTTCTGTCCACCTTTGGTAGACAATGCACCAAGTGTTACACCCTGATATAGTTTTACATGCTCACCGATCACTGTTGTCTCACCGACAACAATGCCAGTACCATGATCGATAAAGAAATATTTTCCAATCGTTGCACCCGGATGAATATCAATTCCAGTTTTGCTGTGTGCATGCTCCGTCATCATACGCGGAATGAGTGGCACTTTCAGAAGAAACAGCTCATGTGCAAGACGATACACTGTGATTGCATACAGCCCCGGATAAGAGAAAATAATTTCTTCCTTGCTGCTTGCTGCCGGATCTCCGTCCAAAGCTGCCTGCAGATCTGTATCGAGATACTCACGGATTTTTGGAATCGTCTTAAGGAAAGCAACCGATGCATTCTGTGCGAACTCCTCTAATTCTTCCTCCTGCTCCTCCGAAAATGCTTTTGTATATTTCATTACAACCATGATCTGCTTGTTCAAATGGAACAGCACATCCTCAATCAAGGTGGAAACCGTATGGCTGAGATTATAAATTTTGTGGCTTTTTTCCCGGAAAAATCCCGGATAAACAATTGCCATCAAATGATCTAAAATTGCAATAATTTCATTTTTGTCCGGCTGATTATAAATATCATTTTTGTCGATCGCACGTTTCTTTTTATAATCATCCAGGATATCTGTCAATATTCCATCCACTTCACGTTCAATTATATTCTTCATGATAACCTCCATTTTCTCCAGGTTTTAACTGCACAATAATAATTGCTGCAAACATAAACACGCATCCTGCCAATTCTCTTTTTGTCAGTGTCTGGTGTAAAATCGCCCATCCTGCCAACACCGAAATTACAGACTCTAAACTCATAATCAACGATGCAACCGTCGGATTGAGTCCTTTCTGTGCCACGATCTGTAAGGTATATGCCACACCGTTCGAAAGAATTCCTGCATATAAAATTGGCATCCATGCCGCCACCAGCTGCGAAAACTGTGGATGCTCAACCAACAACATCGGCACACAGGAACAGATTCCACATATCAAGAACTGCAAACTTGCCAGTTTTACACAGTCCACCTTCGGTGCAAAATGATCAACGGAAAGAATCTGCAACGAAAATGCCAATGCGCATAAAATTGTAAAAATATCACCTTTTCCAATCGAAAAGTTTCCGTCTGTCATGCATAGCAGATACAGACCACACACTGCAAGTATCACAGAAATCACCTTTCGCATATCAATTCCCTTGTGAATAAAAATTCCTAGAATTGGTACCAGCACGATATACATGGCTGTGACAAATCCTGACTTGCCGACCGTACTGTACTGTAGACCAATCTGTTGCAAATTGGTGGCAATACAAAGAAATACGCCACAAACAATTCCTCCCCGCAGCAAATTTTTCTTTTCCTGCTTATCCACTGCAGTCCCCTTCTTTTGTTCTGCCTTTACACCATTTTCTTTTTTCGTCCGAAACCAGATGACCGGAAGGAGTACCACCGCACCAATCAGCGAACGGGAGGCTGTGAACGTAAACGGGCCTACATAATCCATTCCGACACTCTGCGCTACAAATGCCACACCCCAGATAAATGCCGTCAAAAGCAGCAACAGGGAATGTCTTAATTGTGTACTCATAAAATCAAATCCTCTCTCTACTGTCTACGCCTGCTGCTCCGTCGAACATCGCTTCCAGATTCTATAAGTCGCATAGGATATCATAGCCGCAAGGATTCCGATTAATAATTCCATAACAATATCATCCAGGAAATTTCCTGCAAGTACTGTTACGAAGTCTACCATGAAATGAATCTCAAATGCCAACGCAATAAGCCATTTCTTTCCGTAGCGGATTGCTGTATACATAAGCATGGATAATGCAATCTGAATTGCAATGGCAAAAATACGTTCCACACCTGCCAGATAAAATTCGTATGGTGCTGTCGTCCACAATGCTTTGATACTGTCAAGTGCTGTACTCTGTGTTTTTGCATCCAAAGCCTTCAGTGTTGTCTCAATGGAACCATTATTGATCATAACAGAAGTTGTAAGATTATTGATACATGTAATACCAACCAAAAGAATCGATTCTGCTCCACCATGTCCGATTCCATACATAAACGCATTGGCATCATTCAACCGTACTTTCTGTCTCTTTGAAAATATATTCATTGCAATAAGTCGGCCGGTCTCTTCAAACACGGCTGCCGCAAGTCCTGCATACAATGCATAAAGAAATACATTTCCTTTCAGAACATCTCCGGCAACGCTCAATACCACAGCATGACAGGACTGTTCTAAGAACAATGCTGCCAGCACAAATACTGCTGCACCAATAAAAAAGAAATTAATCTGTGCTTTTTCCTTTTTTCGCACAAAAAGCATCAAAAATACGGGTAATCCAATCGCAATGAGCATTGAAACGATCATTCCAATGATACTCACCACAGATACATGACCTAAATCCATTTTGTCTTCCTTTCTTTTGTATCTGCCTCACACATGTTTTCAACGGGCAAATGCTATAAGCCCCATTATAACTGATTCCAAAAATTCATTCAAGACCACACATCTTCGTATAAATAAAATGAGATTCGCTCTCCCTCTGTCCTTAAAGAAGATACGAATCTCATATTTTGCTTTCTTTTATATGTTTGCTAACGAATTAGTAATAACCATTGCTTACGCTTGACAAAAAGCCAACACCACCAATTGCCATAACAATTGCTACCAGAATAACTCCGATGATCAGCATGCAGAAATAAGATCTTGCAAAGTTCTTTAAGTTCTGATTCTTGGTTCCTCCGAAAGAGAATACCAGTAACAGAATCAGACCGACACATGGAATCGCAAACAGAATCTGATATCCAAAATATCCCCACATGCTGATTGGACGATATTCTTCCGGAATCATGCTCTCATTAAATCCCACATTGTTGTTCGGATATGGCTGATTCTGGTTTCCATATGTTCCAGTTCCCTGCTGGTTATATGCGTAAGAACCATTATTGAATGCAGCATTGTTGTCTGCTCCCGCTAATGGTGCACCACAGTTTTTGCAGTTTGTTTCACCATTATTGTTTTCTGTTCCACAATTTGTACAAAACATTTCATTTCCTCCTCAGTAAATTCGTTTATAAACTCCTTTTATAGTATATCACAGATGTAAAAGCCATGTCACGATATTTTTTGCCTGATAACACATCGGAGGTTTTCCCGGAAAGCATATCTTCATACGATAAATATAATAAATAACGGTAATCATTGCAATCACGATAAAGACCGGCTCCCAGCAGACTTTATTTTTTCCAATAATATAGCGCATAACACAGAACCAGATGAGTGCCGGCAGCCACAAAAAAGCGGTAATATTATATACCGCTGCCATCTTCCAATGCCCGGTAAGTATCGCACATACCCCTCTGGTCAGTCCGCATGCCGGACAGGGAAAGCCACTGAATACCACAAACGGACAAATCGTGCCATATACAATCTGTGTCACACAGCCATACACGAGCAGCACAAGCAATGCCCATCTCCAAAGATAGAGATCTTCTGTTATTCTCTTACATATCCTCTGCAATCTTTCCATGCTTTTCGTAGTTCGTCATCTTGGAAATATGATTTTCCTCATCCACAAAAACAACTTTCGGTTTGTGCTGTTTTGCTTCCTCCGGTGTCATCTGCGCATAGCACATGAGGATCACATGATCCCCCACGGCCACCTGTCTTGCCGCTGCACCATTCAGGCAGATCATGCCGGAACCTGGTTCACCTGCAATCGTGTAGGTTTCAAACCGGTTTCCATTCTCCACATCCACGATCTGAACAAGT
The DNA here is from genome assembly GCA_900550545.1 of uncultured Lachnobacterium sp. Taxonomy (GTDB): domain Bacteria; phylum Bacillota; class Clostridia; order Lachnospirales; family Lachnospiraceae; genus Roseburia. Next base: position 54,412 of record URSS01000008.1, on the reverse strand, counting down.
TCGTATTCCATAATTCCCGCAGCTTCAAGCAGCTCAGTATCCACCGTAATACTTCCCACATAATTTAAATCTGCCTGCTTGACTACTGCGCGATGAATTTTACCTTTCAACATTGTATATGTCATATGCTAAGCCTCCACGATAAAGTTGTCAATGAGTCTCGTTTTTCCAATATAAACAGCGATTGCAACAAGTACGGACTTTCCAATGGTTTCGGTTGGTGTGATTGTGTCAAAATCAACGACTTCCGCATAATCAATTTTTGCCAGAGGTTCTTTTTCGATTTCCTCTGTAATCACTTTCTTCACAGCTTCCGCACTCTTTTCGCCCTTTGCAACAAGTTCTTTTCCAAGCTTCAGACTGCGACTCAGTACCAGTGCCGCCTTGCGTTCTTCTGCATTCAGATATGTATTTCTGGAACTTTTTGCAAGACCGTCCTCTTCGCGGATGATTGGGCATCCGATGATCTGTACATCCACATTCAGGTCCGTAACCATGCGCTTGATGACTGCAAGCTGCTGTGCGTCCTTCTGTCCAAAATATGCACGGTCCGGTGTCACGATATGGAATAACTTCAATACGACTGTCTGCACACCACGGAAATGTGTCGGTCTGGTTTTTCCACAAAGTTCGGTTGTCAGTCCATTCATATCCACATAAGAGCAAAACTGTGGTGTGTACATCTCTTCCGGTTCCGGATGAAAGATCACATCCACGCCTGCTGCCTCACAAAGCTTTGCATCCTTGTCGAGATCTCTCGGGTAACTTGCCAGATCTTCCTTCGGTCCGAACTGCATTGGGTTTACGAAAATGCTTACAACCACACGGTCATTTTCTTTTCTGGCGGCATCGATCAGGCTCTTATGGCCCTCATGCAGATATCCCATCGTCGGTACAAATCCAACGGTAAGGCCCTGTGCTTTCCATGCTTTTACTGTCTCTCTTACTTTTGCGATTTCTCCATATATTTTCATTAATTTTTCTCCTTTCGAACATCAGCCCATTAAGGGCTGACGCTGCATGTCAGGTGTTCATAGAATGCCTGACACATTTAATATAATTTATCCAGAATTGTCTCATCCATTTTAAAGGTGTGCTCCGGTGCCGGGAACGTTCCATCTGCCACTTCTTTTCGATAAGCCGCAAACGCTTCTTTCATCTGTGTGCCGACCTGCGCATACTGTTTTGCAAACTTCGGCACCATGTCGGAATACATGCCAAGCATATCCTGATAAACAAGTACCTGTCCGTCACAGCCTGCACCCGCGCCGATACCGATGGTCGGGATATTGATTGACTTTGTAATTTTCTCTGCCAATGCCTGTGGTACACATTCCAATACAACAGCGAAAGCTCCTGCCTCTTCGACCGCACGCGCCTCATCCAAAAGTCTCTGTGCTGCTTCCTCACCTTTTCCCTGTACCTTAAATCCGCCGAACGCATTTACGGACTGCGGTGTCAGTCCCAGATGCGCACAAACCGGAATAGATGCCTTGACAATCGCACGAATATGGTCACAGACTTCCATACCACCTTCTAATTTGACTGCCTGGGCACGTCCTTCTTTTACCAGACGGCCAGCATTGACTACGGCATCATAAACCGATGTCTGATAAGACATAAATGGCATATCTGTGATCAGAAGTGTATTTTTGATTCCTCTGGCAACTGCTGCACTGTGATGAATCATATCTTCCATTGTCACAGAAAGTGTGTCCTCATATCCAAGCATAACCATGCCAAGTGAATCCCCTACAAGGATTGCATTGACTCCAGCCTCATCGATCAGTTTTGCTGTGGAATAATCATATGCGGTAAGCATGGTAAGTTTCTCACCTTTCTGCTTTGCATCCCGAAATGTAACTGCTGTGTTTTTCATAATTTTATAAGCCTCCTTCGCCTGCTTTTTCATCTTCTTCGTTTTTGCATCCGATTGATTGGAACAACGCCCGCATTTTTCCATAATCTACCCCGGGATTTTTTTTCTCTGCGATTGCCACAAGCTTTGTCCCAAGAATACGGTACATCTGTGCATCTTCCTCTCCCAGACACGCAAGATGTTTTTCCACCGTGCCAAGATCGCATCGCTCGATTGGTCCAGTCAAGGCATCCACACATCCGTTTTCGATCACATTGTTTACGTTCTGCCGTACCAGCGTCGCTGTCGCCGCAATGGCTTCCTCTCTGGAAAATCCACATTGTTCAAGCAACGCATATCCGCAATTCAATACTGCAACAACCTGATTGCTCAAAATGCTCGCGGCTGCATGATAACGGGGCTTATCCTCCGCACGAATGCTGCATACCCGGTTTCCGAATCCTTCAAACATTGCCGACACGACCTGTATCGCCGAAGAATCCCCTTCCACGGTAAAAAACGCTTTTTCCAATTGTTCATAAGATGAAAATCTGTTACTGAACGGTAACATTGGATGAATAGACAGACACGCTGCATGCGTATCTTCAATTCCAGAAAATGAATCTGATGATAATGCGCCACTACAATGACATATTATCTTCTGCGCAAGAGGCAGATGTCTGATTTGTTTCCACACGCTTAAGATGATTCCATCCGGTGTCGTGATAAATATCAGTTTGCTGGCCGATACAAGTTCCGCCAGCATATCATAACGCTCTGTCCCTGTGAATTGTGCGGCTTCTTCTGCCGCTCGATCATTCGTATCATAATATCCGAGAACGTCTGCACCATGTCCCACAAGATACTTTCCCATGGAACAGCCCACACGCCCCGCGCCTATGATTCCTATTTGCATGCTACCACCTTCTTTACTATGTAATACCTTACGGCTCTTCCGTCAGACCTCCTTAGAGTGTCTGCGAAAAATCACATCCAAAGTGACAACATTGTTCATCCGATACAGTTTCTGTCTGGCTGATGCCACAAAGCTTTGTGTGCAACGCCCAGAATACCGTTCGGATGAAACTATACCATAATATGATTCTTTTTACAATTTATGTATTTGTACAAATACAATTTTTTAATATTGCTGTATGGAAAGTACCTTTGCGAACAGGTTTTCATCCCCAATTACCACAATGCACAATCGTTCCCTTGTACGTGAAACACTTTGAAACAGCAAACGGTAATAACTGTAATCGGGATTCGGATGTGCATTCCCCTGTAACACCCCATCCTCATTATATCTGAAGTGACTAGTCAAAGTAATTATGACATTGTCAAACTCCATTCCTGCTGCCTCTAACACATTGATGTCCCCCGGACAATCCGCGAGGGTTTCATCATATTCAATAAATGTATAGCCCCGTTCCTTTTGATAAAAGCGGATGATTCTTTCTGCCTCTAATGTATTTGCTGCATAGAGAACATCCACATTTTCATAAGTAAAACGCTCCCCCTGCTGACGGTTCTTAAGATCGAGCAATGTCTGGATAAAAGAATTCATTTCCTGGTTGCTGCGAATGCGTCCGGACAGTTTCAGTTCCTGAAAACCGGGCAGATCTGCCAGCTGTGCAGGGATATTCCGCCGCTGCTCTGTTTTGGATAAGATTTGAAAATAATCATAGGAAAAAACACATACTCTCCCCGCTATCTCTGCATTTTTGCGGATAAAATCCAACGCTTTTTCCGGCATGCGCTGTGCCTCATCGATGAGTAAAAAAGCATATGTACTTACATCGCATGCCAAAAGTTCCGACACACTGATGATGTCCACATTCTGCATCATGCTGTCAAGAAGCTTATGCCCTTCGCTGAGCATCCCACAATGAATCAGGCATACCCTGCCAGTCTGTGCCATCTCCTTGGCAAGATCATATATCAACAGTGTCTTTCCCGTTCCCGCAATACCAGTGATTCCCCAGAATTGTCCTCTGTCCGCATCCTCTTTCTGTGGATTCTGCAGCGGATTTCTACCCATCTCATCACAGATGGTTTTCTTTATCATCTCCTGCTGCTGCGTCAGGAAATATCGGTTTTCCAGAAATTCCTCCGGCATATTCAGCGGAGAGATCAGATAATTCTTTGCCTGCAGAAGCTGATCCAGATTGCCATCCTCATAAATCTGAAAACTTTTTATTGCCACCGTCAGATCCGCAAAAGATGTCTCACACAAAGATTCTTCTTTGAGCGTATAGAGTTTCCCTGTCTCCTCCACATATGTATACAGTTCCAGTTGCGATGCCAGCGTTCCAAGATAATAGCGGTTCTTTTGAAGCTGCCGCTCGATTTTCTCCTCGGAAACCGCCAGACTTTTCAGTTCAATATTTAATACTTTGCGGTTCACACATACTTTTAAAAGATCAAATTCTTTTCCGATCTGCCGGATCGTATACGAATAAAAAAAGCCATCCATCTCCAGAATCGTCACGCCCTGCTGCCATAAAATATCTACCAGATGCCGCAGACTTTGAAATTCGTGTTCCTTAACCGGTACCCGCTCATGCCTTGCGGACAAAATATTTTCAAATGGCGTGTATATATTTTTATTCTGATTTCTTGTGAGCAGATATAAATTTACTGGCCGCATGTTTTGTCATCCTCTATTTTGCCCTCTATTCCGGCAGATATTTCTGATACAGTTCCACATGATCGTAAATACATCTCCAGCTGCTTGTCGATCCCGCAGTTACACAGATATATTCTTTTCCATTCTTGTCCGCTGCAAGGCTTGCCGCGCAACTTCCCGACTGCGCTACAAATCCTGTCTTTGCACATAATACTTCCCCATGTGTATCTTTATCTTCGATACGGCGCAGGAACCAGTTCGATACCGTAAGACCATCCTTATGCTGCTTTGTTTTACTCGTTGTATAAGTATGGGTTGACATTACTTCCCGAACCCACTCATCATCTGTCGCGGCCTTGATGATCATCGCCATATCGTATGGCGTACTATAATGATCTTCATCATACAATCCAACACAATTCGTGAAATGCGTTGTCTCTGACAGCCCCATCTCTTCGAGTTTTTCATTCATCATGTCTACAAACTTTTCATGTGATCCTGCAACATATGTGGCAAGTGCCACTGCCGAATCCGCACCGGAAGGTAAAATCGTTCCGTAAAACAAATCTCTTACTGTAACTTTTTCCCCGACTTCATAACCGGTATTACTGCAATCGTTACGATAACTGTAATCGGTAATATCAATGGTAATTTCTACTTTGTCATCCAGCTGTTCCGGTGTAATGTGTTCCGATGCCACCAGTACCGTAAGAATTTTCGTCATGGAAGCTGGAACAATGCGCTTGTTCGCGCCTTTTGCTGCAAGAATCTCTCCGGAATCCACATCTATCAGAATTCCCCTGCTGCTTACCACACTTTCCGGAAACTTTTCTGTTTTGTCAGTTTTGTGTGCCTCATAGCTCCATGGTTCCTCCGTCTGCGTCTCCTGTGTTGCCGTATCCGTCTGCATTTCTGTCTGCTGTGATACCGCATTTGCAGAGATATCTTTCGGATCCTTTTTATTAGTATTCTTTACAAGCAGCACGATCAACACGACAAGCAGAACTGCAAGACCTGCTCCCAATAAAATGTAGCGCTGACGTTTTATACTGCGCTGTTTTTCCAACCGCATCTTCTGCGCTCTCTCTTTTCTCATCTGATGGCGCTGTGCTTCCCGTTCGTTCTCCTCCTCGGAAGCATCGTATACCTCAATATCATCTCTCTCATCAAGCATTCTTTTTCCCTCTTAGTTCCCCTCTGTTTTTTTGTTACGCCTTACATTTTTAATTGCAAGATATGCCATACCAATTCCTATAAAAATGATAACCAGCACCGCAATCATATAAGCCACACCAATTCCAAGCGTTTCTTTTCCAATCTGACCCAAATCAAATCCAAACCATCCTGTTTTTGCACCAAAATTCAAAAAATTATATGGTGCATACATTGTTCCGTTCCATCGCACTCCCATATATGCTAATGCTACGATTCCGCCCACATAACACAAAGGTGGCACAATGGCAAAAAATACATGCAATTTTCCGGATCTGTACGGATAATCAAACAGGCAGAAATCGAGTATTGCCAAAACCGGGCACACAAAATGCACACACAGGCTTCCCCATCCGTTTCCCATATATGCACCAATAAAGCCGCGCGGATCTGTCGGAGCAAGCACCAGCAGATAGATCAAAAACGTAAGGGTAATACTGATTGTTGCCATAAACTTTACAATATACCAGCCGTTTGCAACCGGCGGACATTTCCCGTTTTTCCGAATGCTCCTCCAATTAAAACCGGCAAATACAAGCAACACGATATCCACAAAAATATTTGACAGATTCGTAAAATAGGTAAAAAACATCCACCCTGAAAATGAACGACACATTCCGTATACAGAAGCTGCTACTGCAATTATTTTCATAATAAGTGCTACATGCTCCTCTTTTGAGCGATAACTTTCCACTGTTAACAATTCCTCTTTATACATGTCGCCATGTCCTTCTTTCTTTCAAAATTCACAATTTCTTTATCATTTCACAGTTCCATGATATTGTGTATGATATGGATAGTCAACTGTTTTCATTAAATATACAGTAAAAAAGCCCCCTTTTTTCAGGGAGCTTTTATTCCATATTTTACTTTCCAATTACTTTCTTAATTGCCCCGAGAAGTTCATCATAAGTCTCATATGCTGGAATATCCGGATATTCTGCCTTAATCTCATCCGTACTCTTAAATAAAAATCCTGCCTTACTTGCCTGAATCATACCAAGATCATTGTGACTGTCACCGCTGGCGATCGTATCATATCCGATTGACTGTAATGCTTTTACGGTTGTGTATTTTGACTTCTCGCAACGCATCTTAAATCCTGTAATCTCACCATTGTCTGCAACTTCAAGAGAATTACAAAAAATAGTTGGATAACCAAGTTTCTTCATAAGTGGGCCTGCAAACTGTGAAAATGTATCACTGATAATAATTACCTGTGTCATTGCACGCAGCTCATCCAGGAACTCTTTTGCTCCAGGAATCGGATCAATCTTTGCAATGGTATCCTGAATCTCTTTTAATCCAAGACCATGCTCCTTCAAGATACCGATGCGGTAATTCATCAGCTTATCATAATCCGGTTCGTCTCTTGTAGTGCGCTTCAATTCCGGGATTCCGGTCTCTTCTGCAAATGCAATCCAAATCTCTGGTACCAGTACACCTTCCAAATCTAAACAAACAATCTCCATTTTGTCCTCCGTTCTCACTCTGCTCATACTTATTCACCAAAATAAGTACCACATAAATTGCTTCTATTCAACAGGAATAATTATAAACGAATTTCAATTATCTGTCTATCTATTATTTCCACTTAAATGTAACCATTCCGTACACATAAATGAACAAAATCACCGCGGGAACAAAATACCGAAACACCGGTTTCATCCACGCCTGAACTTTCCAGCCTTTTCCGGCATTTGCTTCTTTTATAAAATTGTCCCAGCCCCAGCCAAACCGATTACAGCAGAACAGTGCCAACGCCAGTGATCCCAAAGGCAAAACATTCGTAGATACGATAAAGTCCCAGAAATCCAACCACGTGGTTCCTTCCGAAAACGGCTGAAAATGCACTACACTATATCCCAATGCCGTCGTCAGTGCAATCAAAAGCGAACCAATCCCACACACCAGACATCCGACAGGACGCGACCATCCGGTAAGTTCCCGAATCATCGCCAGAATATTTTCACATACGCCAAGTACCGTAGACAGCGCTGCAAACACCATAAACAGGAAAAACAGCGCACCCCACCATCTTCCGCCATTCATATGGTTAAACACGCTCGCCATCGTGTCAAACAACAGACTCGGTCCGGCATTCACTTCCAGACCATAGGTATAACATGCCGGAAACATGATAATTCCTGCAACAATTGCCACAAATGTATCCAGCACAATAATGTTGGCAGATTCTCCAAGCAGTGACCGCTCCTTATCAATATAGCTTCCGAAAATCGCCATGCCACCCATACCTACCGACAAGGTGAAGAACGCCTGATTCATCGCACCCACAACCACAGAACCTGTGATTTTCGAAAAATCCGGAATCAGATAAAAGGACAGCCCCTCTTTTGCTCCCTGTAATGTCAGACTATGGATTGCCAACACAAGTATCAATACGATCAACGCCGACATCATGTATTTTGTGACACGTTCCAAGCCTCCCTGCAGATTAAAGCTCAAAATCACAAACGCAATAATCACCGTAACAAGTAAATAGGTAACATTGACGGATGGATCTGCAATCATTTTTTCAAATCCAAAATTCTGATTCTGTCCGGTCAGAAACTTCACAAAATAATAAATGATCCAACCGGAAACAACCGAATAAAATGCGATCAACGCAATATTTCCAATCAGACATACAATGCCAAGTGGCCGCCATTTCTTTCCGTTCACTGACAGTTTCTGGTACATATACAGAGGACTTGTCTGCGCCGCACGTCCGACGGACAGTTCCATCACCATTGCCGGAAGTCCAAGAACCAACAGACAGATGATGTAGATCAGCATAAAACTTCCGCCCCCGTTCTGTCCACACGCCCACGGAAACTTCCATACATTTCCGCAGCCGATCGCACAGCCCGCGGAAAGCATAATAAACCCTAACCGGCTTCCCAGCCGTTCTCTTTTTTCCATAATCGTAAAATACCTTTCCCTCAAATATACATATCATATATCATACTTTAGATTACCGACATAAGCAACCGGTAAATAAAAAGAGAGGGAATCTTTTCCCTCTCTTCAATGCTCTGAATCATGATCTGTGTTTCAATATATGATATTTTACACATGGATAAGCATCTTTCGCCTTAATTTCGTGAGCATGCAAGGTTTTGAGTTCAGGGAATTATCACCTGCCTGTTTAAGTTTTCTTTTCATTATATTATGTAAAGATTTCGCATTCATCGTATCTATACAAGATATTACAAAATATCTTCCATCTGCGCCTAAATTACCTGATTCATCAAATATAAGACATCGTTCATTACTATACATATATTTAGTCCCATTCTTTTGTAAATTTATGAATATATTATAATACTTCACTATATTTATAGCAATATTCAAAATGAGCTCTGTTTCTCCCCAATTGTAACCCAAAGCAAAAAAAAGAGATGCAAATCACATCTCTTTTTATAGGTATTCCATACTACTATAGATTTTTGTTTTTAGTCATTAACCTCATAAGCTCCGGCAACATTAATAGCAATATCGTTCTCATTTTCTGCATAGATGGTGTAAGTTCCTGTTTTTGTTAATTTAAAAGTATGATCAAATGCTCCCTTTGCAGAAATATACCGACGTTTTCCATCCGGTTCCGTAATCCCAACTTTTAAATACTTAGTAGCTGGTGATGTTCTTCCTGTAACCGAAATAGTCTGCGAAGAAGTTGCCCGAAATGAAGGAGAATATATTTCTTTACCGGCCTTCACATTCCAATTAAAATTGTACAACCCACTCTTTGCTGAAAGTACCTCAACCTCTCCCAAAGACGCCTGAATGTTTCTTGCCCGGCTTGTCTCTGTCATTTCGATCAATTCTGTTGCCTCTTCGACATCCAATTCCTGTGTTGTATTCTCTTTTGTCTCGACTACCGTAGCGTTTTTCCACTGTTCAACAGCACTCACACTGGCCGCTGAAACAGCATAGACACTACTTCCACTGATCCATGTAATACATGCTACCAGCATTCCTGCCACAAATTTTAACTTATTTTTCTTCTTATAACACTTCATAACATGTTTCATCCTTTCCTGTAATTCACTTTCACTCTCTAACAACTGTACGCTTAAAAACTGTGCATTCATGCTTTTCTCTGCCATATTCAGTATGACATCGTAATACTTCTTCAGTTTATGATTGCGACAGCATATTTCATAATCACAAGCATACTCGCTCCATTTGCGCATCTGCCGGTTAAGCCACCACGCAAACGGATTCATGAAATGAATGATACATAGGAGCATTGTAAGATTTCGGAACAATATATCATGATGTTTAACATGTGTCAGTTCATGTCTGAAAACCACATCCCGTTCTTCAACGGAATATCTTTCCACTGGAAGGACTACAATCGGATGAAGTATCCCGGTAACTCTTGGAATCTCAATCTGATAACTCTGTCTCACGCGGACACGTCTGGCATAACTTCCTTCCGCTGCACATCTCTGTGCGAACTGCTGTTCCACTTCCTTTGAACAGAACGTTGCATGCTTCATCATCCTCGTGATCTTTATTCTTTGCACAATATACTGTGCCATTCCAATCGCAGCTCCAATACTCCAGGCAGCACAGAACACGGTCGCTGTCTGCAGAATCGTAGGTGTTATGGAAAAGCCCGGACTAATAGAACGATGCACGTCTCCATATGTCATCGTCCGAAGCAACAACACTCCATACGTAATCGGAACCACCCAGAAAAGAATCGCTACTTTTAACAGTATATACGTTATATGCAAGAAACCTGCTTTCTCCAGTAGTCTGCCGATGGCAAACCAAACGACAGACACGATTGCTCCGGACAAAGATGTCCAGAGAATCAGATACATCAGATTAATCGTCCATGTCATCCAGTAACTGTCTCATTTTCTGTATCTCATCTTTTGAGATATCACGGGAATTACAGATGGCTGCCATTGCATCCTCTGGTCTTCCACCGAACCAAAAGTCCGTCTCATCCTTCATAAGTTTCTCTTTGTATGTCTTCTCATCCTTTAATGCATGAACATAAGAATGCTTTCCGACACGATAAGTACTGATAAAGCCCTTCTCTGCCATCTTTCCTAAGAATGTAACAACTGTTGTTCTGGCATAATCTCTGCCATACTGCTCACGCAGATCTACAATCAGCTGCTGAAGGGCGATATCGTCTACCGCATCCCAGATAACTTTCATAATAACTGTTTCGCACGCGCTTAAATCTTTAATTAAACTTTTCTTTCTTGCCATGACTTTCTCCTTGTTCATTCGCTCTCACACGATTATCGTATTCGACGTAGTCTGATAACTCAATAGTTTTTTGTTGATTTTTGTAAATTGATACTCATTGTCCTCGAATCATTTCATTCTGTATACTCTCTGTCTCATAGTTTATCTCCAAGTTCTATATAATAAACAGAAATAAAGGAGATAAATGATTATGCAGCACAAAAAGTCAAGCGAAATCATTCGGGAAAATTTAACCTATATGCTAAATCAGGAAGGTACACCTTCTATGCGAAATCTCAGTACCAGTATTGGTACTTCAGACAGTTACATTCAAAAAATTCTCAATAAAAAGACATCACCATCTCTGGATAAAATTGATTCCATCAGTGAGTTCTTTGATATTGAGAGCTGGGAAATGTTCTATAACTTCCGCAAAGACCGGCCGGAAATGCTGACCATCATGCAGCAGCTGAATAACCTTTCTCCAGCATTACTTCCAACTGTAAAAGCATATCTGGATTTCCTTTTAACACAACAGGATGAACTATTATCTACAAAAAAATAAGCAGTTGTCAAGGGATTTCTTACAATTTCCAGACATCTGCTTGTATTTCCTGTCGCACATCGCGATTACACTTTCACGCCTGCCTTTGGTACATCATTGAGCGTCTTTTGAATCAACTTATCCAAACGTCTTCCCATCTTTGCATATTTCTCTATGCGTTGGGTCATCTCCTCTGGTATTTTCTCACTTTTCTTATAAGAAATACGATTGTCCATTTCTGCCCATGCATCCATAATCAGTGTCCGAAGCTGTAATTCCACACGCACATATTCGTTCTCCACCGGAACATCCATAATAATATGATAACTCTCATAACCGTTTTTCTTCGGCTTCCGGATATAATCCTTTGCCTTGATAATCTGAAAACGCGAGTCCTTACCAATTTGGTGTGCAATCCAGTATATTTCTTTTACACTGTAACAAATGCAACGTACCCCTGAAATATCATTCAATACCTCAGTTGCAGTCTTAAAGTCAACAGGCCGGCCTTTACGCTGTAATTTGCCACAGATGCTCTCTGGCGTCTTCATACGGCTTTCTACAAAACGTGTAAACCCATATCCGGTCTTTGCAATATAAAATCCATTCAGTTCCCGTAACGTGCGTATCACAAGATTCCTTGCCTTCGCATGCTTTTTTTGAAATTCTTCATTCTCCCAGGAACTGCGTAACTGTTCAATTTTTTGATTCATATCTGTCTCTTTTTCCATACTCCCTTCACCTTCTACAATTGATTATATATGTCTGCATATACATCCGATATTACTCTTTAGCATTATAAAGAAATTATGTAAAGACGATATGTTATTTTTTGTAAATAATATGTAATATTATGCATCTGATTTGTTTGATGCATTTTTTATTGTTTGCCTGCTCCCTGCAAGCTACTTGTCAGCATGCATCAGTTCCGGTAACATGCGAATAAATTCACTGTCGCGGTAACTCCATGGCTGCTGATTACAAAATGGTTTATTGCCGTCAAGAATTTTCTGCGGGGTTGCCCACTCGAGATGAAATCCTTTTGCGATCTCGCTCTCTGTCATATGTGTTGCGACCATTTTTTCTTCCGCATCGCAGAAGAAAAAGCAGGAATGACATACATAAACCATATTGGGATCAAAAATATCTCTCCTCCTCTCCACGATTTCCCCAATCGCCTGAATGGAAGAAGGAATGACAACAAGGCCGGACTCCTCCTGCACCTCACGAATCAATGCCTCATGAAGATCCTCTCCAGGTTCCACACCGCCTCCTAAAATCTTGTAATCACCAGCATTTCCATGCTGTGTAGCAATCTTTCCATTGCGGATGATTACAGCACGGGTGGAAAACTTTTCAAAGACAGGCATATCTTCGGTATAGTCTTTTTTGTCTAGTATTAAAAGTGTTTTCATCCTTCCTCCTTCTTTTGTTTCTTATTTTCTCTATTATACGCTTTCTTTCATTAATATGGTAATAAAACTTTACATTTTTTCGAAAAAATGTATAAAAACAGGAGGCAGAAAACTGCCTCCATATAAGCATACATCAATAATACCTTTTGACCCTCATATCATATAATTAAAACAAATCTTATCATTGTAACTGTTCATCAGATCAAGAAGCGTTACACCATCGAGTGTTTTTTCAATTTTTTCCTGCAAATCCCCCCACAGCTCATTGACTACCATATCTACCGGTTTTCCCGATGTATCTGCCTGCTGACTTGCAGGAATCAATGGTCCGTCTACCGTCCGGAGGATTTTCCCCACAGAATAATTTTCCGGTCTTCCGGAAAGATGGTATCCACCATGATATCCTCTTGTACTGATGACAAATCCGGCCTTTTGCAGCACACTCAAAATCTGTTCCATATACTTTTCCGATAATTCCTGACGCTCTGCTATGGTCTTCACGTTAATCGCTTCGCCATTTTCATGAATCGCCAGATCTAACAGAATACGAATCGCATATTGTCCTCTCGAAGATATCAGCATGTTTCCACCACCTTTTTTCTCTTTGTTAAATAGTCTACTGCAGACGCCACCGCATTGGCTCCATCTGCCACCGCTGTAACAATCTGACGCAGCTTTTTTGTCCGCACATCGCCTGCCACAAACAAGCCCGGCTGCTGCGTCGTACAATCCTCCCCTGCCGGCACATAACCGCCCTCTAAAGTAAGTACATTCGCATATGCAGCAGCCTGCGGCTCCATTCCAATGGCAACAAAGACGCCGTCTACTGCCAGCTCTTCTGGCGCATTCTCCGCTTTGTTGTTCAGCTCTATTTTTTCTACTTTCTGTTCACCGATAATACTTTTCACTTCGCAATCCGGTAAAAATGTAATATTTGGTGTGTTTTTCATCTGTTCCTGTAAAACCTGTGTTGCACGAAGTCCCTGTCTGCGATGAACCAGATATACCTGTTTGCACATCTTTGCCAGATATAAGGCATCTTCAATGGCTACATCTCCGCCACCAACGACCGCAACCACTTTATCCTTGAAAAAAGCCCCGTCGCAGGTTGCACAATAAGATACCCCTGCCCCGGCCAGTTCCTTTTCCCCCGGTACTCCGAGCTTGCGGTGCATAGCTCCACTTGCAAGAATGATACTTTTTGTTTCAATGCTTTCACCTGATTCCAATTGTATCTGCCAGCCCTCTTCTGTTTTCTCAACACCTGTGACTTCACCCTCCGCGAACGGTACATCAAGTTCCCTCGCATGCTTTTCAAACTGCTGCGCAAGGTCAAATCCACTGGTTCCTGGAAATCCAAGATAATTGTCCACTTCTTCTGTATAAACAATCTGGCCACCAGCCATCATTTCTTTTTCCAAAACAAGAAGATCCAAGCAGGCGCGCTTCGCATATACCGCCGCTGACAAGCCTGCCGGGCCACTTCCCACAATTACCAAATCGTACATAAATTACCTCTTTTTGAACATTCATTTATGATTCATCTAAAATCTGAAGTTCCTCGATTGTCACATTTTTCTCACGATCAATGTCAAACGCCTTAAGTACCGGCTGATCCATATCCATCAGGGAAAGAATCAGATAGTTCACAGTCGGGTCAAATGCCAGACGCTTGTCTTCTTCCGATGGACGGGATGGAGACTCCGGATGGGAATGCCAGTTGCCCAGCGGAACAAGTCCATTGGCACGCATGTCTTTGACTGCCGCAAGCTGGTCCTTTGGATTCATGGAAAAATGCTCATTGGTATGGTCGACATTCTCCAGTAAATATACTTTCTCGATTGTCTTCTTGTCCCCGTCTTTGGTTCCGGCGATGAGACCGCAGGCCTCTTCCGGAAGGTTCTCTTTGGCGTGGGACAGAATCTTTTCGTAGTCTGCTTTTTTCATTGTAAGCATGGTTTGTTTCCTCCTTTTCAAGGAGCAAATCGCTTATAAAGTCTGCTTCGCAGAGGCGATTTGCGTAGGAGATATCGCTTACGCGATACCTCATGTGGAGCAAATCGCATATAAAAGTCCGCTTCGCGGAGGCGATTTGCGTAGGAGATATCGATTTCGCAATATCTCATGATGGAGCACATCGCATGCAAATTCGCTCACGCGATGCGATGTACGTAGGAGATATCACTTTCGTGATATCTCATTAGTTGCATTTCAATGATCCGGGCACTCGATCTGCTCGTAATCGATCAACTGTGTGATCGTTGGGTGATCGCCACAGATTGCACACTTATGATCTGCCTTCGGCAGTTTCACTGTATGGAATTCCATCTTCAAAGCATCAAATGTAAGAAGTTTTCCAGTAAGAAGATCTCCTACACCGATCAGATACTTGATTGCTTCCATTGCCTGTAAAGATCCGATGACACCGCCCATTGCACCGATGACACCCGCCTGCTTACAGGTCGGAACTGCATCCTTTGGTGGTGGATTCTTAAATACACAACGGTAGCATGGTCCTTCTCCCGGAACATAGGTCATGAGCTGGCCCTTGAAACGGATAATTCCGGCGTGGGAGAATGGTTTCTTTGCCATAACACAGGCATCGTTGATTAAGAATTTTGCTGGAAAGTTGTCGGTTCCATCAATGATAAAATCGTAATCTTTGATCAGGTCCATAATGTTCTCCGATGTAACGAACTCACGGTATGTATTTACGGTAACATCCGGATTCATTGCATTCATTGTTTCTTTTGCGGATTTTACTTTTGCTTTGCCGACATCCGCAGTACCATGAATGATCTGTCTCTGTAAATTGGACAGATCTACTTCATCCGCATCGACAATTCCGATGGTTCCTACGCCTGCTGCCGCAAGATACATTGCTGCCGGTGCACCAAGTCCGCCTGCACCGATAATTAAAACTTTTCCGTTCAGGAGCTTTTTCTGACCCTTCACACCGACTTCCTGCAGAATGATGTGACGGCTGTATCGCTCCATCTGTTCATTTGTAAATGCCATTAGAAGCTTCCTCCTCCCATGAAGTATAAGAACTCAACCACATCATTTTCTTTCAGTGTTACGTTTGCAAGCTCGTGATTCTCAACGAACTCATCATTTACGGTTACGGTAACATATTCCGGGTTCTCAACTTTCTCGTCGATCACCAGCTGTGCGATGGTTGTTCCCTCTTTGATATCCTTTACGTTTCCTGCAACTGTTACTTTCATTGTGTAACTCCTCCTAAATATATTTTTTTACAATTTCTTCCAACTCTGGTTTCTTGATCAGTCCGCGTACACGTTCTACTTCCTCGCCGCCCTTGAAAAACAGGATCGTCGGTGAAACCATTACAGAATATTGCTCTGCTAACTCAGCGTCAAAATTTCCATTGACTTTAACGACTTTTAATTGGTTTTCATAATCATCTTCGATGTCTCCAAGAATCGGTGACATCTGTTTGCAAGGGATGCAGGAATCGGAATAAAACTCCACCAGTACCGGAATCTCTGCCTGCAGTACCTCTGCTTCAAAATTGTCCTTACTTACTCTTGCTGCCATGATGTTTCCTCTCTGTCCTACTCTTCGAGTTTCTTTACAATAAGATCATAAGTTCCGTTCTCATTGTCAATAAGCTTTAATACCTGCTGGCCTTCTTCCTTAAAGCTTCTAGGCACATTCTGTACCGGTTCACCATCATTCATTGTTACTGCCAGTACCTGTCCTACCTCGATCTCTTCCATTGCGACCTTTGCCTTTACAAAAGTCATCGGACATACCACATCCGTAATATCTACGCGTTCATCAATTGTGTAATCAGCCATTATATGCCTCCTTTATCTTCTCTTCAAATTTATCTAATCCCACACGCTCAAGAGTCATGCGGAAACGCTCTCCTGGATTTGCATTGTCATCAAAGAACTGAATTGCTACATCTGTCACCTTAAAAAGCTGCTCCTCGGAAGTAATGATTGGGAGATAATTTTCTCCCTTATATACACGGTTTCCAAACAGTCCACCGAAAGATACTTCATAGCCCGGTGTTGCTTTCCATGCATCGGTCGGACATGCTTTTACGCAACGGCCACAGTTGTTACATTTCTCATTGTCCAATACAATCTTGCCATCTTTGGTGCTGATTGCATCCACACGGCATGTTTTTTCACAAATGCCACAGTTGATGCAGGATGATTCATCCCACTCTACGATTGCTGCGCCCTTGATTCCCACATCGTTTTCCTCTGCCTTTAAGCAGTTGTTCTGGCATCCGGTCACACCGAATTTGAACTTGTGAGGAAGCTCTCTTGCGAAATAGCGCTCATCCAGTTTCTTTGCCAGTCCATATGTGTCAATATTACCACTTGGACAGATCTGTGATCCCTGACAGGCAGTGATGGTACGTACACGGGGTCCGCACACACCCGGTTTACAGCCACCGGTAGCTAACACCTCTTTTACTTCTTCTACATCATCCAGCTTAATGAATGGAATTTCCACACTCTGTCTGGAAGTCAGATGTACATGTCCGTCACCATATTTATCTGCTACTTCTGCGATAATCTTCAGGTTCTCTGCGGTAAGATTTCCGCCGACCACTGCAAGACGCAGTGAAAAATTATTTTTCTGTTTCTGGCGCATGAAACCGCCTTTTTTGAGTGTTGCATAATCAACTGCCATAACGTTCTCCTTTATATCCTGTGCTCTCTTCTCTCTATTTATTCGGCGGTACTGCTGATTGCCGATGCAAAATCTGCTTTCAGATCTTCAATGTTTTCGATGCCGACACTGATACGGATCATATCATCATAAACCGCTGCATCCACTTTTTCCTGTTCGGTACTGTGTGCCGCCAGTGTCGATTCCGGATGTACGATCAATGTCTTCGTATCTCCAATATTGGAAACAATCTGTGGAATCTTTACTGTATTCATAATGGAAAAAGCCCGTTCCTTACTTCCGACCCGGACCGTTAATATCGCTCCGTATCTGCCATCTAACAGCCGGTCCGCTACCGCATGCCATGGGCTCGATTCCAGTCCCGGATAATTTACGGTGATTCCCGGTATCTCTTCTAAGTAAGCCGCAAGCTGCGCTGCATTGTCACACGCCCGCTCCATGCGAAGTCCTAACGTCTCCATGCCAAGCAGGTTGTAATACGCCGTCTGCGGCGCCATACAGGCTCCCGTGTTCCGGAACAGTCCGTTGCGGAGCTTTGCTGTAAAAGCGAATCTACCGAACTTTACATAATCTTTCATGCCCAGATACCGGCTGACATCCCACTTAAAACGACCGCCGTCGGTGATTACACCGCTGATTGCGCTGCTGTTGCCATTGATGTACTTGGAAGTGGAATTGATGACCACATCCGCCCCGAGTGTCAATGGCTGAACCAGAAAGGCCGTCGCTACCGTGTTATCGATAATCAGTGGTATCTGATGTTTCTTTGCAATCTCGGCCCATGCCGGAATGTCGGTCACATCCAGCTTTGGATTGCCGATGGACTCTGCAAACAAAGCGCGCGTCCGATCGGTAATCGCATTCTCAACAGTCTGCATATCTGTCGCATCCACAAAGATTGTCCGGATGCCAAACGCTTCCAGATCATGGAACAGATCAATGGTTCCACCGTAAAGACTTGTGCTTGTGATGATCTCATCTCCGCTGCCAACAATATTGAGCAATGCATTCGTGATGGCTGCCATACCGGAAGCGCATGCCACAGAAGCTGCTCCTTTTTCCAGAACGGTCATGCGCTCCTCGAACGCCGCGATCGTCGGGTTATTGATTCTCGTATAAGAATATCCAGCAGCTTTATTATGAAACAGCTTCTCGTGCTGCTCCGCCGAAGGCTGGAAAAAAGCACTGGACTGGTACACAGGTGTCAGTGTTGCTCCGGTGACCGGATCGCCTGTTTTCGTACCATGTAATAGTTCTGTATTGAATCCCATTTTCTTTTCCCTTAATTCATACTTTTCTAGTAGGTTTAATATGTTATAAACACTATACCGCTCTAAAGTATGTTTGTCAAGACATAATTTACACTATTTTACTAGGAATACTAAGATATGGGTTTTGACTTGCATTTTAAGGATTCCGATTAAGTTTTACAAAACAAAAATATCGGAACCATAACATTATTTTCTCTTCAAAAACAAGTATGGTTCCGATATTGATCTACATGATTTAGAAACTATTCATCCAACAAATTGCCAAATCCGTTACCGTTTTTTCATCCACCTCCTTATATCTAACAGAAAATGTATAAACAACATTATTTTCTTGCCAATATACCATTTTATTAAGCCAGCCATCCTCAAATTCTGTTGAGTTTACAAGCCAAAATTCACGTCCATTCCTGACAACCGTTTCTCCTGAATAATCAACACCCGGAAAATCATCCGAATAACTTGTTGCCCCTACACCAATTTCCCCAATATAGTTTTCTGTAAATATTCGTGCTTCCGTTTGTGCCTCAATTGCTCCAACAATTTTATAATTCGAAATCAAAGCAAGATCTGTAATTTTTCCTTCTTGTGTTCCATTGACAGACAAATTTATGGTTTTTGTTTTTTCATCTAATTGTGGCCATACAAACTTGTCATATCCAATATACTCAAGTGCATCACTAATATTTTCAAATGATTTATCAACTCCATAAGGGCTTTGCGAACTATACATATTGTTGGCCACTACCTGATCCTTTATAATAGATTCGCATTCTTTTATGTTTCCCTTAAAACTCTTTGTATTAACTCTTGTCGTATCGTCGACAACGAATGTTACATCCGTATGGTTATCCGATGACTCATTTGCTTTATGAAATAAAAGTTTTCCCGATGATAACAAATGTGCATACACGACCGCAGACACAGAACCAACAAGTAGAAACAACGCAAATCCAACTATAACCGGAATAAAGGATTTTTTTACCAGGTTCTTTTGTTGAGTCTCCATATCTTTTTCAAAGTTACTATTCAGAAGAATCAGTTCATTTAATATTCGATTATCACTCTCATGATTCAATTCTATTTTTTCCCAAGATTGTGCCACTTTATTTTTCTTCAATCAAATCTCACCCAGCCTTTCTTTCAAAATGCCTCTAGCCTCCTTTAAATGATTTCTGATAGTCGACGAAGGTTTCTTTAAAATTTTTGCAATTTCTTCACTTTTATATCCTTCGTAATAAAACAAATATACAACTGTCTTATATTTATCAGGCAAATTTCGGATTGCTTCCATGGTCTCATCAATATGCATTTCGTTCCCCGACATATCTTCCATTCCATCCATGTGAACACATTTCGTCTGCCAATGCTTTAACGCATTTTTACATAAATTCGTTGCAACCCGAATCAACCAGGCCTTCTCATGTTCTGCATTTTCAAAATATGGTGCCTTCTTTATTAATTGAACAAAGGTATCACTTACCATGTCCTCCGCCTCGGGAACATTCTTCATATAAGCAAAGCAGATACGGTATATCATGTTGTTATACTCATGATATATTCTTTCAATTTCATCATTCGATCGAACTATTTTCTTCACTGTATCCCCCCTTTCACTTATAATACAAACGAGGTCTAAGAATTGTCCGATTATTTTAATGTTTTAGTTGTATTTTTATCAAAAAAGTGGGAAGACAATGCTTCCCACTCTTTAATATTCATCTCTACACAGATTAATTTCCGTCATTTGGACATATACAAAAAATTTTATTATTAAGTCCTCATAATTTTCACTTTTTGGACATATACAATTTTCCTTCTTAATAATGTCCTTGTTTTTTTCTTACATTGGACATATGTATTGAATATCCGAAATTTAATCCAAAAAATGTTTGTTTACAGGACATATTTTATCATATATTCTGCATATGTCCAATCTTTGTGTTTTTTGAGGACATTACTTTTCTATTTTTTTACATATGTCCACAAGATTAATTCCAATGCTGATCCTTGAACACAATCTTACGATATGTCTCAAAGTCTACCCATTTATTGAAGAAATTCTCAGAAATGCTTTCGCCTTCTGCTGCAAGTTCTGCCTTAAATGCATCAATATCTGCTGCAGACTGTGCATGAACAGCAAATCCACGTCCATTGATTACCGGCACATTCTGATAGCTGTAATCAGCCAGTGGAATGATCGCTGTAATCTTTTTGTCGCGTACAGATACGGCTACCTGATCACGAAGAACTACAATATCGAAAGAATCCGGATACTGGTAAGATTCTCCGCTGACTGGAATCTCATCACCGATTGTATAGGTATTTCCGGATGGATGTACTTTAAATACAGTCATGCTCTCGAGGTCATAATAGAACTCTTCGAAAATGTCACCGTTTGCTTTCAGGTTTCCGGATACAAAAGCACATTTTACATCTTTGCTCTCATCAAGTTCCGGATTTTCTACTACACCACATGCAGATGTCATGTTTGTGATACGATCAATCAGAATCAGTTCACCCAATGTCTTGTGTGTCAGAAATGCATCGAGTACGATTTCTTCCTGAAGAACGATATCACATACGGCAATCTCGTTCTTTTTCAGGCGTCCGACCGGAATGTACTCTCCGGTATTGACATCGATCTTGTACTGGATATTCTTCAGGATACCAGGAATTGTCTTGGTTCCGAGTTTTACCAGATAATCCTTGCCCACAGTAAGTTCCTGATCATCCATCCACAGAATAGTTGCTGTGAAGTTCTTGCTGACCGGCAGATGTGTAGTTGTCAGAACACAACCTCTCGAAACGTCCACTTCTTTATCGAGCTGAATGGTTACCGGACGACCTTCATCTGCAGTATCTGCATTCTTGTCACCGACCAGAATGCTCTTTACCTTTGCATGCTCATTGCTTGGCAGGGTAATAATATCATCGCCAACGGAAATGCTTCCGCTCTCGATCTGTCCCTGAAAACCACGGAATGTATGATCCGGACGGCATACACGCTGTACCGGCATATAAAAGCCCTCTTCCTGCTTTTTCTCGCTGACATCAATATCTTCAAGATATGAAAGAAGTACTTCTCCCTTGTACCAGTCCATCTTGTCGGAACGCTTTGTTACGTTGTCACCTTCGGTTGCAGAAACCGGAATGATTTTGACGCTTGCAAGGGAAAGTTCCTTAGATAACTCGTCAATCTGTGCCACGATCTCGTTAAAGCGTGCTTCACTGTAATCTACCAGATCCATTTTGTTTACTGCAAAGACAAAATATTTGATTCCCATGAGGGAGCAGATTCTTGCGTGTCTTCTTGTCTGTACCAGCACTCCCTGCTTTGCATCTACAAGGATTACTGCAAGGTCTGCAAAGGAAGCACCTACTGCCATGTTTCTTGTATACTCTTCATGTCCCGGTGTGTCTGCTACGATAAAGCTTCTCTTATCGGTTGTGAAATAACGGTAAGCAACGTCGATTGTGATACCCTGCTCACGCTCTGCCATCAGTCCGTCCAGAAGGAGAGAATAATCGATGGCTCCACCACGGCTTCCCACTTTTGAATCAAGTTCCAGTGCTTTTTCCTGATCTGCGTAAAGCAGTTTAGAATCGTATAAAATATGTCCGATCAGTGTGGACTTTCCATCGTCGACACTGCCGCAGGTAATAAATTTAAGTAATCCGCTCATTTTAGAAATAACCCTCCCTCTTTCTTCGTTCCATGCTGCCGGCTGCCTCGTTGTCAATGACACGGGTCGTACGCTCGGATTCTACAGCACTTAAGGTCTCATCAATGATTTCATCCAATGTAGTTGCATTTGATTCAATACCACCTGTCAGTGGATAGCAGCCAAGTGTACGGAAACGTACATTCTTGTACTCCATCTTCTCACCCGGACGGAGTTTCAGGCGGTCATCATCTACCATGATAATCTGGCCGTCACGCTCGATGACCGGACGTTTTGCTGCAAAGTACAGTGGCACGATATCGATATTTTCTCTCTTGATGTACTCCCAGATATCGGTCTCTGTCCAGTTAGAAATTGGGAATACACGGATACTCTCTCCCTTATGAATCTTGGAATTGTAAAGTTTCCACATCTCCGGTCTCTGATTCTTAGGATCCCACGCATGGTTCTCATTACGGAAAGAAAAGATTCTTTCTTTGGCACGGGACTTTTCCTCGTCACGACGTCCACCACCAAATGCAGCAGTAAATCCGTATTTATTCAATGCCTGCTTTAATGCCTGCGTTTTCATAATATCTGTGTAAGCACTGCCGTGGTCAAATGGATTAATGCCCTGTTTTACACCATCCTCATTAATATATTCAATCATTTCAATACCAAGCTTCTTTGCTGTCTCGTCACGGAATTTGATCATTTCCTTGAACTTCCATGTTGTATTTACGTGCAGGAATGGAAATGGTGGCTTCTCCGGATAAAATGCTTTCATTGCAAGATGTAACATTACCGAGCTGTCCTTTCCGATGGAATACAGCATTACCGGCTTTTCACACTCTGCTGCTACCTCACGGATAATATAGATAGCTTCCGCTTCTAACGCGTCAAGATGCGATAATCGACTCATGATTTTCCTCCTTTGGTTTCCCTTAATATTTATTAGAATCTTTCTTGTTGACTACGATAACTTCCTTTGTGCCGTCGGCTTTCTCGATCTGCCAGTTCAACAGATCTCCTTTACTGGACACGGTCATTTTACTTCCCATGCCACCGATATCTGCACCAAGATAAAAGGATATGGCTCCAAACGCACACTCTTTCAGGCAGGATGCACAACCCCAGCAATCCTTTGGATAACGGATATATGCTTTCTTCTCCTCATTCAGTTCGATGAGGCTGCCCGGGCACACAACCGTACACTTTTTACATCCTCTGCATTTCATAGAATCAATTGCGATGCTCATACGTTGTACCTCCTTCTACCAGATCCCGGTATATAATTTCTATCTTTCCATCCACCAGGCGGGAGTTGACATAGCGTAACCACTCGTCACTCTTCTGTGGATAATCCAGATTCTCTGCAAAACTATGCCAGCGGGTTTCTTTTCGTGCGCCGAGATGTGCGATCACGGAAAGGCATACCGTCAGGCGTTCCTTTAATTCATACACAAACATCAGCTCATGCATATCTTCGGCTTTCAGTCCTTCTGCAAGCACCTGCAACTGTCGGATTTTTTCTTCCGCCATGGCAAGCTGCTTCCCGTTGAACTGGTAATGTGTACCAATTCCTCCGGCATACTGGTCCATAACTTTCTGCATGGCTTCCTCAAGCTGTTCTACCGTAAACAGTGCATGTTCTCTCTGAAGGATGGCATCATATTCCGCCGCTTTGTCCTCCAATGCCGCAACTGCGACGAGTTCACTCTCCTGTGCCTCATCTTCTGCCCTGCTTTCGGCATCCAGCTGCTCTACCATACGTAACGCTGCAATCTCACCTTCGACCAGTGCGCCGGTAACATACTTCTGCGGACATCCGCCTGCCACATCACCTGCTGCAAAAAGCCCGTGAATCGTTGTCTCACGATTCGTGTCTACCCAGTAACCGCTTGCAGTATGACCACCGACGATATAAGGCTCGGTTCCCTCAATTTCTACATTCTGCTGGCTTGGATTTTTGCCGGCCTCGACCCATTTTAAGGTCTGGCTAGGCGCCATGTTCAAATACGCTTTGCGAAGAGATTCATCCTGTTCCGGCGTAATGCCCTCTGTCCGCAGATAACACGGTCCTCGTCCCTCTAAGTTTTCCTGCACGGTTCCGTACACACGCTGGGAAGTTGTCAGACCATATTTTGTCTCATACACTTCTCCAAGGGAATTTACCTGCTTTGCACCAACCCCCTGTGCAATCGTTCCGGTCGGTGCGATGGTGTCTTTGCATCGCAGTGCAATGAAACGCATCTCAAATGTTGTCATCTCTGCACCGCTTCGGATTCCCATGGCGTATCCTGCACCTGTATTAAATGGCGGGTACCACATCTTGTGACGGGAAAAGCCCGGATTGTTCGGCTTATATAATCCAGCTGCACCTCCGGTTGCGATCAGCACTTTCTTTGCCCGGATCTCATAAGCTTTCTGCTTTGCAATCGAAAATCCATAGGCACCTTCGATGTGATTGTCTTTTACAATATAATCGGTGATATTCAACTGATTGATGACGGTCACATCGGAAAGCTTTGCTACCGCGTCTGCAAGCAGCGGCTTAAAGTTTTCTCCGTTGATCTTGATGTTCCGGTTTCCTCTGGCAACATACTCTCCATTTTCATCCTTTAAGATGACAAGACCAAGCTGTTCCATCTTTGCAGTGACACGGTTGAGTCCCTCCGACATCGTCAGAAGCAGGTCCTCACGGACAATATTGTCTGCATCCTTTTTTGCGTAATCCACATAATCCTGCGGCTTTCTGCCTTTTACAATATAGGCATTCAAGGCGTTGACACCGGCTGCCAGACAGCCGCTTCGCTTGATGTTTGCTTTCTCCGCGATCACTACGGAATAATCGGAATGTTCGCGAATCGTCATCGCCGCATAACAGCCTGCGGTACCACCACCTATGATTAATATATCTGTATAAAGAACTTCTTTCTGTTCGATCTTCATATCGGCTCCTTCCTAAATATAGAATACATCGTCTACCTGCATCTCCTGATTCTCCACCAGATAGGTCTGATGCTCATCAAAGATGTATAAACGGTAGATCAGGACATATACTTTTTCGTCAATGGACAACGCATCTTTTTCTAATGAGCGCTCCGCTACGATCTCTATGCCATCGATATCCACTACAATATCCAGATGATTCCCCCGGAAAACAATGTCTTTGACAATTCCGGTCTCCGTTGCACTGATATAGCGCTCCGGTTCACTTCTGGATAATTTTACAAATTCCGGACGCAGGACTGCGTGATGCGCACCTTCGACCGGATCAAATCCTTTTAATTTATCATAATGCTCCACGACGGAAGATCTGCCGATAAACTGTGCCACAAACGGCGTATCCGGCGATTTGTATATCTCCATCGGTGTACCTAACTGCTCGATTCTTCCGTGGTTCGTGATAATGATCTCGTCGGCCACTTCCACCGCCTCATCCTGGTCGTGGGTTACAAATATGCTTGTGATTCCAAGCTTTGTCACCATCTCTTTGAGCCAGGTACGAAGTTCTGTACGCACCTTTGCGTCAATCGCCGCAAACGGCTCATCCAAAAGCAATACCTGCGGATTCGGTGCAAGCGCCCGGGCAAAAGCCACACGCTGTCTCTGTCCACCGGAAAGCTGGTTCGGATACCGTTTCTCCATTCCGGAAAGTCCGGTCAGCTCCAAAAGCTCCGTGACGCGTTTTTTAATTTCTTTCTTCGGCATCTTCATCAGTTCAAGACCAAATGCCACATTATCATATACCGTCATGTAACGGAACAATGCGTAATTCTGAAATACAAAGCCAATGCCTCTTTTGGCTGCCGGAACATCGTTGACACGCTGTCCGTCGATGTAAATATCACCGGAATTCGGTGTCTCAAGTCCTGCGATCATACGAAGCAGCGTTGTCTTGCCACTTCCGGACGGTCCGAGCAATGCCACCAGTTTTCCTTTTTCAATCCCAAAGCTCACATGGTCGGAAGCCCTGAAATCGCCGTAATTTTTGCAAATATCTTTCATTTCTACGTACATTTCTTTTTCCTCCCATTGTGATTAACGCGGTGCGCTGCTCTTTTTATTTCTATATTCAAAAATGTTGCGGATAACCAGTACAACAATGGCAATCAGTACCAATATGGATGATACCGCAAACGCTGCTGTAATGGAAGTATCCGTTCCCGACATGTACAAAGCATCGATCTCAAGAGGAAGGGTAAATGTCTCACCTCTTGTCTTGGACAGTGCGTTGACTGCACCGAACTCTCCGAGTGCACGGGCCGTACAGAGAATGATTCCATAGATTAGTCCCCATTTCATCTGCGGCAGTGTGATCTTTGTAAAAATCTTAAATCCACCGGCTCCCATGAGCGCTGCGGCCTCTTCCTCGTCCTTTCCCTCCGCATTCAGAATCGGAATGATCTCACGCGAAACATAAGGAAAGGTTACAAAAATTGTGGCAAGTACCACACCCGGCAGTGCAAACGTGATACGGATATTCGTGCCAAGCAGATGGTTGATTGCACGAATGCCAGGATATGTCCATCCCAGTCTTCCAAAGGTCATCAGGAATGCCAGACCAACGATGACCGGAGAAATAGAAAACGGAATATCGATCAAAGTCGCCAGAATCTGCTTTCCACGGAAGGAGAACTTTGTCAAAAGCCACGCAGCTACGATTCCGAAGAACGTATTCACAACCACTGCAATCACAGTCGCCAGTAAAGTGACCAGCAGGGCGCTTTTTACATATTCCGTGGAAATCGCTTCCAGATAAAAGCCGATTCCCTCTTTCAACGCACTGAATAGAATGGAAAAAAGCGGTAAAATCAGCATGAATCCAATGAAAAGTACACTGATAGTAATGAGTACTGCTTTTGTTATTTTGTTTTTTCGTTCCTCTCTCTTCTGCTCCATGTGTAAATCCTCTTTGCTTCCATTTCCTTACAATATGTTCGTTCTCGCTGACTGCCGCATCTGTACAATGTTGACCGCCAGAAGAATCAGGAAAGAAAGTATCAGCATTACCAGCGCGATCGCCGTGGCACTGGCATAATCAATATATCCAAGTTTCTGCATGATGACATAGGATACAACCTGCGTCTGTTCTCTTGCACTGTTTCCCGATATGTAAATAACACTGCCGTATTCACCGATGCCTCGTGCAAAGGCAAGTCCAAAACCAGTCAGGATTGCCGGCCGAAGTTCAGGTATGATAACTTTATAAAAAGTCTGCATCCGGGAAGCTCCCAGCATAAATGCGGCCTCCTCATACTGTCCATCCAGCTTTTCAAGTACCGGCTGCACCGCACGAATAACAAATGGAATACCAATAAAAATAAGTGCGATGATCAGTCCCAAATGGGTATAGGAAACTTTTATTCCAAGTGATGCAAGCGGCTTTCCAAGAATTCCGGTTTCCGAATACATCTTTGACAGCGTAATACCTGCCACCGCTGTCGGAAGTGCAAACGGCAATTCAATGCATCCATCTAAAATCCGTTTACCCGGAAAATCGTATTTCACCAACACCCAGGCGATGATCACTCCAAATATACAGTTGATCAGCGCTGCCACCAGGGAACACAGAATGCTGGTCCGGAAGGCATGCAGGATGTTTGGTTTGGTAACCAGCCGAAAAAATTCCGATGGGGACAATTTCAGTGCATATACAAGCACCGATGCTAATGGAATCAGCACTATGAGCGAAAGCATCGTCACCGTGATTCCCAAAGTCAGGTGATATCCCGGAATGACTCTCACTTTTTTTGTCTTTTTAGAAGTCGTAGATTTCATCAAACATTGCTCCATCGTCAAAATACATCTTGTAGGCATTGTCCCATCCGCCGTAATCTTTGATCGTATACAGCCGGATGTTTAAATCAAATGTATCGCCATACTCTTTTAATATTGTTTCATCGCTTGGCCGGTAGCCGTACTCGGCTGCCAGACGCTGCGCTTTTTCTGTATACAGATAAGAAAGGTATTCCCGGCTGACTTCCTGGGTACCATTGTCGTTGGCATTGTCATCTACAATCGCCACACTCGGCTGTGCCAGAATGCTCACGGAAGGATTGATCAGCTCATATTCTCCCGGGTAACTTTTCATCGATGCGATTGCTTCATTTTCCCAGGCAATGAGAACATCTCCCTTTTTGTTTTCCACGAAGGTTGTCGTAGAACCTCTTGCCCCGGAATCCATAACGGACACCTGCTGATACAGCTTTCGCATGAATTCTTTCTGCTGCGCTTCCTCTGCATAATGTTCCTTTGCATAGGACAAAGCGGCAAGAAAATTCCAGCAGGCTCCACCACTGCTCTTTGGATCCGGTGTAATGACTTCTACATTTTTCTGAATAAGATCATCCCAGTCGCGGATGTTTTTCGGATTTCCCTTACGGACAAGAAAAACAATCGTTGAAGTATATGGGGCAGAATCTTTATCGAATTCTTTCTGCCATCCTTTGTCGATCAGTCCTGTCTGTTCGATCAGCGTAATATCATGCTCCAGTGCGAGGGTTACCACATCGGCATTACATCCTTCCACAACAGATCTCGCCTGTGCACCGGAACCTCCATGTGATTGGATGACTTCTACTTTCTTTCCATAAGTGTCCTCGTAATATTTTTCAAACAAAGGATTGTAAACTTCGTAAAATTCACGCGTCGGATCATAAGACACATTCGTAATTCTTGTCACGCCGTCCGAATTTTTTCCACATCCGGTCATCAGAAATACCAGTACAAGCATACAGGCGATCAACGATATTCTGTTTTTCTTTTTTCCTGCACGGTTGTGCTTTTTGATCTGTCTCATATCCAGCCTTTCCTTTGCATCTGCCATTTGTTTTTAAAACAGTTCTGTGGAGAGGTAACGCTCTCCGGTATCCGGAAGAAGAACCACAATGCGTTTGCCCTTGTTCTCCGGCCGTCTGGCAAGTTCTGTTGCCGCATAAAGTGCAGCTCCGGAAGAAATGCCAACCAGCAGACCGTCTGTCTTTGCGACCGCCCGTGCGGTGGAAAAAGCGACATCATTGTCTACCTTGACAATTTCATCTACCAGACTCATATCCATGACTTTTGGAATGAAACCGGCGCCAATTCCCTGAATCTTATGCGGTCCCGGCTTTTCCCCGGATAACACTGCAGAAGTTGCCGGCTCCACAGCTACAATCTTTACATCCGGATTGTGCTCCCGCAAGCCTTCTCCGGTTCCGGTAAGTGTTCCACCGGTTCCCACCGATGCAACAAAGATATCCACATTTCCATCAGTGTCTTCCCAGATTTCCTGTGCCGTCGTCTTTTTATGGATTGCCGGGTTCGCTTCATTTTCGAACTGCTGCGGAATGAATGCGTTTCCGTACTCTTCTTTTAACTGCGCCGCCTTCTCGATTGCTCCCCGCATTCCTGCGCGTCCCTGTGTCAGAACGATCTGGGCACCAAGCGCACGAACGATTTTTCTGCGCTCCATGCTCATCGTATCCGGCATCGTCAGAATCAGGTGCAGTCCCTTTGCCGCTGTTACAAAAGCGAGACCAATTCCTGTATTTCCACTGGTCGGCTCAATGATCACGGTGTCTTTATTAATCTTTCCGTCTTTGATTCCCTGCTCGATCATGGCATATGCCACACGATCCTTCACACTTCCAAGTGGATTAAAATATTCCAGTTTTGCAACAACCTGCGCATCCAGCGCATTCTCTTTTTCATAATTGGATAATTCCAGCAGCGGTGTATGTCCAATAAGCTCCGTCAATTGTTTTGCAATCTTTTCCATTTTTCAGCTCCTTTTGAACCTGAATATTGTCTTTATCAATGAATCTTTGCTTATCATATCCCTTAATTCCTATCATGTCAATAGGTTTTATATGAATTTGTCAGATTAAAGTGTTGATGTATTTGAGAATTCCTGGAAAAAACAGGCTTTTTATCGATAAATTTATCGCTGTATACTTGAAATAAAATTGAAAAAATACAGATGCCTGCGATCTTATGTTCACAAGCATCTGCATAGACAGGTTATTATGAATTTTTCTTTCGGGCAAGGTACTCCACTGCGGAAAGTGCAGCAACGTTTCCCTGTCCCGCTGCTTTGATATACTGATACGGTTTTCCCACGAGATCCCCGCAGGCAAAACATCCGGGAATATTCGTCTCCATATTCAGGTTGACCACCACACGGTTGCCTTCTAACTGCAATCCTTTCAGCAGATGTTCCGGTAAAATACTCTCCCTCAGGACAAACACGCCATCCACAGGATATTCCTGTGATGCCGTCCGGACACTCTGTACCTTTTCTTCGCCAAGAATCGCCTCCGGCTTTTCTCTGATTACTGTGACATCGGCATGTATGCCACCTTTGTACATAGGGAAATAATATACTTTTTCTGCCACTTCTGCCAGAAATGCTGCTTCTTCCTCTTCTTTTGGTCCGAAACCGATGACCGCCACTGTGCGTCCCCGATACAACGGTGCATCGCATGTCGCACAGTAGCTGACACCCTTTCCGAGTAATTCATTCTCGCCCGGATATGGCTTGTCCGCCGTCACACCGGTTGCCAGAATAACGGTATCTGCCTGTGCCATCTCCATGCCCATCTGAATACCAAAGAAATCTCCCATCGGATAAATCGTGTTGACCTTTTTCTCCGTAATGGTAATATCCATCTGCCTGATATGCTGCAAAAAAGCCTGCTGCATATCAGTGCCGCTCACTGCCGGAAGCCCCAGATAGTTCTGCACCGTATGTGCTTTTTCTACCTTTTCACTCAACCCGGCAGATCCCAGTAACAGTATTTTCTTGTTGCGGATTTTTGCAGTCAGTGCCGCAGAAAGCCCCGCCGGGCCGGTTCCTATAATCGCAATATCATAATGTTCCATCCGTATTCCTCATTCCGAAATTTTTTCTTATCGTTAGTATATCATTTGCCGGAAAACTATGCGAGTAACTCAGTGATATCTGCAACCATCTGATCCTTTGTCAGATGATTGTCTGTCAATACTTCCTGCACATCATAGCGATCAAGGAATTCTTTCTTCAAACCGAAGTTCAATACTTTCATATTGGAATTTCCGTAGAAGCGTGTAATCTTTTCTCCGAATCCACCATCGAGAATGCCATCCTCAATGGTAATCACTACATCATGGTCTGCCTTTAAAGACTCCAGCATTCCTGTATCGATGCCTGTAAAATATACCGGATTAATCACAGTTGCCACAGTGCCTGTCTTTTTCTCCAGATTCGCTGCAACTTCTTTTCCAAGTCCAAGGAACGTACCAAGTGCAACAATTGCCACACGGCTTCCCTTCTGGAGCATCTCATATGTATTCAGCTTGCTGTAATCTTTTGTAACTGCTTCACCCTCTTCCATAGCACCACCAGGAATACGGATGCAGACCGGATATGCATTCTGCTCAATACTCCAGTCTAACATTGCAAGATATTCCTGCTTTGTAGTAGGCGCGATGCCTACAAGATTTGGAATATTTGCCATCATGGAAATATCATACAGACCAAGGTGTGTGACATCGTTCATTCCAAAAACAGTTCCGGCATAGACAACGATTGTTGCTGCATTATTGTTTATGCACAGATCCTGGGATAACTGATCATAGGTTCTCTGCACAAAACTAGAGTACACACCATATACCGGCTTTCCGCCATTCTTTGCAATACCGGAAGCAAGCGCTACCGCTGTCTCTTCGGCGATACCAACATCAACGAACTGGCTTCCGGCCT
The DNA here is from genome assembly GCA_900550545.1 of uncultured Lachnobacterium sp. Taxonomy (GTDB): domain Bacteria; phylum Bacillota; class Clostridia; order Lachnospirales; family Lachnospiraceae; genus Roseburia. The sequence goes on along the minus strand of URSS01000008.1, from coordinate 22,206 downwards.
CTTTACGCTTGTCCTCGGTAAATCCCATAACGGTCGGTGTCGCAGAAGTAATCGCAACCACTTTCGGATCTTCTTTCATCTTCTTTAAAAGATAATCGACTGTCACACTGGAATAATCCTCGCCGCCCATCGGATACAGGCTCTCTCCGGTTTCGATGTTGAATGGTGCACAGTAATGCCACTGCTCCTTGTGCTCCTCTGCCAGGGCGTACCCTTTTCCCTTCTGTGTACAGATATGCACTGCGACAGGTATTGTAGAATCCTTTACCTGCGTAAACGCATCAATGAGCTGCTGAATATCATTTCCATCTTTCACGAATACATAGTCAAGTCCCATCGCTTTGAACAGATTGCACTCTGCCTTACCGTCAGTATCACGAAGAAGTTTTAAATTCTGATACAGACCACCATGGTTCTCTGCGATGGACATATCGTTGTCATTGATCACAATGATCAGATTGCTTTTTAACTCTGATGCATAATCGAGACCTTCCAAAGCCTCACCACCACTTAAGGAGCCGTCACCGATAACTGCAATCACATTTTCTTTGCCACCGCATAAGTCTCTGCCCTTTGCAAGACCGCATGCAAGGCTGACGGATGTCGATGTATGACCGATGATAAAGTGATCATGTGCGCTCTCGTCCGGCTCGCTGTATCCGCTGACGTCATCATAATGCTCCTCATAAAGGAATGCATCCTTTCTTCCTGTAAGCATTTTGTGCGGGTAAGACTGGTGGGAAACATCATATACGATCTTGTCCTTCGGAGAATCAAATACATAATGCATTGCAATCGTTGCCTCGACCATTCCGAAGTTTGGTCCGAAATGGCCGCCATGTTTGCTTAACTTGGTAAGTAATGCCTTACGCATTTCAACAGCAAGTTCCTGCATCTCGTTTACATTTAATTTCTTTACGTCTTCTGGTCCTTGAATCTTCTCTAAATACACAAAAAAACCTCCTGTTATTTGTTTTTTTCCTATAATACAACCTAAAGTTGACTTCACGTCAAGTATTTTTTATATCAATTTCCACACGTTCTCACAAAACAATTACTGTTCACAGAAGTATGACCAACAACGATTGCGCCTTAAATGTGATGTCCTCCGCCACTGTGACCGCCACTGTGGCCTCCACCACTGTGGTGACTGCTATGACCGCCACCTCCGCTGCCGGAACTTTGCGGGCTGTATCTCTTTGTCTCTCCTACATAATGGACACTTGGGTTGTGCACCTGCACGTTTGTGAACGCTGCATTAAATAACTCCCGGGAAGTTGCTTTTCTGCTTTTTGAAACTTTAAATACATATAAAAAGCAAAGGATCATTCCAATGGCAAGCGCAATGAAAATGCTGGATATATAACGCATCGGCTGTGTGATATGACCACCCGAAAGCAGAGTATTTACCTGTGTCAATGTTTCTTTGCAACAGGTATCATAATCATAATTATGTCCCTCTGTCGCATAAATATAGGTATTATCACAGATAGTCCTGCATTTTGCATTGGATAATATCCTTCGCGTGCTGCCCTCGGATGCCAGATAAATTTCGTTGAGATCACGGTCAATGACAAAGACCACACCATCTGCGCCATCGCCAAAATACGATTCAAACGTAGCCACTGCATAGCTTTCTGTACTGCGATACGAATGAGATGTTGTTGTAACCACAGCAGCATTACAATACTGCGTAATCTCTTTCATCAGATTTAATATTTCTTTATTATCTTCAATAAACCCTGCGTCATCATCCAGGACATAGCGGTATCCACTCTCTTCGTTCGTATCACTCTGCGCAGCAAAAACCTCCGTCGCTGCAAACAATCCGGATGACAACAGAACGGCAAGCACCAGAACAAAAGCTGCCATTTTTGTAACAATCTGTTTTATTTTATGCACGGTCATCACCTCCTGTATGTGTTGCAAACTGTGGAAGTTTTCTGGTAGAAAGTACATTGTATGCCAGTATGACATCTATCAGAGTCTCTAAAACGGATGCCACAACAGCAAACGCTGCACCATAATACCACCAGTCGGATACCGGCTGCGCAAATACCACAATACTTGCAAAGATAAGTGAAACCATGTTAAAGATCAGTCCGAACAAACCTTTGTGTCCGGGCAGACGATCAAAACGTGTAAATGATTTTATCAAAAAAACAAATGATGCGATCGTAACGACCGTCCATAAAATTCTACTTCCATCCACATTGCTAAAGCTGAGCGTTAACAGACCAATCGAAAAAAATTCAATCAGCATATAGAACAATAAGAAAATGAGCATAACCACACCTGCTGCATTAGAGGTATGCGTCTCTTTTTTGAGTTTCTTTGCCAGTTTTGCCGCTGCATGTGCACTTCTTTTATTGTTAAATGCAATCAGTGCTTCCGGATTTTCTTTCGCTATCTTTCCTTTGTCTTCCTCGCTCGCCTCCTGAACTGCAACCTTTGCAAGTTCTCCTGAATAGATAAAATTGGCAATCAATGCAAGCACACCTACAAGTGTAAGTGTCCAGCCCGGTGTAAGCACCGTAAGCATACAGAGTATGATGTATACAGGAATTGCGACAAGCAGTGATCCCAGCATAAATTTACCGACAGAAACCGGGACATCCGCTACGACTTTTCCGGTCTGTCCGTTTACCGTCGCATAGGACACACGGTCTTTGTTCCGATAGGACAGAAACCACACCGGAAACATCGAATAATCGGTTGCTTTTACGGTAGTTCCAAGGCTTTCCGGTGACTGACTTGCAGTCCCCGTCGTCGTATAACCAGCGAACTCCGGAACCGAACTAATTTCATTGATTGTATTTTCATATGCGAGCTGTATGGCATCATCCTGATATACCGATGCCGGCAGATCCGCTGTGTCTGCATAAAAACCGCTTAAAAATGCAGGCGTAAACCGTTTCATATGTTTTACGTCGTAAGGTGCAAGCATTTCGCTAAGATTATCCTCAAAAGACGAGGATGCATCATACGACAGTCCCTTATAGTATGCGTCAAGATTTCCATTTAATTTACTGTGAACCGTGATGATGTAGTCACCTCTTCGGTGTGATTTCTGCGCATCAATGGAAATCGGTGTCTTCTGCTCCACATAGTAGGTCCAGTATGGCATATAAATGCCCCGGAATCCGTCGATATACTTCGGATCTTTCAATTCCTTCGGTGCAAAAATCGACTTTTTCATAAGCTTTCCATAAGCCTTTTTACAATCCTCTTTCGTTTTCGTAAACGGAATAATATAAGCCGGCCGGTGTTCTTTTTCAATGCGGCTGTACAGCACTGTGGATGCTCCACAGAAACTGCAGAATCCTGCTGCCGTATCATCGGTGCTTAAGATTTCGCCTCCGCATTGCGGGCAGGTAAAAATCGTTGCCTCAAAATCCTTTTGTATTTCTGCATCTGTCGTTTTCTCCTCATATGCATACGGATCAAAAAGCGTGTGACAGTATGTACAGGCAAGCTGACCGGATGCAATATCATATATCACATTTCCGCCGCAGTTTTTGCATGCGAACATTTTCATTTCCTCCTCATGTAAATTTCCCTTTTATCTTTTCATTACTGCTTTTACGCACAAAAAAGCTGTACACATCTGGTTTGCCCAGAACATGTAACAGCTTTTTAAAATCACTCAGACTTCAAAGTCCATGCATGCGCGGTTTGCAGTATATGGTCTTACTTTGGTATCTGCCACGGCCACATGCTTCGGATGTTTTGCATATGCAGCAAGCGCCTCTGCATTTTCAAATGTGGTATCCAGCATAACATCGACCGTAGAACTTGGAAGATACTCCGTCCGGACGGATATATCCGTCATACCCGGAATCTGTCCTTTTAGTCCTTCTAACCCTTCTTTGATGCCGGCACGGATTTCTGCTTTCTGTGCCTCTGTGTACTCGTCCTTTAATGTCCATAAAATAATGTGTTTTACCATACCATCTGCTCCTTAATCTAATAGTTTTCCTTCCCGGTATGAGCACTCGATATAATCGGGATTCTGATAATACAAATCGGTCTGAAACCTGGAAATCTCATCGCTGATAAAAGATGAAAAAATATTTATCAACTCCTGTACTTCTTCCCCGGGTGCTGCACAATCCTCTATCATTATACTATATAATTTTCCAATATCAAGATAGCTTGGAACCGGATACTTGCAATCCGATATGGTATCAAACTCGCCATTTGTTATCTTATAATAAGAAATTACCTCGTCACTTACCTGTTCAAAACTAAGACAATGATTCACTTCCGCATCATATAACAGCTTTTCGATTCCCTTCCGGCCAATCGCTTTTACGATATCTCCTCTGTGATTATGTGTTTCCCTTGCGATATATTCAATTAAAGCGCACACATAAAAATAATCATTTTGTTCCTTTGCTGTCATAAACTACCTCGCTTTTCCTATATGTCAGACAATCAAGTGCAGATAATGTGTGAAAACTAATTTGATGCGTTGGATACTTAAATTCAGCTAATGCCCAGAACTGTTTCCTATTAATTCGCCCTGTCAGATAATCATTCACATAATTCCAGACGGTGTCATTCGCCATAGGACCTTCTACAATATCATAAGTATGTGTTTTTCCGTTTCTGCATTCTGCAATGAAATCCAGCCATTCATCTGATATTTCCGCAAATTTCAGAATTTTTAAATTTTCATTTGGTTTATAATCATAATAATTTATCACCGGAGTCCCAGTTCCACGGTTCGCCCATCTGACAGCCTGTTCCATATTATTTGTACAATAAAATCCCCATGAAAAATCTTTGGTATATTTCGCTTTTCGTATTTCTGGATATTTTACAATTTCTTTGCTTGCATGATATAATTCCATATTTGATATTACCTCATTGTCGTGTTTCCTTTATCTGTATTATACGCAAAACACTGGTAATTTCAAAGAAATTTTCAAGGTTCTTTTGATTTGTTTTTCGTAACTACTCAGAACCCCACCTCACAAATTCGCGAAACCGCACGATACTCGTTCTTTCCCTCTGCTACGCAGCTAAGCTAGCAAATACCCCGCTAAAATACCAGAGTATTCCAAAAGCAGCCAACAGCCCCGCAATTCCTGTCACAAGCATTCCTGCTTTTTGTTGGTTTCTGTATACATATAAACTGTGAAACGAAGCTGCACAAACAACTAAAATTACCAGATAGCATTCCAACGTCCGGAAAAAACGGACATATGGTATATCTCCGTTTTCTGACAGCAACCATTGACTCAAATATATAATGCAAACCAACAATCCTCCAAAAATACTTCCATAAATTCTGCGGCTTTGTGCATCCCCCCGGTTCATCCAAAAATAATATCCACTGATTCCGCACGCCGCCACAATTCCACCAAAAAACAATGCACCTCCTATACTACATTTTCCGGAAATATAGGCAAGTGCTGCCGCAACTACCAGCGCAATCGCTGCAATTACATTTGCCTGCTTATCCTGCATGCCCTGTTGACGGTTCATTTCTGTAGCGGAACACATCAGTTCAGAAACTTCTTTTGCAGAATATTGTTCTTTTTTCATATCTTCATTTAATTTTTCTGACCGCATCAGTTCAAGCAAAGATATTCCAAGTGCATCTGCCAGCGGTTCCATCGTTGTAATATCCGGAAAGCCCAATCCTCTTTCCCAGCGGCTGACCGCTTTGTCTGTAACATCTATTTTCTCTGCCAGCTGTGCCTGCGTCATCTTTTTTTCTTTTCGTGTGGCCGCAAGGAACGCACCAAATTTTTTCGCATCCATAAAAAACCTCCTGCATTTCTTTGCCTTAAGCTTAGAAAATACAGGAGGAAATGTCAATCTACGAATCATTTACCCTGATGATTTAAAAATTTTATTACGGCTTCTTTATCTGGAATCGCAGGAATTCCGCCTCTCTTTTGTACGCACAGACACGCTACCGCGTTTCCCTGCTGTGCGCAGGCACATAAATCATTCCAGTCCAGTTCTCCAAGCGTTTTATGCAGCGATAAGAAGTGACTTAGGAATCCACCCCAGAATGAATCTCCGGCTCCTGTTGTATCAACCGCCTCTGTTGCAAATCCCCTGATCTGTTCTTTTCCATCCGTAGTTGCCACAAGTACGCCGTCACTGCCAAGTGTAATGGCAATCAGCTCTGGTCCCATGGAAAGCAACTCCTCCGCAGCTTCTTCATAGCTGTTTTTTCCCGTCAGCAGGAGACTTTCTTCATCCGATACCTTCATCACATCCGCAAATGGAATCACTGCTTTCATTTCCTGTACTGCAGTCTGTTCATTTCTCCACAAGGATGCACGGTAATTTGGATCATAAGAAATCAATGCTCCCGCGTCTTTTGCGATATGAACGGCTTCTAAAGTTGCACTTTTTGCCGGTTCATCTGTCAGGGAAAGCGATCCGAAATGAAAAATTTTACACTTTTGTAAAAGCGTCGGATCCAGTTCTTCTTTCCGAAGTTGTGTATCCGCGCCCGGTTTTCTTGCAAATGAAAATTTCCGCTCACCGTTTTCATCAATTTCTACAAACGCAAGTGTAGTAAAATACTTATCATCTTCGATCAGATGGTCCACTGCAATTCCCTCATTTTGTAAGGTTCTTTTTAAAAATGCACCATGCATGTCTTTTCCGACTTTTCCAATAAACGATGTCCGGTATCCCATATGGCTTGCAACCGTCAACAAATTCACCGGTGCACCACCGGGATTCTGCTCAAACAGCTTCATTCCATCTTTTCCGTATCCTGCCTCGGTAAAATCGATCAGCAGTTCACCCAATGCTACAATATCAACCTCTTTTTCCATTCTTTAATTCCTCCACAATTTCATTATAACGCTTTTTATTCAGCCGATAAAAGAATAATACCACAGCAGTCACAATCCAGAGAACCCCCGGAATGGTTGTAAATGCATGTTTCATAATGGAAAGTACGGCTGCATTTTGTGTCTGGTTTGCCACATACCCGTATTTTCCGAGTAATCCGGCAAGAAGTGCTGTTCCAATTGCCATTCCAATCTTGTTTCCAAGCGAAATAAACGCATATTGAAATCCATCGTTGCGCAATCCGGTTTTCCACTCACCGTACTCCACACAATCCGGAATGATTGCATAAATTGCGGTATTGAATCCGGAAAAGAAAAACTGTGTAATTCCAGACAATGCATAAAAGATAACCGGAGCTTCTTTTACATTAAAGAAAAACATGAAAAGCATCGAAATTCCTGTCAAAAGTGCAAATACACTGGCAGTTCTTCCTTTATTGTTCAGTTTACGGAATACCGGCTGAAAGCAGGCTGCTCCAATAATGGAAGGAATAATGATGCACATCGAATAAGTGGTATAATACGAGGCATTTCCTTCTACATAAGTAAAATAATACAGGACATCCGCATTTCTTCCATATAAAGTAAAACCAAATAAAATCTGTCCTACCAGAGCCAGCAGATACGGACGATTCTGAAGCACCGCTTTTAGCTGGACTTTTATAGAAATTTTTTCTTTTTCCGGTGTGATCACAGCCTCTTTTGTCTTTGCAAAGCAAAAGAAATGACATGCTGCAAAAATGCATCCATAAATAACTGCCACCGTCAGATACCCGGTTTTTGCACTGCTGCTTCCAAATTTGTTAATCAAAGGAACGGTAATGATATTTAACACACCGATTGCAATCATTGCTGCAACGGAACGGGAAGTGTTGATTTTTGCACGCTCATCAATGTCCTGTGTCATTGCTCCACAGAGTGTTCCATATGGAATATTCACACAGGTATATCCCAAAACAAGGAGACAATATGTGATTACCATATATACAATTTTTGCAGTCTGATTCCAATCTGGTCTTGCCCAGAATGTCATTACAAGGAGCACCGCCGTAATCGGTGCCGCCACCAAAAGCCATGGACGGTATCTTCCCCATCTTGTCTTTGTCTTGTCGGTCAGTCCCCCGACAATCGGATCATTAATGGCATCCCAAAATCGGGAAAACAGCATCAGTGCAGACACTGCTGCCATACTGATTCCAAATACATCGGTATAAAAAATCATTAAAAAATTGCTGACAAACATCCAACTGAAATTACATCCCACATCACCAAAACCATATGCAATTTTGCTGATCAGCGGCACTTTTCCACTTCTGTTCTCGCTCCCCATACGTTCCTCCTACTTCATCAGAGTTTCTGGCAAAACTCGATTCTCTCCTCATTTGGTCCTTTAATCATGAAAAACTTTACACCATTATCCCAAAACGGAAGCTGCTCAATTCCATCCGTAATAACTTCATATCCATTTTCACAGATCTTTTTATACATTTCTTCAATATCTCTCACATCCAGTGCGACATGCTGATATGCCCCGTCTGCCATTACCGCCTGTCCGTTCTCAAACGATTCAATACAGTAATTCTGAATCTGCAAAAACGCAACCTTTTCTTTTGCCTTTTCATTATAGGTTTCTAAAATCACTTCAAATCCAAGACTTTTATAAAATTCGATTGTCTTTTTTAAATCATTTGTCGGAAGCCCTATGTGGGCTACTCCGACAATTCCATATTTGTTTTTCATCTGTTTAATCCTCCTGCACATTGATGATGACTTTCATCGTTGTCTCACGGTTATCATCAATATACTGGTATGCTTTCAGATAATCTTTAAATGCAAACGTTTTTGAAATTAATGGTTTCAAATGTACCTTTCCTTCATTGACAAGACGGATACCATCTACATAATCGTCATGCCGGTACATCATGGTACTTTTAATATCCAGCTCGTGATCGTTTGCAACTGCCAGATCCACCTCTGCCATTCCCGCAAATACTGCAACCAGTACGATCACACTTCCTTTTCTTGCATATTTGATTGCCTGTCCCATTGTAATGTTATTTCCTGCACAGTCATAGATCACATCTGCCTTATCCGGACCAAATGCCTCTACCATAGCCTCTCCAAAATCTTTGTGCATCGTGTTGACACATACGTCAATTCCACATTCTTTTGCTTTTTCCAGACGCAGATCACTGACATCGGTAATCATAACCTTTGCTGCTCCCATCCCTTTTGCCGTCTGTGCAACAAGATTTCCGATTGGTCCCGCGCCGATTACTGTGATATTCATTCCTTTTACATCGCCCATCTGCTTTACTCCGTGAACGGCAACCGCAAGAGGCTCGATCATCGCACCTTCTTCATAAGACATATCTTCCGGAATCGGCGTTACCTTAGATGCATCTACTGCAAAATATTCAGAAGCCGTACCTGTGGTCTGGAATCCCATAACCTTTAATTCCTCGCAAAGATTATATTTTCCATGTCGGCACGGATAGCAGTGTCCGCAATAAACCTGTGGTTCAATCGTAACTTTCTGTCCGATCTGAAACCCAGAAACATTTTTCCCTATTTCTGCGATTTCTCCGGAAACCTCATGTCCCTGTGTCACCGGATATTTCGTAAACGGATGTTTTCCATGATATACATGGATATCGGAACCACAGATACCGATATTTCTGATTTTTACCAGTACCTGATCATCCTTGACTTCTGGAACCGGAACCTCTCTAAATGTAATTTCTCCTGGATTTGTCATTACTTGCTGTAACATAATTTCTTCCTCCTTTAATTTGTTTTTATTTCTTTTGTATTATCTTTTATAAAATGTTTTATTAAAGTAACTACATTATCATCTACTACCGTCACATTGTCAATGCTTTTTAACAGTTTCTACCAAATGCACAATTTTCGTTTTTGTTTTTGTATATGATTCACAAACATCTTCTTGGGAAAACATTCTATACAGTAAAAATAAAAATGTCCTGAGACAGAACGCCTATTGTCATTCTGTCTCAGGACATTTGCCCTACACTATACTTTTATTTCATATTTCCATTCACATACTCATACAAAAAGTGCTTGGCAACCCCCACTGCGGATGCTTCTTTTTTATAAGAGCAGTTTTTTAAATACGATACATCACGGTCAAATCCATTATAGATCATAACTTTCTGCCCCAATGGAATCATATAATCACTTAAATAACCGCCCACATCTCCACCAAGAATAATATCCATATCATATGCCATCCGAAGATTCGAAATTAATATTGCAAGATGTTCCAGATACTCCTCCCATTTTCTATCCACCTTTTCATTTCCCTGACCGATTTTCTCCATAAATGTTTCCAGTGAATTTTCATTGTTATTCGTCAGGACACTCGCTGCACAATAAGCATCAGCGCATCCCGCCTTACCACAATAACATTCACGCCCACCAGGTACAATAATCATATGTCCGAACTCTCCTGCCTTCTGATTCTGTCCACGGAAAAGTTTTCCGTCAATACAAAACGCACCACCGAGCGTATGATTTAAAGAAAGATAAATTGCATTCTGATATCTTTGTGTATCTTCCGCAAGCATTGCAGAATTTGCATCATTTTCAAAATAAACGGGAGCATCCAATGCCTGTTCCAAAAAACGCAGACTATAATTTTCAATCTGGAGCGCATGAGATTTTATTACCATTTTTTCTTTCTGATCAATAATTCCAGGAATTGCAATACCAATTCCAAGGATTGTCGTATCCGTCTCACAATTATGAATAAATTGCCGAACCTGCTCAGCGACCTCAGTGCAATAGGTTAAATCAGTCGAAAACTTCAAACGGACTCTTTGAATTTTCTCAATTTCATACCCAAGGTTCACAAGAACCATCTCCAAATGATTTGCTGTAATTACAATCCCCATCGCCCGGCAATAAGCTTTATTTATCCCAATGCTTTTTGCTTTTCTTCCACCAGTCGATTCATATTCTCCATTTTCCACAATCAGGCCCTGTTCAACCAGTTCATTTACGTTCGTCAATATCGTAGGCATGCTCATATTCAATTCTTTTGCCAGTTCAGCTTTGGAAGTTACTGGATGATTTAGCATATAATCTATAATTTTTACTCTTGCATTATTACGTCTATCCTTCTTTTCTGCCATTTCGTCCTCTTTTATAAAACTTTTTATAAAAGTATCATATTCTTTTATTTATCATTTGTAAAGAGACTTTTTAAAAAAAATGAGCAGCCGCAGCCACTCATTTTTACATCGTTATATATGATTTATTGCGATACATTATTTATAGAAACTCTTTTACGGAAGCATAGATGCCTTCTGCATTCAGACCATACTTCTCGAGCAATGCCACTGCCGGGCCGGACTCGCCGAAGCGGTCCTGTACACCGATGGTCTTTACCGGTGTCGGTGCCTTTTTCGAAAGTGTCTCGCATACGGCAGAACCGAGTCCTCCGATGACGGAGTGTTCCTCAACAGTCACGACTTTACCGCATTCCTTTGCTGCGGCGACGACAAGATCCTCATCAAGCGGCTTGATTGTATGGATGTTGATCACTTTTGCATCAATGCCATCTGCGGCAAGCTTTTCTGCAGCTGCAAGCGACTCGGACACACATAAACCGGTCGCAATGATTGCCACATCTTTGCCTTCCCGCAAGGTCACACCTTTGCCGATCTCAAATTTGTAATCCGGACGGTCATTGATGATCGGAACTGCCAAACGGCCAAAACGCATGTAAACCGGGCCTTCGTGTTCATATGCGGCTTTTACTGCAGCTTTTGCTTCGATATCATCACTCGGATTTAAGATGACCATGCCCGGGATGGTGCGCATAAGCGCAATATCCTCATTACACTGGTGCGTTGCACCATCTTCACCGACGGAAATTCCGGCATGGGTTGCACCGATCTTTACATTCAGATGCGGATAACCGACAGAGTTTCGCACCTGCTCAAATGCACGTCCGGCTGCAAACATGGCAAACGAACTAGCAAACGGAACTTTACCGGTTGCGGCAAGGCCTGCTGCAATGCCGATCATGTTACATTCTGCGATACCACAGTCAATGTGGCGCTCCGGAAATTCCTTTTTGAAGATTGCAGTCTGTGTTGCCGCTGCAAGATCTGCGTCTAAAACATATACATCATCATGCTCCTTTGCCAGCTCTACGAGCGCGTTTCCGTAGCTGACACGGGTTGCGATTTTTGTTACTTCTGACATAATGCTTCACCTTCTTTCTTCAGATCTTCCATTGCGATCGCATATTCTTCATCGTTTGGCGCTTTTCCGTGCCATCCTACCTGATTTTCCATGAAAGAGACGCCCTTTCCTTTGACCGTATGCGCAATGATTGCGGTCGGCTGTCCCTTGGTGTTTCTTGCCTCTGCAAATGCAGCGGCGATCTGATCCATGTCATTGCCGTCTGCAAGGTCAACCACATGAAAATTGAATGCTTTGAATTTCTCGTTGATCGGGTACGGAGAGCATACCTGATCCACCGGTCCGTCGATCTGCAGTCCGTTGTTATCCACGATCACAACGAGGTTATCCAGTTTGCGGAATCCGGCAAACATGGCAGCTTCCCATACCTGTCCTTCCTGAATCTCTCCATCTCCGAGCAGTGTATACACACGGTAATCGTCCCCGGAAAGTTTGGCGGACAATGCCATGCCGACTGCTGCGGAAATTCCCTGTCCTAAGGAACCGCTCGACATATCCACACCCGGAATGTGCTTCATGTCCGGATGTCCCTGCAGATACGAACCGAGGTGACGCAGTGTCTTTAAATCCTCGACCGGGAAATAGCCGCGCAGTGCCAGTGCGGAATACAGTCCCGGTGCAGTATGGCCTTTGGACAGCACAAAACGGTCTCTGTCCGGTTTCTTCGGATCTTTTGGATCGATATTTAATTCTTCAAAATATAAATAAGTAAAAATATCAGCTGCGGAAAGCGATCCGCCCGGATGTCCGGCTTTGGCTGCGTGGACTGCAGTCACAATGCCTTTGCGGACTTCATTTGCCTTCAGCTGAAGCTCCTGTTTGTTCATGGTTATTCCTCCCCAAAAACTGCCTTGTAGTCTGCCTGGAATTTCTCGATTCCCTGATCGGTAAGCGGATGCTTTGTCATCTGCTCGATTACCTTGTAAGGGATGGTCGCAATATCGGCACCTGCAAGTGCGCAGTCTGTTACATGGATCGGGTTACGGATGGATGCTGCGATGATCTCGGTGTCATATCCGTAAATATCAAAGATCTCTGCGATCTGACGGATCAGTTCGATACCCGGCTGGCTGATGTCATCTAATCTGCCAAGGAATGGGGATACATAAGTAGCTCCTGCGTTTGCTGCAAGGATTGCCTGATTTGCGCTGAAGATCAGGGTAACGTTTGTCTTGATGCCCTCGGAAGAAAGTACCTTTACGGCTTTGAGTCCTTCTACGGTCATAGGGATCTTTACAACCATGTTTGGATGGATGGCTGCGATCTCACGTCCTTCTTTGATCATGCCCTCTGCATCTACTGTTGTTGCCTTTACCTCGCCGCTGATCGGTCCGTCAACGATGGATGTGATCTCTTTAATGACTTCTGTAAAATCTCTTCCCTCTTTTGCGATCAGGGATGGGTTTGTGGTAACTCCACAGATGACTCCCATATCATTTGCTTTCTTAATGTCCTCTACATTTGCTGTATCCACGAAAAACTTCATAATAAAATACCTCCATTTTATTTGCGTTTACTTTTATCTGTTAGCCTTAATATAGCACATGTCAAAAGCAAACGCAAGTACAAAACAAAAGAAAATAAAAGTTATCAAAAGTAAACAAAAGTATTTCTTTTTTATTTTCTCATTTAGGGCTGGCATAAATTCTTATTTTGGGTTATGATAGATTGCATATGAATAATTTTAGGAGGCATAACGTTTTATGCTGCAACTGGAACGCCAGAAACATATTTTAAAATATTTAGAAGAAAATAGAAAAGCAACCACCAACGAACTGAGCGAAATGCTCGGCGTATCTGCCACCACCATCCGCACCGACTTAAATCAGATGGACAAAGAGAAACTTCTGACAAAAACACATGGTGGTGCTGTATATCGCGACAATTCTACCGATCAGAAGGAATTGACCGGACGGGCTTATTACTTTGATGAACGTGCGTTGGAAAATCAAAAAGAAAAGGAAATGATTGCCGATACAGCTGTAACCTTTGTGAAAGATCATATGTGTATCTTTCTTGATGCCAGCTCCACGGCTTACACACTTGGGATGAAACTGACCGGATTCACGGAGCTTACCGTCATTACGAACGGTATCAACCTTGCCCTGGCACTCAAAGATGTCCCTGGCATTACCGTGATTCTTACCGGCGGTATCGTAACTTCTGCATCTTCTTCCATTGAAGGACTGCTCGGAGAAGATCTGCTTAAAAAAATCCATACTGACATCGCATTTGTTTCTGCCCGTGGCTTTTCGGTGGAAAACGGGCTGACCGATTTCAGTATTTATGAGGCCGACCTGAAACGTATGTGTATCAAAGCATCTGCCAAAACCATCGCACTGATCGACCATACCAAATTCGATACGTCTTCCATTTCCAGCTATGCATCCATCGATGATCTGCATCTTGTGATCACGGATGCCGGATTGTCCCAAAACACCAAGGAAATCTACGAAAAAGCCGGCATTGATCTTATCGTTGCCGAATAGTTACTGTTAATTTTATACAAGGAGACTTCTTTATTATATGAAAATTCAATTATCCGAACACTTTACCTATAACAAACTGCTCCGGTTTGTTTTTCCCTCCATCGTTATGATGATTTTTACGTCCATCTACAGCGTCGTAGATGGATTATTTGTTTCTAATTTTGTTGGAAAAACAGCCCTAGCCTCCATCAATCTGATTCTCCCGTTTCTCATGGGACTGTCCGCTTTGGGCTTTATGATTGGAACCGGAGGCAGCGCGATCGTTGCCAAAACCTTGGGAGAAGGCGATCCGAAACGGGCCAATTCCTATTTTTCCATGCTTGTCTATGTGACAGCCATCGGCGGCATCATTCTGGCATTGCTCGGCATGCTTCTGGTACCGTCCGTTGCCTCATTGCTCGGTGCCGAAGGCGAACTTCTCTCCAACTGCATTTTGTATGGCCGGATCAATTTTATTTCCCTGCCCGCCTTTATGCTGCAAAATGTATTCCAGAGTTTCTTTGTGACTGCGGAAAAACCAAAACTTGGACTGGCTGTCATCATTACCGCCGGTGTCACCAATATGATTCTGGATCTGCTATTTGTCGGCATCCTTGGCTTCGGTCTGGCGGGTGCTGCCGTTGCAACCGTCTGCGGAGAGATGATTGGAGGACTTTTTCCTGTATTCTATTTTTCCAGAAAAAACAGCAGTCTGCTCCGTCTTGGGAAAACACAGTTCAACGGCCGTATTCTCTTGCAGACCTGCGTCAACGGTTCTTCGGAACTTATGACCAACCTCTCAAGCTCCATTGTAAATTCCCTTTACAATATCCAGTTAATGAAATTCGCCGGAGAAAACGGAGTCGCTGCTTACGCTGCAATCATGTATGTAAATTTTATATTTATTGCGATCTTTCTTGGCTATTCCATCGGAAGCGCACCGATCATCAGCTACCATTATGGTGCCGGAAATCATGGAGAACTGAAAAATCTGTACAAAAAAAGCCTGCAGCTGGTGGGCTCCTGGGGCATTCTTCTTTTCATTCTTGCCCAGCTTCTCGCCACACCGCTTGCAAAGCTTTTTGTTGGTTATGACAGCACGCTGCTTGCTATGACACAGACCGGTTTCCATATTTATAGTCTTGTGTATATCATCAACGGCTTTAATATATTCGGCTCCTCATTCTTTACCGCTTTAAGTAACGGAGTCGTCTCCGCAGTAATTTCCTTTTTGCGCACTCTGGTCTTTCAGATTGGTGCTGTACTCATTCTTCCCATTGTATTTGGTGGAATCAACGGAATCTGGAGTTCTGTGACCGTTGCAGAACTTCTTACATTATGCATCACGATCACATTCTTTGTGCGTCAGCGCAGGAAATATCACTATGCGTAAGCATTTTCTGCTTTCATAATCTTGATCAGCCGGCTTGTTCCAAGCCGGTCTGCACCAAGTTCAACAAACTTTTCTGCATCTGCAAACGACGCGATTCCACCTGCCGCTTTCACTTTCACATTTGCGCCTACATACTTCCGCATCAGCTCCACATCCTCAAATGTCGCTCCTCCAGTAGAAAATCCTGTCGATGTTTTAATGAATTCCGCACCGGCTTTCGTAACGATCTCGCACATTTTTATTTTCTCTTCCTCCGTAAGAAGACAGGTCTCTATGATGACCTTAAGGATTCTTCCCTCACAGGCGGCATGAACCTGACGGATTTCTTCCTCAATCTCCTCGTACCGCTTATCCTTCAGAAAGCCAATGTTGATGACCATATCAATCTCCGAAGCACCATTTGCCACTGCATCTTTCGTCTCAAATACTTTGACCGTTGTAGTATGATATCCGTTCGGGAATCCGATCACGGTACAGATTGGAAGTCTGCCCTGCACATACTCCGCCGCCTGCTTCACATACGCTGCCGGTATGCAGGCCGATGCCGTATGGTACTTCATGGCATCATCGAGAATTTCCCTGATTTCCTCCCATGTTGCCGTCTGCGCAAGCAATGTATGATCAACCTTGTTCAATATTTCTTCTCTGTCCATTTTCCGTATCCTTTCTTAATTCTCTTACTTTAACTCCTCTAAAATCGAGCTTCCAATTGTTCCTTCCGGCATCGAAAGTCCAAAGTTATCTGTGATAGTAGCGCCAATAATCGCAAAAGTAGAAGCTTCCTTTAATTTCTTCGGTTCTTTCATGGATGATGAATATGCAAGAAATGGAACCTTTTCTCTCGTATGATCCGTACCGGTATATGTCGGATCGTTGCCGTGGTCCGCCGTTATGATGAGCAGATCGTCCTCTTTTAAAACTTCAAGCAACTCTCCCAGTTTCACATCAAAACGCTCAAGTTCCTGTGCATAACCTGTGACATTTCTCCGGTGTCCCCACAATGCATCAAAGTCAACGAGATTTACAAAGCAAAGTCCGGTAAAGTCTCTCTGTGCAATTTCTATCGTCTGTTCCATTCCGTGAACCGAACTCTTTGACCGATTGGATTCTGTGATTCCCTCTCCGTCAAAAATGTCATAGATCTTTCCGACGGATATCACATCGTATCCGGCATCTTTCAGCACATTCAAAGCGGTTCGGCCAAATGGCTTGAGCGCATAATCGTGACGGTTGCTCGTCCGTTTAAATTCGCCCTTCTTCTTTCCCACATAAGGGCGTGCAATCACACGTCCGACTTTCCACTCATCTTTCATCGTAATTTCTCTGGCGATCTCACAGCAACGATACAGTTCATCGAGCCCAAACGTTTCCTCATTGCCGCAGATCTGCAATACAGAGTCCGCAGAAGTATAGACAATCATATGTCCTGTCGCAATCTCTTCTTCTCCAAGTTCATCAAGGATCACTGTACCGCTGGCACTCTTGTTTCCGATTACCTTGTGTCCCGTGCGTTTTTCGAGTTCCTCGATCAGTTCCTTCGGGAAGCCATGCTCGGTAAAAGTCAGAAATGGTTTCGTTATATGAAGCCCCATCATCTCCCAGTGTCCGGTCATGGTATCTTTACCGTTGCTCGCCTCGTTCAAACGCGTATAATATGCTTTCGGCTCCTCGACCGGTGCAATATTTTTTAAAGGCTTCATGTTTGCGATACCAAGTTTCTGCAGATTTGGAATATGCAGATTTTCCACAGACTCTGCTATATGCCCCAAAGTGTCGGTCCCTGCATCTCCAAACGCAGCAGCATCAGCCGCATCTCCTGCGCCAAGAGAATCAATCACAATTGTAAAGACACGTTTATATTTTTTATAATCCATATATTTCCCCTTCTCCTTTTACTTTCCTGTCTTCTCCTGATCTTCGCGGATCAATGTCCGCAGTGCCTCCACAGCGATTGAAATTGCGGCTTCTGTATCATGAACAATCGGGTTATCCATTCCACGCGCATTCCGCTCCTGATTTCCCATTACCAGTAAATCAGTTCCACAGCGCACACCCAGATGTGCTGCCACAATAAACAGCGCCGCCGATTCCATCTCCGATGCCTTGCATCCCATGCGTTTCCACGCTTCCCACTTATTGGTCAGTTCGTAGCTTACCGGCATCCGCTCCGGCTCATGCTGTCCGTAAAATGCATCTTTGCACTGTACCACTCCGGTATGATATGTATATCCAAGCTTACGACTGGCCGCCACCAGTGCATTTGTGATATCCAGATCCGCAACCGCTGGATATTCGATTGGTGCATATTCCTTGCTTGTCCCTTCCATGCGCACCGCTCCGGTTGCGATAACGATATCACCACCTTTTACGTCAAGATCAATGCCACCGCAGGTTCCGACACGGATAAAGGTGTCCGCCCCGCACAGTACCAGTTCTTCCATTGCAATCGATGCAGACGGACCTCCGATTCCTGTGGAAGTTACACTGACTTTGACTCCGTCAAGTTCTCCGGTATATGTCACAAATTCCCGGCTGTCTGCCACAAGATGTGCATTGTCAAAATGCTCCGCAATCTTTGCACAGCGCTTAGGATCCCCCGGCAAAATTACATAACGTCCCACATCTCCCGGACGTATCTGCAAATGATACTGTAAATCTTTTTCCCCCGAATAATTCTGCATCGCTTTTCCCTCTCTTTCACAAATGATCTGATATGCTATTCCCATGCACTTCGAAATAGTCGCTCTATGAGAAAAGTATACCACATCTACCTGCAAAGCAGTCCATTTTTTATTACAATAACAGTTAATTTTATTATGCATTTCTTCGATACATATGTTACAATATGTATAATTGTTTAAATTAATATCTGGAGGCTTTCTTTATGAAACGTATAAAAAAATATCTCTTTCTATTACTTACGGCAATCCTGCTTTTTGCGCAGCCGGTGCCTCAGGTACAGGCCTTTACGACAACTGCCGCAACCGGACAGGTCAAATTAAATAAAAAATCTTTAACGATTGCCTATACCAAGACAGCCAAATTAAAACTGAAAAATGCACCTGCAAAGGTTGCCTGGTATTCAAGCAACACAAAGATTGCATACTGCGCTGCCGGAACCGTCGAAGCCCGTTCCGTAGGCAAAGCAAAGATCACTGCAAAATGCAGAGGTATATCCTATACCTGTACCGTCACGGTTACTTCCGGAGAAAATGCCGGTTTAACTGAAAACGGACGTTATACAAGCAAAAATAAAGTTGCTGCTTACATCCGCAAATATGGGAAACTTCCTTCCAATTTTATCACTAAATCAGAAGCTTCTGAACTTGGATGGAATGGCGGATCATTGTTGAAATATTCCAAATATGCCTGCATTGGCGGTAACATCTATCACGATTATGAAGGAGTTCTTCCAAAAGCTGCCGGCAGAAAATATTATGAATGTGACATTGATACGATGGGTGCTTTAAGCCGCGGTGCCAAAAGAATTATCTACTCGAATGATGGACTGATCTATTATACCGACAACCATTACAAGCATTTTAAGCAGTTGTAAATCATCACAACGCCTTTTTATAAATCTCAGCGATTTCCTCCTGTGAGAATACCACTGGATTATTTGCAATGCTAGGCGCAGAAACTTTCATGCAGTTCTCTGCCATCCATGGAATGTCTTTCTCTTCAATTCCCAGATCAGACAATGTACAGGTAAGCTCAATATCCTCCAACAGTTCACGCACTTTTCCTGCCAGATCCTCCGCATTTTCTCCACCAAACAATTTTGCAAGTTTTGCAAACTTCTCCGGCGCCCCCTGATAAGAAGCTTCAATAATCGTTGGCGTCAGGGCCGCAAGTCCCTTTCCATGTACGATATCTTTCAATCCGCTTGCCGGATGTTCCATACCATGTGCCAAAGTTACTCCTGCGGTATTGATCACCATGCCGCCGATCGTACTTGCCAGTGTGATTTTCTCCCAGCTTTCTTTGCTTCCGGTTCCTTTGTATACATCCACCAGATTGTGAGCAATCAGATCTACCGCATAAAGACTTAATGCGTCTGTGAACGGCTGCGCAATCTTTGATGTATATGCTTCCATGTTGTGACACAATGCATCAAAACCTACGGATGCCAGTACATACTTTGGCATCGTCATCATACACTCCGGATCCACGATGGACACTTTTGCTACGATTGCATTACAGCGAAGTGATTTCTTGTCTCCATTGTCCGGATTGGTCAATACTGCAAAACCATTTCCTTCCGATCCGGTACCACAGGTTGTCGGAATCAGAATAATCGGGAGTGCTGTATCGCTGGCTTTTTTACCAAAAATGTAATCACTCACATCGCCGTCATTCACTGCAAGGAATGCAATTGCCTTGGCACAATCCATAATGCTTCCGCCACCGATGGCCACAACAACATCGCAACCATTCTCTTTTGCGAATGCGGCCCCTTCCGCTGCCGTCGTGGTCAGCGGATTCTGTGCAACTTTATCAAACAGAACCGAATCGATTCCTTCTGCTTTGAGACTGTCTTTTACTTTATCATAAAGTCCTGACTTTTTGGCACTGCTGTGTCCTGTGACAATCAGTGCTTTTTTTCCATATGGTTTTGTCAGTTTTCCTGCTTTTGCTACTTTTCCGGAACCAAATTCGATGTTTACCGGAAGAAAATACTTAAATGCAATATCACTCATTTTATCCCTCCATAGCAGTCACTACTGCTTTTTCAAAAATATCCAATCCTGCTGCAAGCTGCTCATCTGTAATTACCAGAGGTGCAAGGAAACGGATAACATTATTATAAGTTCCTGCGCCCTCTACGAGCAAGCCATTTTTTGCACACTCATTGATCACGGCTACTGTCAGCTCCGGTGCCGGCTCCTTGGTCTCTTTGTCTTTTACAAACTCAATACCGATCATTCCGCCAAGTCCACGGACATCTCCAACACAGTTATACTTTTCTTTCATAGCCAGATAACGCTCTGTCACTTTCTTCCCGATCTCACAGGAACGCTCTGCCAGATGGTCTCTCTCCATAATCTCGATGGTTTTTAACGCTGCCGCACAAGCCAGTGGGTTACCACAGAATGTTCCACCGATGGTGCCCGGTGCAGCTGCCTCCATGATTTCTTTTCTTGCAACGATTGCGGAAAGCGGAACGCCGGCTGCAATGGATTTTGCTGTAGCAATAATATCCGGCTGTACGCCTGCCTCTTCCCAGTACATGCTCGCAAACATCCGTCCGGTTCTGCAGAATCCACTCTGTACCTCATCTGCAATAAGAAGAATGCCATTATCATCACAAAGCCTGCGCACTGCCTTTACCCACTCGATTGGTGCCGGGATAAATCCTCCCTCACCCTGCAACGGCTCAACAACGATTGCTGCAATGGTATCGGCTGCCGCACACTGCTCAAAGACATCGGTCAGCGATTTCATATAGTAATCCAAAGCAGCATCCTGTGGCATTCCTTTCGGATTTCTATAATAGTATGGGAACTGTGCACGGAACACACCATTTGCAAGCTCGCCCATTCCCTTTGCATATGCTTTCTTGGATGTCATTGCCATAGTGTAATGGGTTCTTCCATGGAATGCTCCGGAAAATACGATAATATTTGGTCGCTTGGTGAAACTTTTTGCAATCTTAACTGCATTCTCATCTGCCTCTGCACCGCTGTTTGCGAAATATGCTTTCTTCTCGGTTCCCTTTACAGTGGCAATGCTGCAAAGCTTTTCAGCAAATGATACATAGCCCTCATGGGTTACAACATTGAACATGCCATGGAAATATTTATCTGCCTGTACTTTGACTGCCTCTACAACCTCTGGATGTGAGAATCCAATGTTCAATACGCCGACACCACCGATCCAATCAAGGAATTTGTTTCCATCGACATCCTCAATCATTGCTCCCTCCCCGCGACCGATCACAACAGGATAACCGCAGCGGATTGCGGATGGTACTACATTTTCTCTTCTTTTAATAATTTCTGTGGCCTTAGGTCCTGGTAATGTATCTGTAATAATTTTTGGTAAGTCTGTTCTTAACATTTATTCGTCCTCCCTGTCGTTCTGTGTTTTCGTTGCATATATAATTGCACAATTGTTGTGCGGTTTCCATAGGTCTGCGGCACAAAATACATGGTGTTCTTTGTGCTGTCAGCACAGTTCTTTCTTGACAACAGCCATTTTTTCTTTCATACTCATGTTGTGTGCCGGAACTTCTACCGGCTGCGTCAGGCATGGCAGGGGTGGACCCGATGGTATTTTATTCCAC
>URSS01000007.1 GCA_900550545.1 uncultured Lachnobacterium sp. | reverse complement strand
GCTGATGATTGTAATGCATCAAAGATGCATTGCCCCTACATGTCAAGTTTTCATACAAAACTTGACACTATCCATTGAGTATACATACAACGCAAAAAGGCACCAAAAGAATGTTTCCATTCTTTTGACACCTTTGTCGATGTAATCATAGCAAACTTTATACTCCAATGCAAGAACTTTTTATCTCTTTTTTGTACCTTTTTTCGACAGTGTCTACTCCCCAAGTACTATTTTCCTAATTCGTAAAAGGCAACTGCACTGGCGGCTGCCACATTAAGTGAATCCACGCCGTGGCTCATCGGTATGCGCACCGTATAGTCGCACTGTGCCAATGTCTCATCGGCCAGTCCTTCTCCCTCGGTTCCCAGCAGTATCGCAAGTTTATCCACTGCATGAAGTCTTTTGTCTTCAATTCCAAGAGAGTCTTCCCGAAGTGCCATGGCAACCGTCTGAAAGCCCATCTGCCGCAATTGCCCCATGTCATTTGGCCAATCGACCGCCTTTTCTCCGATATAGGTCCACGGTATCTGAAATACCGTCCCCATGCTGACACGGATTGCACGGCGATACAGCGGATCACTGCATGCGGGGGTCAGCAGCACAGCATCCATATTAAGTGCTGCAGCCGAACGAAAGATTGCCCCTACATTCGTTGGATTCACGACATTCTCAAGCACCGCGATACGCCTTGCGTCCCTGCAGATTTCCTGCGGTGTCCGAAGTTTCGGCCGGTACATGGCACAAAGCATTCCCCGCGTCAGCTTAAAACCTGTCAGTTTTGCCAGCACTTCAAATTCCGCCACATATACCGGAAACTCTTTATTTGTACTGCTGCACATCCGAATGGCTTCTAACGCTTCGCCCTCCGTCTCCAGCTGTCTTTTCTCCATCAGCACAGAAACCGGCACACACCCGGCGTCCAATGCCCGCATAATCACCTTCGGACTCTCTGCAATAAACATCCCTTTTGCAGGGTCTGCACGATTGACAAGCTGATTCTCGGTCAGTCTTGCATACACATCAAGCTCCGGTGCTTCAAAATTTTGAATTTCTATCATCGTCCATCCTTATCCAAAAATCATCCTCTGCCATCCGCCCCTGTGTTTTTTGAATGATCATATACGGATCATAGAATGATACATTCAATCTCTCAAGTTCATTTACGGCAAATTTTTCCCCCATTGTTCCCTCCATGCATGCCACATATCCTATCTGTTTTCATACAATAACATAAATAAATAACGATGTAAACAATTATAAATCGTTTAGTTCTCAACCCCGGCTGCCCGAACCATTTTCTCCTTTGCATAACGATTGAATATCGCAATCACACGTCCCACACAGATCATGGACAAAATGGTACCGACACCGATTCCGATCAGTTTTCCCCTGCAGATCAGCCCGATGCAACAGGTAAATGCCACATTACATAAATCAAAACCATTCTTTGTATTTCCAACGCTCTGATGAATACAGTCTGCAATCGCCTGTACAATTCCGTCTCCCGGATTTGGAACAATCCGCATATTCAATGACATGGCCGCACCGATTCCCGTACAAATCAGCGCTGCCGCAAGCACTGCGATCTGCAGGCCAAAATGCAATGTCGTATTGGCTCCCTTCGGGGAAAAATCCGGTATGAAATCAACGAACAGATTCATAAAACGCGTAAACACAATACTAAGCGGAATCTGCAAAAGATCCGTCAAAAGAATAAACTTCAGGGAATGCTTCGTTGCCTGCGCAAGCGCTGCATCTCCATGTCTGCGATCATAAATATTTTTTACAGTATGCATGAACATTTCCAGCACAACAAATACGGTATACAGTCCCAATGTTGTATTTCCAAAATTCCAGTCTCTGATTTGCGAAATACTGTATGCGACCGAAATAATAGGCGAAACTCCCAGTCCCGCCTTTGTATTCAGTATAATTCCCAGCGCAAGGATCAAAAGCCCTGCCGCATAGAAAATAACCCTATTTATCTTTTGTCTGCTCATTTATCTATCGCCTCTTTACCAAACTTATGTGTGTATCCATCACTACACATAAACACCAACCGGAATCAGATATTTCAGGTAACGCATGACCGGAATATAGGCTCCCACATCCCAAAATACCGGACACATGATCACAGCAATTGCCATCATTACAATTCCATATGCGAGAAATCCTTCTGCGCTGGATGGAATTTTTGCATACAACACCGTCCATATTATAGCATACACAAGAAATATTACAAATGACAGCAGTTCCTGCCCCAGCCCTCTCGACTGTGGAACAAAAAGCAACAGCACAAAGCCGACCACTGCCGGAATCGTCACGGCAGCCAGTTCCTGTACACATGCAAACAAAAAGCGTTCCCTGTTTGGAAAGGCATGCTGTACCCATATCCCTTTCGGCTCATATCTCTTTGCATTCGCAAAATACATAATTCCAAGAAGAAAGACTGCAAATATTCCCTGCACCGGATATGCATCATGATTGTCCTGTACTTTCTTCACTTTCGTATCTACCGGAACAATATCCGTATAAAAAAAATCGCTCTGCAAAAAATCATCGCTTGATTTTTGCATTTTTTCAAGACGCTTTTGATCCTGCGTTGTAAAGATTTCCTTTTCGCTTTGCGCTAACAATTTTCCGCTGTACTCCTTGAAAAAGGCCGCAAAAAATGTTTCTTTTGCAACTTCTCCCTTGGTTGTAAACGGGTTGGCGATATACGTCACACATTTTTTCCAGTTGTCCTGCCGAACCCTTTCTGTGAAATCACTTTGCATAAGAAATCCACATTCCAGTTTGCCGGACTGCACTTCCTTGTACATTTGTTCCTTATCCTGATAATTCACAAATGCAAACCGGCTGTGTGAATTTTCCAAATCTTCACACAATGTTCTCTCCATGCTCCCATCCTGCTCACAATACAATCCTATTGTCATCGTTTTCCCGGACGGCATATGTATCCCCTGTACAACCAGCATAAGCAGAATCAGCGCGGCTGTCATAAGCCACGCTGTGATTTGTTTTGTATTTCGTTTTAATAAAAGCCTGTACCATATGATTACTTTTTGCATACACTCACCATTTCCGTCAAAACCAACTGTTTCCAAAGAGAAGCTCTAAATTGTACCGGTTCAAATGATACAGCGGTGTCCAATGACTGATCTGTTGTACAAATTTTGGCAGATAATCCACCGGAATCAGCATGCCTGATGCCAGCACAATAAAAAGTTCCAACGCCAGCAGCACGAGCATCCCTTCCGTCGATTTTCCTGCGATACAATAGATCAGATGATATCCAACTGCAAACAACAGACAAAACAGGTACAATCCCAACAGAACACGCATGTCCCAGAAAAGAAATGAGATTCCTAAATAATACGTAACGGTGCAGCCGATTCCATACGCCAGAAAAGCCAGAAAAAACAACACATTGGTCATCGCCACAATTTTCCCGAAAGCAATCTTTCCTGCTCCCATTCCATACAGGGAAAGCTTCTGCTCCACAACCTTTGTCTCTCCTGTATACAATCTTGCAAAACATAATCCGGTAAATAACAGGACCAGTATCAATCCTGTAGAAAAATAATACTGCTTTTGCTCATATTCCCCAAACGGCGAACAGACAATTGAATCATACAGTCCCGTGCGGGTCAATGCAGTCTTCAGATAATTCGTTGCGACTTTCAGCCCGATATCCTGATAGGCAATCTTTGTGTTGCCGTACTGCGCCTGTTCCAACACCGCAGACACACCGGCTTCTGCCGTCCACAGAATCGAGACACCATCCTGCAACAATTCCTGAAACGTCTGCAGACTGACATCCGACTCCTGCGGAACACACAACCTTACAAACGAATCATTTCCCTCATCCAGATCCTTATAAAAGTGTTCGGGGAAAATCAATACAGCCTGCACCTGCCCATTTGCAAGCTGCTCCATCGCTTCCGGCTCGTCCACATAACGCATCCGGCAAATACTTTTTGTGCTTTGCATGGCAGATGCCAGACCTGTCAAAAGTCGCAATTCTTCGCCCTTTTCTTCTGGAATGACAACTGCCACTTCTACCGTATTAAGCACCTTTGCGTCACGAAATACTGCGCTACACGCAAACACCGCAATGCCCAGCAAAAGCACCATGCATATAAAATAGCGGAAAGACTTTATAAAGACGGCAAGCGCCTTCTTTTGTTCCATGCATAAGTATCGAAAAAACATCCTATTTCTTACAGTTCATCGTCATCATCGTTGTAGTCATAGTTATAATCATCATCACCATAATCATAGTTGTAATCATCATCATTGTAGTCATAATCGTAATCATAGTCATAATCTCCATCATCATAATTATAACCACTGTTGCCTCCACTGATTCCATAAATTTCCTGAACCAGTGTCTGAAGATCCTCCGCAGATGCATTTCCGATATCAAACTTCTCTCCACTGAATGTCTGAAGTTCTGCGCCTTTTTTCACATCCAATGAAAGGTTCATACCAGCGCCTTCCATCGTCAGTGTCAAGCCATCGCGTTTGCCTTCCAGTGTACCGCTGACGGAACCTTCATCTTCGATGTCCAATGTGTATTCTCCTGATTTAAAGTCATAGGTCAGCTCACCGACTTTCTCTCCTTCTACGGATACACCAAATACTTCTTCGTTTCCATCCTCACTTCCGGAAATCTTCATTACAGACTCACCACACGAAATCAGCTCCATGTTCTGTGTTCTTCGGTCTCCACCTTTGAAAAGGATCTGTATATCCTGATCCTTCTCGGATGGATCTACTGCCTTCACACATGCCAGCTTATTCTTGTAGATATAAAATGTGATATCAATATCCGGCATCTCTTTAAAGGCATCTCTGAGTTCATCAAAAGACTCCTTGTAATCGTCATAATCCGATCCTGTTACGGCCTGATCCAGAAGATCTCCCACCTGGGCATCCATATAATCCTCAAAAAGGTCCACACATTCGATCATATAGTCTGATGTGATGGTTGTCTTGTAGCCTGCACACTTGCGGTCTTTGCCGTCTACTTCAAAAGACTCTTTGTCTGCGGATTCAAATTCGAGTTTCTTGTACATCTCAGAATATTTTTTACTAAGTTCTGAAAGCTTTTTCTTCTGCTCTTCATCTGAGTACATCTGCTTGCAAAGCTTATCGAGCAATTCTACATTATCTGCGCCCATGGAATCTGCAAGATAACCATTTTTCTTCTCGTTATAATTGTATGTATAAATCTTATCGCCCAAAAGCGGTGCAGATAATTTTATTTCATCTTTATCAATCCCCGCAAGAAATTCCACATCCGAAAGTTCCGGTCCCTCAAGACTTCCCGAAATCTGCTTTTCATTATCTTTTTCCGCATAAGTACCCTTAACACTGTATCCTTCGGC
Source organism: uncultured Lachnobacterium sp. (assembly GCA_900550545.1). Taxonomy (GTDB): domain Bacteria; phylum Bacillota; class Clostridia; order Lachnospirales; family Lachnospiraceae; genus Roseburia. The sequence continues at coordinate 83,200 of URSS01000007.1, read as the reverse complement.
CTCGCCCTTGATATCAACTGTATATGCCTTTGAACTCATAACATTAAGTCCGGATAAAGCTTCCGTAAAATGAGAAGGTTCACGGAATGTATTTGCCGTCGCTCTCAGTACTTTGTCGGATTTGCTCAGGAAAAATCCACTCTGTATTCCTGCAAAAACTGTGCCGGCTCCTGCAATTACCACAACCCCTGCAACAATACCGACGATCAGTCCTGTTTTCTTCTTTTTCTTTGGTGGCTGCTGCAGTGGCATACCTGTCATCGGATCAAATGCCATCTGTGGCTGTACCGGTGTCGGATTGATTGGCTGTCCCGTCATCGGGTCAAACCTCATCTGTGGCTGCTCCGGTGTCGGTGCCGGGTTGATTGGTTCTCCTGTCATTGGGTCAAAATTCATTGCCATTTTCATAATCTCCTTTTCTTTTCAGAACATTCCTTTCAAATGATCTTCATGTTCTTTTGCTGATATATGTCTTGATTTCTTCCAGCCTCTTTTGTGAATCTCTGCTCAGCTCCCGCATCTGCCCATTGTCCATCAGCAGACAGCGATCCGCAAACACAATTTCCTGTTCCTCGTGGGAGGTCATGATAATTGTGCCATTCATCTGTTTGTACTTGGAAAGCCACTCTAAAATGCTTTCTTTGTAATAGATATCCAAAGCCGCTGTGGGTTCGTCCAGTAACAAAACCGGTGGGAGTTCCACAAAGGCGCATGCAATGGCCAGTCTTCGTTTCATTCCGCCGGACAGCTTCTCCACTTTCATATGAAGCATCTCCTCCAGCTGAAACTGCTCGATCACAGAGTTAAGGTTCTCTTTTTTGCCGGCGCCCCAGAATTTCAGATTATCCCTAACCGAAAGCTCCTCGAATAATGGATTCTCCTGCGGTACATAACCATAATACTTTCGGGATGACTTGCCACAGCCCATCTTATTTCCAAAATAAGTAATGCTGCCACTGTCGGCTTTCTGTGCACCTGCCATAATCTGCAAAAGCGTTGATTTCCCGCATCCGTTTTTGCCTACGATCACAACACTCTCGCCACTCTCCACATCAAAGGAAATCTCCCGAAGCACCTGCTTCTTTCGATAATGTCTGGAAACGGCAGACACCTCTACTGCATTCACTTTCATAGCAATTGTCCCTTCCTTGAACGGCCATCCGTATTTCAAACATCAGAACATATGATTTTATTATACGTAATTATACCTGCTGTGCAAATAGGAAATTTGCCCTAGTTTGTCTGATGTTTCTTTATACAGCCTTTTAACAGTTCTACCATTTTAGCCGCAATCACTGCCCATACATATGCAAATACAATAAGAAGTAACAATTCAAGGTATCTGTAATTTTTAAAAAACCGTTCTAACACGCCAAGCTGTCGAAAAACACGCAATATTACAATATGTGCAAAATAAATTTCCAATGAAACAACGCCCCATTTTTTGCAAACGGTATTAAACCACTGCGGTGTATAATAAAAAAGTATCGCCAGCAAAAAAGTAATGCCAACACCACCGATCCAATAACTATACCTCTCCAGTATATTATGAAACTTTCCTGCATCGAGACATATATGGTCCATTAAAAGATATCCCACGGTCAGAACAATCAGGGTAACCGCCGGCATTCGTTTCTTTTCATATACCAGTTTTCCAAAGCAACATCCCGTCAGAAATACCGGAACTCTTGGCAATGCTTTGGATATGTGCTTATATACCGCCGGCTCTTCCATAAGAATTGCAACAGTTACCAATACAACGAGCACAATCAGAACGCTGTCTCTGATCACTGCGCTTTTCACCGTTTTTTTCTCAAACAGTAATCTGTAAATATATGGATACAATAAATAAAATACCATGATAACTGATGCAAACCATACCTGCGAATCTTCGCTGATCCAAAACTGCACCAGACTGATCCGGTTAATCAGTCCCCAGATTGTCATCTTATGAAAAACCAAATAAGCAAGCCATAATGGTACACTTGTAAACAACAGTGGATACATAATTCTTGAGATTCGTTTTTTCATAAAAGCCAGAATGTCCTGATTCTTTACAAATGAGAAATACAGGCAGATGCCAGAAATAAACAGAAAAACATCAACTCCCATATTACCTCTCTTAACAACTTCCTGCAGATAATGCAATACTGGTATCCCATCAAAAATCTCAAACTTTGTATGTTCTCTCATATGAAAAAGCAAAATCCAGAATATACTGATCCCATATATTTCACTGCGGTACTCGCTGATTGCTTCCAGACGTAATTTTCCTTTTTGTATCGGTTTCTCCCTTTTGTCCATTTTTCCTCTTCCCTTGCTTTATGTTGTTATAATTTTCTCTGTGTTAATGTCACGCAATACACAGCCACATAATATACTAATCCAGGTAATTATATACGTCAATACACTGTAAACGACTGACGCGTATACATACGATATAAGACTTGCGGGGTCTATTTGAAAAAAATGTCTTTCTGGTGTCACTTTTCGTCCCCAATTCCACTATTTTGACTGATTTCAAACAGTTTTGGGGGCTATAGAAAAAAAGTCCATGGAAATACCCCACTTTTGCACGAAAGGCGGGGTATTTTCTTATAATTTTTATATATAGACCCAATTGTTAGTTCTAAAAGGCTTAAATTCCTTGAAAATGGGGTATTTTGACACAATTTTTCTGTATAGGTCCCACACGCATTCTAATAATTTGGATTTGAAAAGGTTTTTCAATTGATTCCGGCAATTATCGTAATTGGATTGGAATAGTATTCTCTTTTTCATAAGGTTCTCCTATCATAATATTGTACTTTTATTACCAAATTTTAATGTAATAAAATACTGCTTACCCATTATAGATAAGCAGCATTTCTATTATATATACGTCATTTATTTTTTGTATCTTCAACAGTAAATGTAACAATATATGTAATTGGATCACTTTCCGTCTTTTTTATTGGATTCTCGATATCTTTATCTTCTTCACAAACATACTTATACGTCAGATGAATCGTATAATTTCCAGCCGATAATTCTTTTTCAAACCAAACTCTGGCAATTCCGCTACCTGGAAGACTTACAAATTCTACAACTACAGGCTGCTCCGAATCAGTCTTAGAACAAGTAGCGGTTGCTTCACCACTAGTTCTATAACCTTCTGGTATTTTTCCATAATCGTGTACACTTACCGTATATGGTATCTCAATATAAAATCCTTCTTCCTCTGAATTTAAGTCTTTTACTTCTAAAGAAATATTTGTATTATCCGTTTTTGCCAGGCAAATAATTGGAAGTTCTGCGTCTGAAAGTGGAATTGCGTTGCTCTTTTTCACTTCATCAGCTTGTTCTGTGTTTCGCGTATAAATTACATATTTATTCTCAGTTTCTAAATCTGAAAATTCAATAAAGCCAAAATCATCTTGTTCCGTTGCATCTATAGCATCATTCCAATTTATTGCCTTCTCTTCTGTTCCTTCTTCACAACAGATATATTCCTGTCCGTCTTCCGCCTTCACTACAATTGATGTCTGTGTTTTATGATACATTGCAGGTTCTTTTACTTCTGTTTTTTCCTTCGTAAATGTAAAATAAACCATACCTGTTATGTCTTTTACCACATCGCCTTCTCCAGCTTGTACACGAATAGTAACTTTTAATCCTGTTTTTTCATCTTTTTCAATGTACTTCTCATCACAACCGCCAAATACATCTGCATAATATTCTTCGCCCGCATATTCGCTTACTTTTTTGCCTAACTGCTCATATGCATACCGTGTATTTTCCTTTCCCTCTGGAAGAATCTCAAATGTTTTCTCAAAAAACTTTTCTTTTACTTGCTCAGCGGCTGCTGCAGTTTTTTCAAAATCATCTGCTTCAAACCAGAAAGTTCCCTTATATTCCGTATTTCCAGCAATATAAGATAATGTGTATTTTCCCGGATTCAGATTGGAAGCAAATGTAAGCATATATCTATACCATTCTGTTCCATCATCATCGTCGTCATCGTAATCTTCATCATCATTATCTTCGTTGTCTGCGACTTCTTCCTCATCATCCATATCTTTTAATGAATCAATTTTCTGAGTCACTCCGTTTTCATCAGTAACAATAATTTTATCTTTATTTGATTCTATAATCTCCGTTGGAATTTCTACATCTATTTTGTTTTTTTCAAATACATGTAATGCATTTAATTCAAACGTTTGGGCTGGATCTGGATCCGGTGTCGGAGCAGGTGTTACACTTCCGCCTGAAGAAGAACCACCGCCAGATGTACTGCCACCAGTAGATCCGCCATTGTTATCACCACTCGTATTCGTTGTTGTATCTGTCACCTTTCCGGTATTGTCAACTTTTGAAGTGGTGTCTTTTGCAACTTCCTGTGTTCCTGCCGGTGTTGTAACTTTGATCACATCTGTTGTGTCATTCTTTACTGCAACCTGTGCGTTTTCTCCGGTAGTCTCTACTTTACTTCCCTCAGCGCCCTTGGAGAGGTTCAGCGAAATCTCTGTAGCTGCTTTTACTTCAACAGGTGTGCTGGAAGTAACATCTGCGCCTTTTGCAGTTTCTTCTACTTTGACTGGAATGGCTGTTGTTGTCTTTCCTTCGACTGCAACTTTTGCCGGAGCACTGACTGCTACTTCTCCGACAGTTCCATCAACTGCGAGGCTGACATCTACTGCTGCATCAATCTGAATTGCATCAATGGTTCCTGCAGCTTCAATTTTAATTTTGCCACCTTCCTGTGAAACGGTCACTTTGGAAAGTGAAGCTCCTGCTTCTACGACAATTCTTGCATCGTCTGCAGTTACTGTAATGGTATTTCCTTTTGCTTTCTCTTTCCAGGTGTTTGGCTTAATTGCCTTGATATTGATTAACTTGAATGTACCGGCATTGACAACATCTGCATTCGGTGCATCCACAGTCAAATTTACTTTTCCATAATTTCCGGAAGGAATATTGAATGCTACTTCTTTATCTGTCTTGATTGTCAGATTCTTTACATTCTTATCCTTCAAAGCAGAGGTCAAAGCTTTCTGTGTGGATACTGTCTTGCTGACTGCTGCATTCTTAACAGTAACTTTGCAAGTCAGTGTATAATGCTTTTTGCTCTTGGTTACAACCTTACACTTTACATTGGCTGTTCCTGCTTTTACTGCCTTAACTACTCCCTTTTTTGAAACAGCCGCAACAGTTTTCTTGTTGCTGGACCATTTCAATGTTGCATTTTTCCCTGCATTTTTGACGGTAAGCGTCTTCTTACTGCCAACCTGCAACGTCATCTTCTTTGCACTGATTGTCGGTGCCTTTGTTGCTGCATATGTCGCAGTTGGCTGATATGTAGTAAGAATCATCGCCAGTGCTAAAACAAACGCAAACACTTTTTTCATGTTTTTCATATGTATCCTCCTTTGTAAAACATAATACTTTTGTACTATATTTTATACTCATTTTTATAACATGTCAATAATGATAAACACTTAAGATTGGTAGATAAAAATGGTGGCCGATTTCTCGACCACCACAATTCTATAAATTTTTAATTTTCTTATAATTCATCTTTTAGTGTGTATATATACTCGCATCTGTATTAATTCCCATCACATCTATTTCATATCCTTTATACTTAATATCAAATGAACCTTTTTCCCTTTTGAAAAATCCCCACCCTTTCAAGGGCAGGGATTACATTTATTTTGCTGTTAAACTTTCCATTCTTATTTATTCAAAGAAATCCGGATTCACAACCTTCAATTTCTTGGTTACCTTTGCGCCGTTTACCTCAACGGTGATAGAAACTGTGCCTTTCTTTAATCCTTTCACAACGACTGTATTTGCTCCGTCTTCGTCCTTCTTATATTTCACAGTTGCAATCTTCGGATCCGAGCAGGTCACTTTCACCGTTCCATTATACTGATAAGGTACCACATCAAACCAGTAAGTTGTTTTTTCACCCACACTAATATACTCGGCACCATCATCATATAACATTCCCCATCCTTCAAAGTCAACATCCGTTGCTTCCGTGCTGTCAACAAGTCTTGCCTCAAAAGATCCAACATAATAGAATTTATCTGTTTTCAGATTTTTAGCGTAAAATGCGAAATACAGGGTTCCACGCTTTTTTACAGTATAAGTATGCTTTTTTGAATTATATGTCAGATATTCGTTATCATCTTCATAATTCGTATCATCGGGTATTTCCCCATTCAGTTTTTTTAATGTTTCCTGCACATCAACCGGTTCTGTATCATAAACAAGTCTCCAATATCCTACCGTTGTTTCCAGAGGGATATCCGGATACATCTGTGCCTCTTCCTCTGTCAACCATGCATCATCTGGTGATGACAATTGATACGTTTTTCCTACCACCCATGTGACTTTTTCATGTAAAATTTTTGTACTGATAAGTGTAAATTGAATCGTTCCGACTGTTCTTGTCTTTTTCTTGTATGTTTCTTTTACTTTGACCTTGGCATACTGATTGTCTTTACCCTTAACGTATGTTATCTTTCCACTTTTTGTAACCTTGATTTTTTTGGTATTGCAAGAATAAAATGTGTATTTTGCCTTTTTATTTCTATTAACAATTACATCCTTTACCGAAATCTGATAAGGCTTCTTTTCATAATATCCTTCCTGCGTGGATAACGCCCAATACCCATACGCATACATGTCTGCGATTGTTGCTTTCTTTTCTTTTTTTGCTGCCTGTGCGCTAGTTGGTATCACCATAATGCTAGTCACTACCATAACCAATACCATTATGCCAAGCAACAGTCTTTTCCCTGTTCTTTTGTACATTTTCATTTTTCCTTTCTTTTTTATTTTTCTTTTATAATATATATTATGTCATATTTTATAACATGTCAATTAGACTAATTAATGTTCGTTTTATCATATATCCTACCATGCGAAACTATATTAAAATAGAAGAAAAGGGGTGTTATAATATATGTTTAAATTAAAAGCAGATTACGTAGAATATGAAAATAAATCTCTTCGTCTTCCCAAAGATCTTATCGAACAAGTACAGTCTTTGGCCAATGATAACAATATGTCATTCAATAAAGTTGTCATTCAGTGTATCGAATATGCTTTAGGAGATATGGAATCTTCCAACTGATATTATAAAAAGCGATGTGCCACAAAAACACATCGCTTTTTACTCTGCATTATTTTACAGTAATTTTAACCTTTACAGTTTTTCCATTTGCCTTTACAGTAATAACCGCTTTACCCTTCTTTACTCCTTTTACAACGCCTTTATTGGTTACAGTTGCAACCTTCTTATTAGAGGTCTTGTATGTAACTTTTGAATTTGGCATCGTTGCTGCTTTAATAGTAGCTTTCTTTCCTGCCTTGATTGTCAATGTTTTCTTTGCAACATCGAGTGCTTTTCCTGTAAAACCAACAACCTTTGGTGTGTGTTTTTTCTCACTCTGATTCATAGTATAAGTACATGCATTTACTTTACCACTTTCAAAATCATTCGATAACAATACATTTCCATCTACAACAAGTGCTGCATCGTCAAAATAAATGCTTCCCTTATATGCTGCATTTTCGCCCGTAACCCAAAGATCTGTTGAGATTTGTCCACTTCCTGTTGGAAAATCAATCTTATTTTCCCCGCTTTCATCATAACAAGTTTCCAGCGGAATCTTTGCGTCTACTACATAAAAATCCCCTGTCTTTGTAACGCCTTCTGATTTTTTGTCATAGGACATTCCATTCTCAGCATAGCCAGACTCTGTCTGCCAATCATCTCCTGTCCAGAAAGAGAGACTTGGATCTACCCAAAGGCTTCCACCCTTATCAAAATACTGTGCCGGAACATATATCTTTGTCTGCACCTCATAAGTTTTTCCAAATGTAACATCCGTTTCCTCATTTGCAAGATAAAATCCAAGAGATACGTGAGACTCATCCCCTGACTGAAAATTTTTCTTGAAATCAACGTTTGTCTCTAATACTTTGTTTGCCTGAGCAGCATTTGCCTCTACCACACCTGTTGGCAACACAGTCATTGCCATGGCAGCTGCCATTACAACTGCCAGAACTTTTCCTTTTGTTTTCTCGAACATATTTATATCCTCCTTTAAGTATAATATATTTTATAATATATTTTATATTATAATATACTCATTACTATAAGATGTCAATTATGACTTTGCTTACCACATCGTGCATCTTTAGTTTCTATTATTGTTCTGTTGTCTTTCCCCTCTCATCCGCAATCTGTTTTCCGGTCGCATCCATATGATAATTCTTCCTCATAATCAACTCCGAAATCGGTACAATCGTATACCCCTGGTCTTCTAGATTCGTCAGCATGGTGTCCAAAGCATCTGCCGTGTATTTTGCTCCATTATGGCAGAGAATGATAGCTCCCGGTCCAAGTGCCTTGTGGTTACATACGGTGTCAATGATCGAATCCACACCGTAATCTTTCCAGTCCAGACTGTCGACGGACCATTGGATTGGATAATAATTGAGTGCATATGCTGTCTTAATTACCTCATTGTCATATGCCCCGTATGGTGGCCGGAAGAGAAACATCTCATATCCTGTAAGTTCCTTCACTTTGTCATGCACGCCCTTTAACTCGCTTTCCTTTTCCGACTGTGAAATGGTCGTCATATCATAATGATGCTCACTGTGATTGCCCAGATCATGCCCGCGCTTTACCAATTCTTTCACACAATCCGGATTGTCCGTAACCCATCCGCCCGTCATAAAAAATGTCACCTTTACCTTATGTTTATCAAGTGTATCCATAATGCGTGGAAAATCTTCCGCTCCCCAGGCGGCATCAAAGCTGAGCGCCACTTTCTTTTCCGTTGTGTCCACACAATAGATTGGCAGTTCCCGGTCTCCCACTTTTGCACTTGTAACTACCGCACGGGTTGCCTTATAGGAAACTGCCATCAGGCAGACAAAAAGAGCCACGGCAAGAATTCCATACCCGGTTCGTTGCCCTGACTCTCCTTTTTGTTTTTTATGTATTGTTTTTGACATATATACTCCATAAAACTTTCTTTGTAGAGTATATTCTGTCTTTCCTGATTTTAAAACTATTTTTGATTATTCAATTGTAATTGTAGTTTTTCCATCCAGAACATAAGTTAGCATCTTTAATTGCTTTTCCCGGAATAGATGAAATAACAGATAAAAATAATGGGATGTGACAAATCACATCCCACTACGCAGCTATAAACTTACAGCAATTCGCTTTACATATTTAATTCGTCGGATTTTTCGATAAAATCTACGACAACTTCAATCGACTGCAACGCAGCTTTTTCTGCAAATGTCTGGTAATCCATCGCTCCGCCCTCTCCATCGGAAATAGAACGAAGGATTGCAAACGGCACTTCATTCACATAGCATACATGTCCGATACTTCCACCTTCCATCTCACATGCAATCGCATTGAAACGCTCATGCAGCAACGCTTTCTGGGTTGGCTTATGAATAAAGAGATCACCGGTCGCAATCGTACCGACTTTGTATTTGATGCCTTTTTCCATCAGGCATTCACACAGCAATTTTCTCATCTTATCATCACTCGGCAGAAAAATCTGATCCAGTCCGGACAACAGACCGATTGGATCTCCCAAAGCGGAAGTGTTCATATCGTGTTGTACAACCTGATCTGCCACAGCCACATCCATGACACCAAGTTCCTTGCACAAGGTACCGCCCACACCGATATTGATCACACAGTCTACATTATATTTTAAGATCATTGCCTCCGCACAGATGGCCGCAAATACCTTTCCGATACCACATACTGCAGCTACGACCTCTTTTCCTGCAATCGTTCCGCTGACATATGTCACACCGGAATATACCTCTGTCTGAATATTTTCCATGGATTCTTTTAAAGTATCCACTTCCATCTGCATTGCACCAATTACACCAATTTTCATCTGTATTTCTACTCCTTTTCGTTTACTGTGGATAAGTAAATTCCATATTTGTCTGTTCCTTCAAAGCCTCTAAATACTTCTTTGCCTCAATGCGCGCTGCCTCAAGGGAAAGGTTCTCATAGTGACCACATTCAGCTGCAGAAGCCCCAAATACCGGTCCCTCATGGTCAATAGTCTGCTGCAGTACCTGCTTTGTCATCTCAAATACAGCTTTCGGACTCTGATTGTTCCGGACGAGAAGATAAAAGCCCGTCTGGCATCCCATTGGTCCAAAATAAATCACATCATCGCTCATCGCTGAGTTTCGGATATAGGTGGCAAACATATGCTCCAGAGAATGCATCGTTGCATTGTCCATATAATCTCCTGCATTCGGTTTGCGTGTGCGCAGGTCATAGGTGATGACATCCCCGTCTTCCCTTGAAATATAAAATCCCGGCACAAGAACATCATGATTGATGGTAAAACTTTTGATTCTGTCCATTTGTTTCTCCTTTTATTTCAACTTTTATTTTGTGTTCATCTGTTCGGTAAACTGTTCCAGATACTCTTCAAATACTGTAAGTGCATCCTCCACCGGCTGCGGTGTACTCATATCGACGCCTGCTGCCGCCAGCAGATCGATTGGATCTTTCGAACACCCTCCACACAGAAAGTTATTGACATAACGGTCAACCGCCGGCTTTCCTTCTTCAAGAATCTTCTTGGAAAAAGCCACCGCAGCAGAATATCCGGTCGCATACTGATAGACATAGAACGCTGTGTAAAAATGAGGGATACGCATCCACTCATAATCAATCTCCGGATCAATGACCATATCCGGTCCATAATATAACACATTCAAATCGTGATAAATCTGATTCAGTGACTCCATCGTCAGAGATTCCCCTTCTGCAACCTTTGCATGTACGATCTGCTCAAATTCTGCAAACATTGTCTGACGGAACAGGGTCGTACGGAAAGCTTCCAGATAATGATTCAATATATACGTCTTCTTCTGCGCATCTGTCTCCGTTTCCAGAAGATAATGATTCAGCAGAGACTCGTTACAGGTCGATGCAACCTCCGCAACAAAGATCAGATAATCCGCATACGTAATCGGCTGTGTCTTATTGGAATAATAAGAATGAATGGCATGCCCCATCTCATGTGCCAATGTAAATACACTCTCCAGATCATCCTGCTGGTTCAAAAGCACATATGGATGTGTGCCATATGCCGCCCACGAATATGCACCGCTTCTTTTGTTCTCATTCTCATATACATCGATCCATCCATTGTCGAACCCTTCTTTCAGTATAGAAACGTATTCTTCTCCCATCGGTGCAAGTGCTTTGACCACTGTCTCTTTTGCTTCTTCATAGGTATATTTCTGTTCGACATCTTTTACCAGAGGCACATAAAGATCATACATGTGCAAATGCTCCACACCAAGGATCTTCTTTCGAAGTGCCATATACCGATGCATGGCCGGAAGATGTCTGTGTACTGCCTCTATCAGATTGTCATATACCGACTCCGGAATATTTCCATTGCTCAAATGCATAGCACGCACACTCGGATACTTGCGCATTTTTGCATAAAAACTCTCCTGTTTCAGATTACTAACAAAAATGGACGCAACCGTATTTCCCCATTTTGCATACGTGTTGTAAACCGCACGGAACACTTCTTTTCGAAGACTGCGATCCTTATCATTCATAAATTTAATGAAATTTCCATGTGTAATTGTAATCCGGTTACCTTCTACATCACGAACAGACGGAAATTTAATATCTGCATTATTGAACATCGAATAGATATTCTGCGGGCCTACGGCAATCTCCCCGACCTGTGCAAGAATATTTTCTTCTGCAGCAGATAATGTATGTTCTTTTTCGCGCTGGATTACTTCGATTTTGCGCCGGTACATTTCGAGCATTGGTTCCTCTGTATAAAAGCGATTCAGATCATCCTCCGAAATTGCAAGGATTTCCGGTTCTGCAAAACTTATGGAAGATGCTGCTGCCACCCGGACAGAATCCGCCTTGGCCGCATATCCCTGATATTTTGCATCCGCAGTATCCTGATGATAGCTTTCATTCGCATACACATACACACGGGTCAGATGTTCATCCAACTCATCCATTTTTTCAAAATAGGAAAGCAAACGCTGAGCAGATGTTCCAAGTGTTCCTTTATATGCCGCAATCTCTTCTGCCAGTGCATATACCACGTCTACATCTTTCTCCCAGAGTTCGTCTGTGGCAAACAGATCGGTAAGTTTCCACTTGTACGCATCCGGAATATCCTGACGCTTGCGCAATGCCTTTTCTTCCATCTTCTTTCCTCACTCTCTAAACGATACAAGCAGGACCCGGATGGACCCTGCTTGCCATATAACATATTTTATTTCTTGATCAGAGTTCCCATTCCTCCGGAAATCTCTGCATCATCTTTATTTAATTTTGTAATCAGTACGGAACGGATTGCAGATTCCCCTATGAAATCAATTGCAGCCTCGATCTTTGGTGCCATCGTTCCTTCCTCGAACTGTCCCTCAGCAAGATATTTCTTTGCATCCGCAACAGAAAGAGTATCTAACTTTGTCTCGTCCTCCTTGCCAAAGTTCAGGCAGACTTTGTCCACACTGGTAAGAATGACAAGCATGTCTGCATCCAGTTTCTCTGCAAGCTTTCCTGCTGCAAGATCCTTCTCAATGACTGCACTCGCACCCTGCAATTTATTATTCTGGGCAAGTACCGGAATACCGCCGCCACCACAGGCGATCACTACCTGATCCGCATCTGAAAGTGCTGAGATTGCGTCAATCTCAACGATATCCATTGGCTTTGGAGCTGCGACAACTCTGCGGAATCCATCTGCGACTTCCACAACATGGTTGCCTTTTTTCTCTTCTTCCTCAGCCTCTTCCTTTGTCATCACACGTCCGATGACTTTTGTCGGATGGTAAAAAGCCTCGTCATATGGATCAACAATCACCTGTGTCAATACAGTAGACACGGTCTTGTAAATGCCACGGTTTAATAATTCTGTACGGATTGCATTCTGTAAATCGTATCCGATATATCCCTGACTCATAGCAGAACATACAGAAGTCGGTGTCGCCGTATATTCCGGATAAAGGCGGCAGAATTCATTCATAGCGGTATGGATCATACCAACCTGTGGTCCATTACTGTGTGTGATAACCACCTGATAATCCTCACGGATAAAATCAGCCACTGCCTTTGCTGTACGTGCAGCAGCCTTCTGCTGCTCCGGTAATGTACTTCCTAACGCTTCATGCCCCAATGCAATTACAATTCTTTTTTTCTTCATATATCCTCCTTCTTATTCCTCACACATTTTGAACATCAGCTCATTGAAAGTCGCCTTCGGCGAGAGCTGACGCTATATGTGAGGTTTTCTTTAAAACCTCACACATTTAATCTTCTGCTTCAAGAAATAATTTTCGTGAAATAAAATTATAAGTTGTGACTAACATGGTAGATAATATTTTCGCCACAGCATAAAATATTCTAAATAATTCCACAGCAATCCACATGATCATCTGGTTGAGTGCCAGTCCCACAAGACTCAATGCCACAAAAATCGCCATCTCCTGGAACTTGCTTAAATCATCCTTGCCGTTGAACACAAACCGCATACTCAGTATATAATTTACCACAACGGATACCGTAAATGATATTGCGGAGGATGTAAAATAATGAAGCCCCATACGTTCTGTCAGCAATATCATAAGTCCATAATCAATGCAAAAGCAAAGCGTCCCGACCAATCCGAATTTACAAAACTGCAATAACAGTTTTTTCACTCTTTTCATCATTGACTCCTGCGAAAAATAGATTGTCCTTTCGGACAATCTATTATATCGCATTTTATGAAATTTGTCTATTAGTTGCCTGACTGAGCATCAAAAGTAACTTCTACGGTCTTCTCCTTATAACCGTCACCTAATCTCTGGAATGTGACTTTTCCTTTATCGCCGGCCTTGTAGTAAGCTAAGTTTTCTTTCAGCTGTGACATGCTCGTTACTGTCTTTCCATCGATTGCAGTAATGATATCTCCCTGACGGATACCAGCCTTCTCTGCTGCGGAACCTTCTACTACCTGATATACATAGACACCTTCCGGCATGTTATATGCAGAAGCGATGTCAGAAGAGATGTCCTGTCCCTGGATTCCGAGGAACGCGCTCTGTGCCTGATCCACTTTTTCTTTTGTGATCAGCTGCTCAATAATTGGCATTGCATCGGACATTGGAATTGCATATCCAAATCCTTCAACGCTTGTATCAGAATATTTTGCAGAGTTGATACCGATGACCTCACCCTGTGCATTCAATAATGCACCACCACTGTTTCCAGGGTTGATTGCGGCATTTGTCTGAATCATGTTGTTGTTTACAATGGTCTCTCCGGTCTGCTCGTCCTGAACCGTTACGGTACGACCTAATGCACTGATAATTCCATTTGTGACAGACTGTCCATAACCAAGTGCATTACCGATGGCGATAACTCCCTGACCAACTTCAAGGCTGTCAGAGTCCTCGGAAATTGTTGCAACCTTAATTGCACTTAATGTGTCCGAATCGATACTCTTTAATGCAACTTTGACAACTGCCAGATCATCTGCGGAATCCGTTCCTTTTACTTCACAGCTTACCGTTTTGTCATCACAGAACTGTACAGTAAGCGATTCGGCATCCGCAACTACATGATTATTTGTTGCTATATAAAGATACTTGTCATCCTGCTTTATGATAATACCGGAACCACAGCTCTCACTGTCTTTTTCCTGAATGCCCCACATTGTCTGATAAGATACTTTTCCGGTGTTTGTAATTGCTACAATACTTGGCATCGCCTCTTTTGCAATCGCAGATACATCGGACAGATCTGTCGCACTTCCGGTAGAGGTCTGCTGTACACTCTTGCCACTGTTGCTGTCACTCTTCTTAGCAGAAGATTCGGAAGAATCATTTCCAGCCTTTGCGGAGCTTTCAATTCCAAGTGCCTTAGTTCCGATATAGCTTGTTCCGGTAAAAGTACCGCCTGCTACCAGGCCAAAGATAACTGCAATGGCTGCACATTTACCAAGTGTTTTTCCAAACCCGCCACTCTTTTTAACTTTCTTTGGTTTCTTGCCCATGTTTGGCTGCTGGTATGGATTGTAAGAATTCTGCTGACCATTGTACGGGTTATATGCTGTGCCGTAAGCACTTCCCTGATTGGTGTTTGTTCCATACGCATTTCCCTGGCTTGTGTTCGTGCCGTATGCACTGCCGGAATTTGTTCCGTATGCACTTCCTGTTGGTGTGCCTGTTGTGTTGTTCTGATTCATATTGTTCTGGTTTGTATTATTCTCATTCATATTATTGTAATAGTTGTTATCCATAATGAAGAACTCCTTTCTTGTTTTCTAAGGAGAATTCTAACCGTATTGTGTGTTCAAATTGTGACAGAATTTTGTAAAAAGTGTTATAACTGTCGAAATACCGTCTTAAATTGCGATTCCGTTTTTCTTTAAAAGTTCTCTCGCAGAATCAACCGAATCCGTTCCTGTCGCATTTTTCACCGGTGCAAACTCTTTTTCACGTTCCACTTCAAATGCCAGACAGTTGTCCATCATATAAACCATATCCAGAATCAGTGTTTCAAATTTGTATGCATTCGGTTCCTCCGGTTTCTGCATTTGTCCACTCTCATCCAGATAAGGCACCTTCTTTTCCACAATATGAATCGGAAGATTCGATCCTGCAATCTCATTCAGTTTATCCACACGGAACAGATAATTTAAGATCACGCCGAAACCATACAATAATGTTCCCTTCTCGTCCCTTGCCTCTGCCATCTCGTCCGTCAGTTCATAATATTCCACAATCGAAGGCTTTCCATTTTCAAGACACATTGCACCGACACGTTCATGTGGAGAAACTTTGCGCACAACTTTCGATCCGCATACACACCCGGAAAGAATCGTTGCACCGACAAATACCGGATCTGCAATTTTCTGCAATACATTGTCGACAGCAAATACATTGAGCCATTCCACACCCTTGTCACGGATATCCTGATCCAGTCCTGCACAAAGCAGTGACTTGTACCAGCCACCATTTCCATTTGGGGACATCGCCAGCGAATCTTCTGCCTCTCTTAATACATTGCCGTCAAAATCAACTGCCGGAACCATTTCCTGCACAAAGAACTTCACATAATCTTTGTTATACCCAAAATAATTATGTTCTTCGAAAAAAGCGCGCGTTTGCGCATCATTCTTATCACTTGTCATAATATAAAGCGGCACCCATGCACCTGCTTCATTTGTAACATTCATAAGATTTGCGATCAGCTGTTCAAAAATGTAAAGGGTACGATTCACACCAATATTGAACATTCCCTTTGCCTTATCAAATCCAAGACGTGTTCCCTGGCCTCCGGCGAGCAGGATTGCCCCAACCTTGCATGCCCGGATTGCTTCAAGACCCACTCTGCGGAATTCATCTTCTCTCTGTTTAATCTCTGAAATTTCAGTCACACCAAGAGGTTCAAAAGTTCCTCTCTCCTGCTTTTTCTGATGAATCAGATTCAGATAGGACCAGTCCATCTCTTCCAGCTGATTTTCTAACTTCTGTGGTATGTCCTGACCAATTAATTTTCCCAGATACTTCTGATTGGTTTCTTCAATTTTCTTAACAATCTCTGTTTTCATAAATAACTTCCTCGCATTCCTGGTTTGTGTATTCACATTCTTAGAACTTTCGTACTAATTGAATCATAAAAAAATGGAAATAGACCAATCAACGATTGGCCTACTTCATTAATTATTTTACTGGTTCCCCTCTGTGCTTTTTTGAATCTTGTCCGTTCCGGTAGCACCTGCCGTCTCATTATAATCCGATGTATTGATCAATGCAGAATCCTTTGTAATTCCTGTCTGACTTACAATCGTATCACTGATTGTCTGAACCGTCTGTGACGGTACATACGTATTATCATCGAACAAATACTTGTGAAGCTGCGTAACATTCGTCACAAGATCTGCAGGGATAACCGTGTCACCCGTTGCAGAAAGTGTCTCTGTCGTAAGATTGAACGGGAATCCCGTCGTACTCTCAATCTTATAAGAAGTCACATCCTTTGCCAGTGACAAGATCTGTCCGATTGATAATGTTGTCGAAATATCGTCCATTACGGAATTACAAATGCTTGTCAATGTCGCAATATCTGCTTTCTTTGCTTTCTCTAAGATTGCCTGCAATACAATTCTCTGACGGGATGCACGTTTGAAGTCATCTCCTGCCAGCTTACGGATACGGGCGTATGTGGTCGCCTGCGTTCCATCCAGATGAACCAGTCCATACTGGGTAACATCCGGCGTCATCTTTCCGGTTACCTTGTCCACATCCTTCTTGTACTTATTGATCTGTTGCATCTCACCCTGTGTGATCTCCAGATCCAGTCCTCCAAGATTGTCAATCACCTCAACCATAGCTGCCCAGTCAACGCAGACATATTCCTTGATATCCAGATCAAAATTGGAATTCAACATCTGTACAGCCTGCTTTGCGCCTCCATTGGCATATGCTGCATTTGCCTTGCGGTATAAACCACCGCCGATGCTCAAATAAGAATCTCGATAAACAGATACCAGCTTTACATCCTTAGTCTTGTTATTAATGCTTGCAATCATAATAACATCGGAGTTACCGCCTTCATACTTATTCTTGCTTCGGTTGTCCAGTCCGAACAGTGCTATGTTGGTATATCCTTCCAATGATAACAACGTATCATCACTTAAGTCATCGTTAATTCCTGCTTCGGATTCGTCCATCTGCTCATAATCCACTTTGTTCATCATACTGACAAAATATGCTGCAAGCAATAAGATTGCAAGGAGCAGTATTTCAAAGATAAAAAGCACAATCTTTCTGCTTTTCTTCTTCTTTCTTTTTTTACGTCTATTGTTTGCCATAATCCTAACCCTTTTGCCTATTATGTATATACAGCCAGGCGTCCGCGTAGCTGCCGCGCTCTTCCTCTGACATGGCCGTATATTTTTCCAGGTCAAGGTTGGTCAGCCGCATCTGTTCATTTCCGCACTGATGGCATTCTACATCCTTGCGTCGGCTCACCATTCGCATCCAGCCACACTGCGGACAAATGTATATTTTCATCATAATAACTACCGCTTATTCAAATTTTTTCAAAACCTCAGCTTTTAATTCTTCCAATGTCTTATCTGCTCCTTCCAGAGAAGTGCCTTTTACTCCGACATAGAATTTAATCTTTGGTTCTGTTCCGGATGGGCGTACACAACACCACGCATCGTTAGAAAGTTCGAAATACAGTACGTTTGAAGATGGAAGTCCTGTTGCAGTCACTTCTCCTGTCTTCATATCTTTACGTGTATCTGCTTTGTAATCACGCACTGCAAGTACATCAAAATCACCCAGTTTCTCCGGCGCATTGTTTCTCGCACGGTTCATGATCTCCTGAATCTGTGCTGCCCCGTCAATACCCTTTAAGGTCATGGTTGCGATACCTTCTCTGTAGTATCCGTATTTTTCATACATTTCAATCATGCCATCCCAAAGTGTCTTACCCTGTGATTTATAATAAGCTGCAACCTCACAGAGCATACATACCGCTGCAGGTGCATCTTTGTCTCTGGCATAGGTTCCAGGAAGACATCCGTAGCTTTCCTCAAAACCGAAGACATAATTCTTGTCTCCTGCCTTCTCATATTTGAGCATCTGCTCACCAATATATTTGAATCCGGTAAGTACTTCTACCAGTTCTACACCATATGCTGCCACAATTGCTTTCGCCATATCAGTAGAAACAATAGACTCAACCAATACCGGGTTCTCCGGCATCGTTCCATTTGCATGTTTCTGACCCAGAATATATTCTGCAATCAGCATTGCGGACATATTTCCGGTAAATGTAACGTACTCTCCTGTCTTTGTATCTTTGCAGTACACACCAAGACGATCTGCATCCGGGTCTGTGGCAAGTACAATATCTGCATCCTTTTCTTTTGCAAGTTTTAATGCAAGTTCCCATGCATCCGGGTTCTCCGGATTCGGGTATGGTGCAGTCGGGAAATGTCCGTCTGCTACTGCCTGCTGTGGCTCAATGTATACATTTTCAAATCCCATATCCTTCAGTACACGCTTAACTGGTTCAAGTCCTGTACCATGAAGTGGTGTGTATACGATCTTGATGTCTTTTGCCATCTGCTTAATGATTTCCGGATGAATGGACAGATTACGAAGCTGTGCAAAATACTTCTCATCCACATCATCTGAAATTACTTCATACAGACCAGCCTTGACTGCTTCTTCTTTCGCCATAGTCTTTACCATATCAAAAGAAGTCACCTTACCAACCTCATCCATAATACTGGTGTCGTGTGGTGGTGTTACCTGCGCACCGTCCTCCCAGTATACCTTGTATCCATTATACTCTCTCGGATTGTGGCTTGCTGTAATTACGATACCTGCAATACAGCCAAGTTCCCTTACTGCAAAAGAAAGTTCCGGAACCGGACGAAGGCTTTTGAAAACATAAGCCTTGATTCCATTTGCTGCAAGACACAATGCTGCTGCATCCGTAAATTCATCTGCCATCAGACGGGAATCATGGGCAATTGCAACTCCCTTATTCTGTCCGTTCTGTGACAGAATATAATTTGCAAGTCCCTGTGTTGCCTGGCGTACTGTGTATATATTCATACGATTGGTTCCTGCTCCGATCACACCACGAAGTCCGGCAGTACCAAACTCTAATGTGCGGTAGAAACGATCCTCAATTTCTTTTTCATCTCCGGCAATTGCCTTAAGCTCTGCCTTAGTTGCGTCATCAAAGTAGGCATCTGTGCACCACTTTTCATACTCTTTCTTATAATCCATAGACCAATTTCCCTCCTAAATTGTTCATTGTCGCACCTTAGCTATTCTAGCACACTATCCCTCATTTGGAAAGTTTTTACACAAAATATTAGAATCTCTTAAGAATTTGTTCAGCTCCTGTTTTGCTGTTTCATAATCTTTAAAAAGAATTCCATGGATGCCAACGGCCTCTGCTCCATTCACATTTTCCTGCCGGTCATCAATAAATACGCTCTCTTCCGGTTCCAGCCAATTCTCATCACAAAGGTAATTATAAATAGCAGGATCCGGTTTCATTTTCTTAATTGTATAGGACATGACCACATCATCCATCAACGGCAGAAATGCGAGCTTATCCTTCGTCTGATTGTACATATTCTCTGCATAATTCGAGATAATGTACACATGATACCCTCTGGCTTTCAGATCCAGTATCCATTCCATGGCATACGGCATAAGTTCCACCGTCTCACCGACCGTCTGATGAATTTTCGTGATTTCCTCCGCATATTCCGGTGCCCCTGCAATAAATTTCTGTAACAGTTCCTCCGGAGTGCCAAGTCCCTGATCCGACTCATCCCACAGTTTATTCTGAAACATTGCCTGGTTGATGGCCGCCTTCGCTTTTTCATCCAGTCCCAGTCTGTCCATATAGGCATCCGGCTCGTACGATACCAGTACTTTTCCAATATCAAATATAATATTACGAATCATTGTTCCAACTCCTTATCCACCAGCCATTCCTTACCGCCTTCTTTTTTGCCAAGGAAAATGGTCGGTTTTACTTTCTCTCCATGAAAATCCGATCCGGCAGTCTCCACCAGATGATACTTTTGCGCAAGTGCATGATACTCCTGAATCTGCTCCGGTGTATGCGTACTGTAATAAGTCTCGATTCCGGACAGTCCAAGCGATGTGAGCTTACGAATTTCTTCTTCCATTGCCTCTCCGGTCTTCATTAACGATACCGGGTGCGCGAGAACTACCACTCCTCCTGCCTTTCGAATCATGGAAATTCCCCGCCTTGCCGACGGCTTCTTTCGTTCAATCTTTGAGAATTCTTCTGTTGCAAGATATTTGTCAAATGCCTCTTTCACACTGGAAACATAGCCTTTTTCAACCATTACACGGGCAAAATGCGGTCTTCCGATCACATCTGATCCGGCTTTTTCTGCCACTTCTTCCATCGTAACATCTACACCTTGATCCGCAAGAAATGTAATAATCTTCTCATTTCTTGTGCTGCGCTCCTGCACCATTTCCTCACAAAAAGCTTTCAGTTCCCGGTCATGTATATCAATTCCATAGCCAAGCATGTGCAGTTCATTTTCATGCTCAATACTCAGCTCAATCCCCGGAATACAAATAATGCCACATTCTTTTGCTGTCTCCACGGCTTCTTCCACACCACCAATCGAGTCGTGATCCGTCAAAGCCATAATCGCAATACCTGCGTCTTTCACTTTTCGCACCAGTTCTGTCGGTGTGTACTGTCCATCCGATGCGGTCGAATGCATATGCATGTCAATTCTCATTGTCTGTCCTCCTGAAGTTGACATAATTGTCTTTGCTCTATTATACAGGAAATGTCAAGCGATGCGCCAGTATAAAACACTTTTTCTGTCAGCTTTCTGCTGCAACATCTATCGATAGCCCCCATAGCAAAAGAAAATAAAGGTATTTTAGTGCAAATGGGGTATTTTAGTATGATTTTTTTATATAGACCCCCATATAAACATTTGAAATCAAAGAAACCGATGGTTTTGGCTATACTTAACCTATACCATCGGTTCTTTTCTTACATCTCGCATCTTTTCATTTTTCTCCTAACAATAAAGCTGAAATGTCTGATTTTCCTCCAGCTGCTGTCCCTTTAATTGCTCCTGCAGAATCTGCTCAAACGAAGAACGTTTTGTCTTGTTCTGACGCGGCTGCTGATGATTTGGCGAATCATATGCAATCTCCTGGGATAAGGTCACTGGAAATACCTGATAAACACGTTCGATTCTTGCGGTAACGCACCTTCTTTCTGTTTGATTTGTTTCCTTCTATTATATTTATCGGACAATTCTTAAATTTATTTAGTTTTTTCAGATTTTTCATCATATAAATGTCTTCCAAAACTAAAACAGCGGAGTCTCGCGACTCCGCTATCTATCATATTTATAATTTTAATAAATTGTACTATATGCTACTGTTACTACTTTATAATGATTATACGCATCTCCATAATAATATGTACCAGCTTTTACACTTCCTGTATCCATTTTTCCAGCTTTTAAGTACTCATAATCTTTTGTCAGACCGATTACCTGATTATTGGAATCATATATCAAAACATAATGTGTTACATATGCACTATCTTTTTTCTGTGTATTTTTTGTTTTGAATACAATTTCTAAAATACCATTTCCACCATCTTTTTCAGTCTTTGAAGTTTTAATTTTTGAAGTCACATTTTTATATTTAGCCATCAGACTTCTGCTGTCACCCACTACTTTTGCAGAACATTTTGCAGCGTCCACAGTATAGTTATAATTGTCATAATAAATCTTATCATAAACCGTTTTTCCAGCAACAACATCGCTAACAGTCGTTGTATCCGTCTTAAATGTTGCCCCCTGATCATTTTTAAGAACATAGTCTACTGCAATTTGGGTAAATGTCTGCTTTGTATTATTTTTTACCGTAAGCAGCATATAACCCTTTCCCATATCTGTAAGTTTTACTGTAATATCCAGTTTCTTTACTGTAATCACATACTTGAATGATCCACGATTTGTCTTAACAGAAACTGTTGCCTTACCTGATTTTTTTGCTGTTATAACGGCTTTGCCGCTCTTCTTTTTTACAGATGCCACTGACTTCTTTGATGAAGAAACTGACTTAATTGTCCCATAAAAAGCAGTTATTTCAACTGTTTCCCCTTTGTACAGTGTCATTTTTTCTGTCTTTGTAGCTGCTTCTGCTGTCACTGGAGGAATGACGGTAATCAGCATTGCGAGTGCGAGACATGCACATAATAATTTTTTCATAACCTTGTTCATAGAAATAAATTCTCCTTTCAATTGTTGACACGGACTTTACAATCGTAAGTCTTTGTGCCGATTTTCATGATAATCGTTGTGACACCGGCTCCCTTTGCGGTTACCTTACCACTTTTTGTTACTGTTGCAACCTTTTTGTTTGTACTGCTCCATGTAACGGTCTTTGTGTTTCCAAGAGCTTTGAACGTTCCTTTTCCTCCCACAGATAACGTCATAGTGCTCTTGTTTATAGCAACGCCCATGCCAGTCGTCGTGTAATTCTTGTCCACACCGGATGCCGATTCGATGGTTGATGCAGTGTATGTCTTTCCTGCGATGACCACGGAATTTTCCATGTGCTTCTTCCCCATTACTACTTTGACTTTCAGGCCGTAATGCTCCAGAATATTTTTGTATGCATTCGCATATCCGGTATAGTTGGAAACGCCGGTCTCCAACGCCGTCTTTGCCGATACGGAAGTACCCGTCGGTTTTATATTCGCCTTGATCCATTTATTGGCGGCAACTACTTTCTCATAATCACTGAGATCTGATGTGACATAATTGTCCCACACAATCTGTAACACATTTCCAGAAGTTCTGCTTACCACCTTAAATGGATAAGTATATGTCCTTCCATTGATTTTTGCTGTAATCTTCACATTACCCGCTTTTTTGGCGGTAACCATTCCTGTCTTGCTTACCGTGGCCACTTTTTTGTCTGAACTTGCCCAGGTGATTGTTTTCGAGTTATTGCATACGGCAATACGTTTCTTTTCTCCCACAAACATATTCATTCCGCCGGTGCGAATGGATAATGCAGTAGAATTTGAATAATTGATATTGTTCGCAATCGCATATTTTTCGGCAGCCGATCCATACGGTGCCACGATTGTAAGTTTTGATATATCACATCCCTGAAAAGCATTCTTTCCAATCGATTTCACACTTGCTGGAATCTCTATGCGATATAACTGTGTCTGTCCCTTGAAGGCTTCTTTTTCAATAGTTGTATAACCGGATGGCAACTTAACAGTTGTCAGTTTTGTCATGATCAACTGACTGAAATTACTGCTTACAGCGGTGACAGTATAGTTGTTGCATTTGGACGGAAAGGTGACATCCGTTTTCTGACCTCCATACATATAGATACTGCAACTGCTTTTTTTCGAAGCACTCTTGGAAAGCGCATAATAAAATCCACTTTTTTTATCTACCGCATATTTTGTTCCATCGGTATCCTGCACAAACGTGACTGCATATGTCTCCACAGGCTTTGTTATCATACCAGTAAGAATCATTCCTGCAGTCAGTGTCAGAATTCCACATTTACGTAACCAATTCCGGATACTGTTTTTTCTAGTATTCACAAATTGTCTCCTAATCCAGTTTAAATGTCTCCATATTCTTTTCCAAAATATCTGCGATACGACGAAGTCCCTGCGCATTTCCGCTGATCTGCTGCATTACTCCACCAATTTCCATAACGACAGCATTGGTTTCTTCAGTGCTTGCAGCATTTTCCTGTGCAATCGCAGAAAGATTCTGTACGGTATCTACAATATTTTCTCTTGCATGATCCAGCTGTCTGGTATGCTCACTGATTGCCTCCATACCGGAAATAGACTGGTCAATCCCCTGATTTACCGAGCCAAATACCTGCTTGGTCTGCTCGACCTTTTCACTCTGCTGATGCATAACTTCGCGAACTTCTTCCATCGTATGCACTGCATTCTCAGAGTCCGTCAGCAACATATGTATAATATCATCAATCTTCTTTGTCGATGCATTCGACTGTTCCGCAAGTTTCTGAATTTGGGATGCGACAACCGCAAAACCTTTTCCCGCATCACCTGCTCTGGCTGCTTCGATGGAAGCATTTAAGGATAGCAGGTTTGTCTCTTCCGCAATTGATGCAATTAATTCTGTGACATCCTTAATTTTTAATGCAGATTCGTTGGTTGTATGCGTCTGCTGATAAATCACTTCAATGGATTCGATTGCTTTCTCATTGATATGGTTGAGTTCCTCAAGAGCATCTCTTGCAGAAGCACTGGCATTGCTCATCTCCACCGCTGTACTGTTCAGATTTTCCACCTGTGTGCTCGTATTTTCAATCATCGTGCCCATCATCACAACATCCTCTGTGGCTCGCTGTGTTTCGGTTGCCTGACTGGTTGCCCCCGTAGCAATCTCATTCACCGCGGTCTCTACGCTGTCTACATTTCCGGATGTCGCCGTGGCATTCTCTTCCAGCTGACCGGATGCCTGATGAATATTTGCACTCTGTTCACGAATTTGCTGAACCATGGAACGCAAAGCCTGCTTCATATGCAAAACAGCATGTGCAATCGCCCCTGTTTCGCCTTTGTTCTTATCCAATGCGATCAGTTCCGGGTCTTCTGTCAAGTCAAATCCTGCAATACGGTCCACGGCTGATGTCATACGAATCAGCGGACGCGTCATACGTCTTGCACAGATCCATGCGACAAACACGCCAAAAATCAGAACAACCACCGCTGTTCCAAGACCTCTTGCCTGCAGTTTATTTGTAGCTTTCAGCAAATCGGTATCATCCGCTGTCATCACAAAAATAAAACCATTCTCACTCACATAACATGCAGCGTATTTCTGGGTTCCGTCAAACATATATGAAACCACTTCCGGCTCCGGCGTCTTTCCAGCCTCCACCTCTGCTACAATTTTTTTGACAGTTTCATTTTCTACCGGCTGACCAATTTTTTCAGCGGTTGGATGATACAGCATTGTTCCATCTGTGGATACGATGTAACCATAAGATGAATCAATTCCTTCTAATTGTGCTTTCTCCACAATTCCTTGCATAGTGTGGACATGTTCTAACATTTTATTGTCAACTCTCGTCAATGTTTCGTCCAATTCCGAGCCATATGATAATGTCAGATCCAACAGGTAATTGGAATAAATTTGTCGGATATTCGACCGGATTCCCGGCATAATCATGAGTGTGTACATTACAACGACAGCTGCTGCAACTGCAACAACAACCAGCATAAAGCTTGTCTTCATGGAATGCCAGAAAGATACGGATGATTTTTTTCTTTCGTTCATAATACACTCGCCCCCTTATGAATATATTATAACCTAAAAAGTTCATGGACTCAATAAGACTTTTGTCCTGCTTTACTTCTTGCTTTTTGCCTTTTTCTTCTTAATATCGCTTTTTACGTTGCCCTTTAAAACCAGTAACTTCTGCATTCCTTTTGTAACGTTCAGCTTATTTTTTGTCACT
This sequence comes from uncultured Lachnobacterium sp., assembly GCA_900550545.1. GTDB lineage: Bacteria > Bacillota > Clostridia > Lachnospirales > Lachnospiraceae > Roseburia. The sequence goes on along the minus strand of URSS01000007.1, from coordinate 57,073 downwards.
GTTATTTTCTTCTTGGATGCCGTATCAATAAGAATCGGGTTTCGTCCACAACTACTTATCTTATTTCCTTTAATAGAGAATGCATTTGAATTTGAATGAATATAAATTCCTTCCTGCGAAATTGCTTTTATGGAATTTTTGCTTATCATCTCTTTTATGGTAGCACTCTGCTCAATGCAAATTCCTTTACCCTTTGTATTAGTTATTGTATTGCTCTTTATTCCTTTTACGCAACTGTATAATTTTACCTGAATTCCATGTTTTTTGTTTTTGTTGATATGGTTTGAGGCAATATCTCCGGCAACAGAACTGCCTTCATACAAAGCAATTGCATAATTTCCGTTACTTGTAAGAGTATTCGATGTAATTCCATCTGCTTTTGAATATTCTGTCAGGAAAATTCCATTCATTTTAGAATTTGTAATTTTGTTTTTTGATATTTCACCTGTAATTTTGCTTTCATCATATACAATAATTCCGTGCCAGTTAGCTGAAGTTATTGTGTTTCCTGTAATATTCTTTATGGCACTCAGATTTCCTACGGCAATTCCATTGTCATCGGTGTTCGATATTACATTTTTCTCAATATTTCCGCTAACTTTACTTTCTCCATAAACGTAAATGCCATAAACATTGCTGTTGGAAATATGATTCTTTGTAATATGTTTCGCTACAGAACCATCTTCTAATTTAATTCCATGTTCTGTCGCATCCTTTATTGTGTTATTTTCAATAGTTATGTTTTTGCTCTCTGTATCCACAGCAATCCCATCATCACAGGAATCTTCATTATCATTTGTTATCTTGTTGCTCGAAATCACACTGTTTTGCACATCTGAAAAATGAATACCTATTCCCGATGTATGAATTGTATTTCCTGTTACTTTTACGTTACTAATACAATAATTATTTTGTGGAATATAATCTGCCGAGCCATGACCGGTTGCCTGAAAATCTTCATCCAGATTAAAACCAAAAACACGAATGCCAACATACTCATCTGCATATAAATCAGAGTCCAGAGAAATACTGTTATTGGAAATTACCGTATCTGCATTTGCATTTGGAGTTCCTTCAAATTTCTGTTTTCCATCATAGATTGTTGTATAAATTGCCTTTAATTCTTCCCAGTCCTCATCCAGCTGTGGACGGAAAGACTCAAATAAAATACCTGCCCCACAGTCAGAAATTTTATTATTACTGATTTTACAATGCGTGTAATTTAAAGCAACGATACACTCTCCATTGACATTTTCAAAGGTATTATTGATAATCTGAATATTTGTATGATACTGTCCGATCAGCATGTTGTGTGTGCCAAGACCTCTTGGAACATTTTGAAATGTACATCCATTGATTACAACATTTTTCATTGGTGTTCCGTCAAGAATCACACCACTAAATACATATTTGGAAGTTGGCATATCCAATTGTAATGCCTCTTTCTTTCCTCCCTTTCCGGTATCATACATATCTTTAAACACACAGTTTTTCACTGTAAATCCATCAATAGCCGCAACTTCCATCTGGTGACTGCAACCTCCCTGTCGAAAAGTGCAGCCTTCAAATTTAATATTAGAGCCATGTGCCATTCTTACAAGAGAGGATTTGCTTGCATTGTTGCCTGTCCAGATTCCTCCCAGAATGGTTATATTTTTTACTGTTCCATAGCCGCCCATAACGTTCTCATTTTTATTATAGCTTGGTTTACCAAGCATGAGCATATTTCCAGACTCTTTTATACACTGAAATTTTACATCTGTGACATCCAGAGTCGTGTTTCCATAAATATGAAGTGTTCCATTCAATTTATAACTTCCCGCTGGAACCTTTACTGTATAAATGCGGTCATCCCGATAATTTTCATGTGCATAAGCAAGTGCCGCATCAATTGATGTAAATGCTTTTGAAGTATCACTTATGTTCACATAAATGGTGTCTCCGCTTACCCGGTAAAGACTTTCTGCATATACTTTTTGACCATCTGTTTTTACAATCAGTGCCAAAAGTATGACTGCAAAAGCAATCATTACTTTTGATATTATTTTATTTCCTGTTTTCATAATAACTTCACTTTCCCATCCAATACCACAATTTTCTTTTTATTTTTTCCTGCCTGCAGTTTGTTCCCCTTCACAATCATTTTCTTCTTTGATGTTGTGTTGATAAAGATTGGATAATCCTTACATCCTTTTACCGTATTCTTCAAAATAGTTTTCACGAAGCATTTCTTAGATACAGAAATCCCATGTCCTTTTGTATTACTTATCACATTGGCAGAGATTTCCCCGGTTACCTGCGAACCCTCATATAAACCAATTCCAAATGATCCAGCACCTTTGATCGTATTTTTTGTAATTTTCTTTACGATGCTTTCATCTTTCATAAAAATACCATATCGACCCGCATCCAAAATCTTATTACGTTTGATTATCAGATTTTTGCTGCCAAATTCTACAAATATTCCATCTTTTTGTGATTTTTTATTTGTGTTTGTAATGGTATTTTCCTCCACATTTGCATTAGAAACATGAAGTAAATGAATGCCATGTCCAGTTGTTCTTATCACATTCTTCTTAATTGTAACTCCATCTACACAATAATCTCCTTTGGGAATCACATCCTTAGAACCGATTCCGGTTGCCTTGGTATTTTTTTTCAATTCATATCCATACACTTTTATGCCAACCTCTTCATCTGGATGTTTTTTGTTGGAAAGTGAAATGGTGTTATTTGAAATTGTCACGTTTGCTTTGTTATTGACGGATTTATTTATCTTTTGTTTTCCATCGTAAATTGTTGCATAGACAGCTTTTGCATTTGGTTTGAAATTCTGAAACAAAATGCCTGCGCCACAATTTTTAATTGTATTTCCCGTGATCTTGCAATTTCTATAATTAAGTCCTACAATACATTCGCCATCCACATTCTCGAATGTATTATTGGTAATGTTCATATTCTCGTGATAAACACCAACCAGCATGCTGTGTGTACCAAGCCCGCGCAATACATTTTTAAAGGTACATCCCGTGACCGTAACATTTTTCATAGGTGTTCCATCTAATTCTACACTCTTGAATACATACTGTGAACATGGAATATCAATTTGTAATGCCTCCTGCTTTTCCTGTGTGCCATTTCCTTTTGCATCACGAAATACACAGTTTTTCACAACAAATCCATCGATTGATGCGACTTCCATCTGATGTGCACAGCCACCTCCGACAAATGTACATCCGTCAAATGTAATATTTTTTGCATGTGCCATACGTATCATGGAAGATGTATTTCCATTATTTCCAATAAATGTACCTCCAGATACCTCACTGTTGCCCTCTGTTTCATCTCCATATCCCTTTGTATCATGCGACCAATCCAAAACGAGCATATTGCCAGTATGCGCCTGACTGACAAGTGTAACATCTTTCAAATCCAATTTCACATAACTGCCCAATGGGATTGTCGACTCCAGATCATAAGTTCCTGCCGGTACTTTAATGGTATATTTTGTTGTCTCGTCTGCACGTTCTGCCACATAAGCCCCAGCCTCTCGAATGCATGTGGCAATACCATACTCTCTTATCATATCCGGCTTGAGCTGCAATACATTTCCATTTACTTCATACTTCTTTTCCCATGCGGCATATACAGTCTCTGTACCAAATCCGGCCGGAATGGATACGTTTGTCACCATCATGCCAAATATTGCTGCTCCTATCAGAATCTTTCCGCAAAATGCTTTACCATTTTTCATATTTTATATACCTTCTTTCCAATTCGGGATATCAAACTATTTCCATACTGCAACCATAACCATTTTGCATTCTCTTTTCACCGTCCATACCGGCAGTACTTCCTCATCTGCAAATAAATATGGTTCTACGATGGTTCCCTCTGCAAGGTCTCCTTTTCCATGATATAGATGATCTTTGCAGTACCATAATTGTTTGCCATCCACCTGCATACGCATCTTCCATCCTGCAAATTTTTTCCCATCCAGTCTGAATTCGCATTTTCGAAGAGCTCTTTTGCCATCATTTATCCACAGGCTTTGATCCTTTAACTCATAATTTCCACTTGGCAGATGTTCCACATTTTCCGCCACTTCCTCTGGATACAGATTCTGTACCTCCTTGCTTCCGCTGTTGTAATATACATAAAAGAGGTCATGACCCATTCGTTCTGAATTTTCATTAAGCATTTCTTCTGTAATAAAATCCGTGCATAATGTATTTACCCCAGAATCAAGTAATTTTTGTGCCACTGCAAGGTCCTTATTGACGGTATAACACATCACATACAATCCAGCATTACGGATTTTTCGGACATATTCCGGTTTTGCCAAATTCATGCGCAATGCAAGAACACAAATTCCATGGTCCAGACAATACGTAATAATCGCATCGAGATCATGAATATTTTTTCCTACAAGATATTGATAATGGACAAATGGATATACTTTATGAATATCTTCAAACATCTGACGGCTATATGCCTGTATCAGCAAACGATCCAGTACTGGTTTATCATATTCAAAGTCTTCCAGCATAGACAATGTACGTTCCTGTATTTCCGTGCCGGCTATATTATGAAAATCAATTTCATACGTATACGTATTGTCTCTTTTTTTGATCTGTTGATAAAATTCTTTTGCATCCATAATTGCATTTCCATGCACTTTCATTCCCATAATGCGCTTGTATGTCATATCTGCAAAATCCGGCTGATAGTCAAGCCCTGTGTGTTTACAATTTGCTTTTGTCCATCCATGACAAAGAACAAGACGCTTATCCTTTGTGTATGACAAATCTACTTCAAAATACCGATATCCATTCTGTATGCCATTGTCGAAAGCCGCCTCTGTATTATGATAGGTCTTTCCATCCATTCCACCAAACGCATGTGCCATCAGTGTATTCGAAAACATCTCATATCCACAATCACAACGGATTCCATTTACTGTTTCCCACTGCGCCACTAACACAACCACACTACATGTAGAATCATCAAACAACAAATCCGTTTGTTCATTTTCCACCCACAATTTCTTTTGTGGCATAGATGCCTCTGCCAGATGCCATTTTTCATCAATGCAATACCAGCTCCATCCATCTGCATCCCTGCGTCTTGCATAAAATCCAATGCATTTTGCCTGATCCCATGAAAATTCATTTTCTACTTTTGGAAATTCTTCACCATCAAATTCATAAATTGCCGTCTGATCATAACTTCCTCCTATAGCCTCGCATGCATTCTTATAATGCTGACTGGTTGCTCCATTTCCCACATATACAACCGCCTTTTTCCCATTTTCCGCCTGTTCTCCCAATAAATATGGATGTGTGGAAGCTGTTTTAGGTACTTTATATTGAATTTTACGTTTTATCTTTTTCCAAAATAACATTTGTACTATTTTCCTCTATGCAATAAACCTTTTACCATTTTTTTCATTTTTCCAGATACCGACTGTTTTACTACCTTTTCCACCGGCTCCGGTTTCATCAGATCGTATTTGTCCGATTTTGCCATCGCATCATATTTTTTGCTTTCCAATTCCTTTGCATATTCCATAATTGCATCTGTGATACGTTTGCAATTGTCTGTATCGGAAAATGCGAAGAATTCATCTGCACGTTTCCGGTAAAACGGATCCATCGAACAATCTTTTTCCATATATGCACATATTTGTGAAACAAGCTCCTCATGATTGTCTATCATAGGACCAAATCCCATAGTTGCATATTGGAAGGCAATGCTCTCTGTATAATGTGGCGGAAGAGATGCAGGATGATAATATAAAACCGGCTTTCTCATATATGCAAAATCAAACTGTACTCCAGAATAATCCGTAATCATAAGGCTTGATTCTGTCAATACTTTTTCATAGCTCATGTCACCGGCAGCCGCAACAATATCCACATATTCGTTTTTATCAAAATCATCAATCTGTGCACTCAGTGTTGGATGTATCAAATACATAATTCTATAATTATGTTTCTTCGCACAGGCAATCAATCGCTCGTCATTGATCAGATTGTTATATATTTTAAAATATTCTGTGTCCTTAAAGAAATTATTCTTTGCGCGGACATTACCGGATGATCCGGCATTTACCAGATTTCTGCGCCAGGTAGGTGTTATGAGAATCTGACGTTTATCTTTGCTTACCAGACCATCATAACGTGCCAGGCCTGTCAGACGCACTTCCTTACGTGTATATCCATAGGACGGCTGAAGAATATTTTTGATTTCATTCTTTGAAGCACAGCAATACAATTTTGTATTGTCACATACAATGTTCTGCCAGATTGCAATATCCTGTACCGTCAGTCCATGCTGGATGCAAACGATCTCGGCATTATATAGATTTTTGAGATATCGTTTTTCACCCTCTGTTGTAAATCCGCATCCGGACATGGTATTTGTATGTGTTGCAAGAATCAACTGGGCCTGCAACACTTTTAATTTTGCTTCCTTCGTTCCATGGATCAGAACGTGATCGTCTTCTTTCAGTCTCTGATAATCTGCTGATGTCTCTGTTAAAAGATAATAAATGTCTACATCCGGACAATTTTGTCTGACATAATGGAATAAATACTCACCATTGTCTCCGCCCTTATATAACTTATCATAAGTAATCCAGATTGGTTTCTGTGACAAATTGGCTTTTTCTTTCCAATACATTCTACGCATTTCGATTAAGTCCACACGTTCCTGCGGTGTGAGTGAACGATCAAGCTTAATTGCCCTGCAATAATTCTGTTCCACACTCATCAATTCTGTCTGCGTGCATTTTTCTACAATAAAACGCTGTTTGGCCGGTTGATACTGCAGAATCCGGTTTCCTCCAAAATGCCAGTAATTTTCGCTGCAGCATGCGGTCAGACGTGCCGCCGGCTTTTTAGCAAAATTACAAATCAGATTACAGGATTCCTCTCCAAGCTTTACCTGGAAGCGAAACTGCTGATATTCGCGTCCTTTCATGATTGGAATAACTGCCCTGCAAATAGCCGGATTGCCGATTTTCCGTCCAAAACAGATTTTCTCATTATATATCTGTGTTTCATTTACGGTTCCATTTGTCACGGTAATCTCCGGATGCAATTGTTCTGTAATAATCTCCGGAAGCATCCCCAATGACAAATCAAACGTCAGTTTGTCTTCTTCATAATCAATAACATAAACCGTTGCTTTGCAGGTATTAAAATTGTAAAGTACATAACGACTGTTCTGTCCATTCTGATCTGTCACACGCAAAAAAACAGTTCCATCGACAACAGAAAGTTTATAGGAATCATTGTTAAGAAGAATTTTTGCCTCCAGAAATTTCCAAAGAAGCCATGATGCATATTTCTGATTTTTTAATTTGTATTGCAGCAATAGTGTCTCGAAGCTCAGCAAACTGCATAACTCGTAAGCTGCATCTCTGAATTCATTGATTTCTGCTTCTGAAAGCACTTCGTTATCTGCCGCTCCCACATTATAAGAGAAACGAATATATGTCAGATACAAAAAAACAGCTTCCATTGCATATGTAAGAGTGTTTTTTTCTTTTCGCTCCAACAGAAAAGGAATATAGCATTCCCTTATTGTTTTTGTATACCATTCCTTGTGATGCTGTGCCCCAAATAATCCTTTTGCATCTTCTAACGGATGAAAATATCGAATGGATGGACCATTTTTACAATTGTATTTTTCAATCTTCTCGAGCAGTTCCACACAGAATAAGGTTCTGCATTCTACCGGAAAATCCTCACGGAATGACATTTTTTCCAATACAGATTTTCGTATAAAGTATGAGTATAAACACAAATTTACGCCCATCGTGTTTTCAGACACATCGCGCACTCCGTTCGTTCCCGGATAAATCTTATATACATTCTCATTTCCATCCGGACGTACATAAACCGGTTTTATGCACACACATTTCTTTTCCTCATCTGCAATCTCATCATTTTCAAGGATCTCGCACAAATGCCAGATTGCTTTCGGTGAATATATACTGTCGATATCAACAAATGCAACATATTCGCCCTTTATTTTATTCATTGCCAGATTATAGCATTGCGCAATTGTCTCTCCCTTGCAAAGCACATAATCAATTGTCAATTGTTCATTCTGATTTTGACGGAAACGTTCGGCTGCTCCCTCTTCTCCAACCGAATCCACAACAATACATTGTATCTGTGGAATTTCTTTAAACTTTCCCTTTGTTTTTTCCTCCGAAAAAATTTCCTGTTTTTTGAGACTGTTTATCAAATCAAGTTCTGCATACTCCTGTCCTGTGTATGCAACAATCGTAAGTGTTTTCATGCTTGCTTCCGTCCTTTCCTATGATGTAATAAATAATCTGCTCCAAATACCAGATATGCCAATAGAAATGTGCCCACCACAATTCCTGCAATCTGTTTCTTTGCCGGCCATTCTTTTCCAAATTCGCAGATGAAATAAATGGGTGTCAATTGTGCCAGATATAATGGAAGACTCAATTTTCCCAAATGATAACATAATGAATTGTTAAAAATGAAACTGCCGGCTCCTACACCGGAAAAAGCCAAAACTACCAATGCAAAGATTGCAAATAATTCTATCACTTCCCAGTCCGAAGGAAATGTTCCAACTTCATAAATCATTACACATAAAAATAAAATGAATTCTAAAATTGTAAGACCAATCCTCTGTCCGTATGTAAATGTCTGTTTTGAAATATATTGTGCAATTTCAAATCCGGTTGTTCCCAATGCAATCTCACTTACTGCACGCAATACACTCTTATAACATACGACCGTCCACTCCGATACCCCTGTGATTCTTCCGGTTGTTGCAATGCAGGCTCCCAGTATCAATACTGCAATGAGCGGTGCCAGATAATGCGTAAAAAACTCATAATATTTTCTACATAGTGGATATAAAACCGCCATGGCAATCAGCATACATGAAATATACCAGGTGATATGATTTGGACTGCACAGATTTATCCCACTCATTTGAATCAAGAAAAAGCTCGGAATGCTTTCCACTGCTTTTCCCATCACTTCCATGTAATTCATATGGTTTGCCAATATATAAGCAATAAATGCCAGTATAAAGGTCATGACATGCATTGGAAAAATCGATGCGATTTTTCTTTTTAGAAAACCAAGCGATTCCTTTGCAAGAGTTTCTTGTAGTTCTGTTTGCATCCTGATTTTTTTTGATATTGATTTTGCCATCAAAAATCCAGACACAAGAAAGAAAAACTCTACGCCCATCGAGCCATGACAAAACAGGCTCAAATGATATCCTTTCTCCAATGACGGTTCTCCCAGAACATATTTTTCGCAATGAAACAAAAGTACTGCCATACAAAAAATAAATCTCAACAATTCAATTTTTCCATTTCTTTGGAATGTTTTCTTTACATTCCCAGCTGACATAATATTGCCTCCCATATTTCTTATTGCTGCACGGTTGCACCATTTTGTATATCTGTATCTGGCATTTCAAGATCACTGTCTGTCAAAGTCACACCATCTACCACTTTATTAATCAACAATTCCGCATATTTTACCTGATTTTCATTCGGATACATAACATAGCTTCTCTTTGTAGGCATGGAATAAGTCGTCGATGACCCGCCTTTTCCTGTCACGGCAAATGATTTCACATTCCAGGATGCAAGGTCGGAAAGCTGCATCTTAACAAGTGCTGAAATTTCTTCTGAATTAATACTCGTTGTAAACATTCCTGACATACTGTCCATAATGGATGAATAATTTGTCAGAACCGTTGTTCCAGATGAAACTTTATGAATAATGGCTTCTATTGCCTGCATCTGATGGCGTCCTCTGGAATTGTCTCCATCTGCGAAAGCTTTTCTCTCACGCACATAGGACAATGCCACCGTACCATTCAGCTGGTTTGTTCCCTGATTAATGTAAAATCCACCTTCGCTTGTGCGAAATGCTTTTTCTGATTCAATTGTGATTCCACCAATTGCATCTACAAGTGTTTTAAATCCATTAAAATTAATCTGTGCATAATAATCGACATGCTCACCATACAAATTTCCAAGTGTTTTCATAGAGCAGTCAATTCCGTAGATTCCACAATGTGTAAGTTTGTCTTTTGCTCCTATTGCTGCGGCTGTATCCACATAATAATCTCTTGGCGTATTGATCATAAGAACCTGTTTAGTTTCCGGATTGACCACAACCAGAATATTTACATCGCTGCGGCTGGTTGCCAATGTCAGGTTTCTGGTATCGGAACCACTGATATATACAACAAACGGATCTTTGGTAATATCTTTTTCCTGCGTTGTTGTATCTTTTTGTATAACAGTTTCTTCTTCGTGTTCATATAAAGTTTTAGTTCTCTGAGAAAAAGTATCATATCCATCCTGCGCTTCGACAACATCTACATAGGCTTCATTCATGAGCATTGCATCCACAGTTCCGCTATACAATGCTTTAACCATATCCAGTACATTGTCGTATACGATCGTCTCAATCTGTGTTCCGGTTGCCTTATTAATTTCCTCAATTGCTTTCTGTGTATGCACGGCATCATATTTTTCTGTAATTGCAAATATATAATCTTTTGCATCCTCTACCGTTTCTGCCGGATCATCTTTCATAACATACGCAGAAACCGTATCTGTAGTAACAACATTGTCTGTAATATCATCTATGGTTCCCTTAGTTTCTGTAATCATTACAGATCCCCAGATACATACAGTCAGTACACATGCTGCCAGAATACTTCCTATGGTTCGCTTTACATACAGTACTGTTTTTTTCTTTCGCTTTTTCTTCATTCCGGAATAATACAGATAATATACAATTGTAAGAAGCCAGAATAATACCAAACCTGCTAATACAACATACATCGTCGGTAAGAGATTCAGCCATATAACCACACCTACCAACACTCCACTTGCCAGTAATTGTAGAAGCAGGATAATTCCCGCTATGATCTTCCACTTACTTTTCTTTTTTTCTTTTGTCATCTCCATCTACCCCAGTTTCCTCTCGTACAAACAACGATATCCAGACTGTATAAACAGTCTGGATCATCATCAAAAATATTTCTTATACAATTTACTGCATCCAGCGAATCATTCGCTTATATGCATCCACCAGTCCGATCTCCGGTTTCCATCCAAGTGCACGCATTTTTGAAGCGTCTAACCACATTTTGACAGCTGGCGCGTAGCCTAAAGATGCACTATCCTCCGGGATATCAATGACAACTTCGATTTTATTATCTGCAATCTCTCTGGCTACAAGTTCTGCCATATTCCGGATTGTAATATGACTGTCCTCATTCGCAATATTGTAAGATTCTCCAGCCGTTCCTTTGACAAGAAGCATCAAAATGGCCCGGATGGCATCTGCTGTATAAACATAATTTCCTTCAGACTCTCCGGTTGTATGCAATACAATATTTTCACCCCTCATAGCACTCTTTGCAAACTGTGCAAACACACGATTCTCCGTCGGAAGAATGCCTGCACCAAATGTCTGTGCCAGTCTTGCACTCACAACATTCACACCATATTGCGCTGCATATGCCGTACAAAGACACTCGCACATTCTTTTTCCTTCCGGATAACAGCTGCGGACTGTTTCTATATCCACATATCCTAAATCTTTCTCAGCTGTTTTTCCATCAGTCTTCGGCTGTCCATAAATTTCCATGGAAGAAATGTATATGAATGCTTCTGTCTTTTTTTCTACCGCAAACTGTAACATTTTCTCTGTTCCATCAATCGCTGTACGAATTGTACCAACGGGATCTGTAACCATGACTTTAGAAGCAGTTACTGCCGCAGCATGAATAATATAATCGCATGCTCCCTCATAATGAATTCCATCTTTTGCAAGATCCGCTACAATATAAGAAAGGTCGTCTGTCTTAACTTCTTCGTAAATCCGATCTGCCTTCTCAACATTACGGACAACAGCAAGAACTTTTGCGTTTAAATCACAATTTTTGTTTGCATACAGCAAAAACTTGACAAGCAAAGAACCTACCAGCCCTGTTGCTCCTGTAACTAAAAATGTCTTATTTTTTAATTTGTCAAATGGAATATTACTCTGTACAATTGCCTGAAAATCTTCAACTAATACGTCCTTCATATGTGGCTCTATCTCCTAATCTCCCAAACCATAAATTTGAGCTTCTTCTTTCGCATCTAATAAAGCTCTCATTGTATAGAAATCATCTGGTGTTGTAATCTTAATATTCTCCTGTGGACCTTCGATCAGATACAGTTTCTTTCCGTAATACTGCATCATAGAGCAGGAATCAATGAAATCATATTTATTCTCTGCCATTGCTTTGCGATGAGCTCCAATGATTTCATCCAGATAAAAGCTCTGAGGTGCACGGGCAAGTCTTGTATCCTCGCGGCTTGGAATATCTCCAATGGAATTATCTTCTGCAACGACAAGCACAGTCTCTTTGACTTTCACGCAGGTAATGGAAGATCCATGTTTTCTGACAGACTCAATATTATCTGTAATTGTCTTCTCGTTAATCAATGGACGCACACCATCGTGAATTAAAACAATTGACTTTTCTCCCTGTGCAATATCTTCTGCTGCTTTCAAACCATTGTAAATAGACTCCTGTCCGGATGCTCCGCCCGGTACAATCTTTTTTACTTTTTTGATATTGAATTTTTCAAGAAGTTCCTGCAGATAAGGAATCCAGTCTTCCAGACATGCTACCGCAATAGCATCAATTTCCGGATGATTTTCAAATAATTCCAGCGTATGGATAATGATTGGCTTTCCATATACATCAATAAACTGTTTTGGCTTTACCCGGCTGTTCATACGTTTGCCGACGCCTCCGGCAAAAATTACTCCTATGTTCATGCTACATCTCCTTCTTTCAATCACTCTGTCTTTTATCGTCCAAGATCATCTTTGATCTGTGTTGTTGAAATATCTGGTGTCCGAGGTAAATAGACAACATCACAATATTCTTTGAGGAAATCAAACTTGCCTTCCCAATCATTTCCCATAACAAAGGTGTCTACCTTAAATTCCTGCACATCACTTACCTTCTGTTCCCAGTTCTCCTCTGGAATAACAAGATCAACATAACGGATTGCTTCCAAAAGCTGCTTTCTTTCCTCATAGGAAAAATAACACTTTTTCTGCTTTTCGTTCCAATTGAACTCATCAGTGGACAGCGCAACGATTAAATAATCTCCCAGTTCCTTTGCGCGTCTTAAAAGATTGATATGTCCATAATGAAGTAAATCAAATGTTCCATACGTAATTACCTTTTTCATTGTATTCCTCCTTTATTTACCAATTGCTGCATTCACAATATTTCTCAGTTCTTCCGTTCCGTCAAACAACTGAACCTCAAAATCTTTTCCAAGCAACTCCTCAACTGCCAGTTTGTGCTCATCCGAGCTGACAAAAATTCCCCGCATATATGGTGCTGCATATTTCATAGCATCTGTAAAGAATGTATTTTTATTTGCAATTTCTGTGTACATTGCTTCGCTCAATACTAAAATTTTATTGTCATTTGGCAACAATGTAAGAGCTAACAATTTCTCTGCATCTGGCACATCATAGATAACAGTCAAGTCAAACACCGCTCTTCCAAACATTCTTTTTGCAACTAACGCATAGTCATATTGTAACACATTCATCGCATCTGCAAACGAAATTTTGTTTTTCTTATAAAGAGAACGTGCCGCTTTTCCGGCTCCACTCAAATGGAGTTTGGAGACAGTTCCAATTACAGGCACACGATTCAACATCGGATATGCAATCTCTTTATTCTGATCTACCTTATCCATGTCACAACCAATGTACAGTTGATATACCGCCGGATCATAACATTCAACTACTTTATCCAGACGTTCCGTATCTTTTGATTCTCCACAGGCATCGGAATAAAACATTACCTGTTTTCTTCCGGTCTTTGGAATTTCTTCTACATCAACCTGTTCCTCACTTCCGGTCAGAAGGCTGCAAAGTTTCTTGGCATTATCTACGGAATCATATGCACAGAACCGGTGGTAAGCAGCTTCGTCATCATAATCCTTACCATGATTCAATGCCTCTAATACTGCTTCTTTTGTAACCACTTTGTCAAATGGAAGTTCCATTAAGTCCATATAAGTTCCACGCTTTTCACGATATAACTCATAATCTGCACAATACAAAATGATCTGTCTTCTTAATACCAAATAATCATAAAATACACTTGAATAATCTGTAATCAATGCCTCTGTCAGGGCAAGCAGCTGATAACTGTCCACAGTAGGTGGAAACTGGCGAATATGTGTATATTTACTGTAATCAATAGAATCACTTACTTTATGATGCAAATTAACATATAATATCTGATCATCACGAAGATTTGCATCCAGATAATCTAACAGTTCCTTTGACTCTGCCACAACCTGTTCCACTTTTAAATAATCTTTCCAAGTTGGCATATAAGCATATAACTTCTGTCCATTTTCGGCCAACTGTTTGCGCAGCTCATTTAAGTCACTCTGTGATGCAGCCAAAAGGCCTCCGGTTCGCGGGTATCCAAGATTCAATGCCTTACCCTGCATTAATTCAGATACCTTGTATGATTCAAGCATATGTTTCTTCGTATATTCATTTGGATAAAGCAAATAATCTGCTTCAATGAAGTTTCTCTGTGTTGTTCCATCCCGGTGGATATTGTTTGAATTCTTCGCAAGACCAAGTTTTTTCAAAGGAGTTCCATGCCAGATATTAATATACATCTGACCATTTTTCTTAATCCAGGATTCCGGGAAATACACCTCGGTAATCAAAAAATGTACCGATTCCAGTATTTTCATATACTCCGCATTATTTGTCACAGCCTCTGTTCGCTCCCAGTGATTCTTCTGAATATAATTCAAAACCGTCGGTTCTGTCTCTTCGGACGTACGTACATAGACACGATATCCTTCAAAACATGGATTCGCATTCAGTTCATTTAGAATATACTGCATGCTTCCGCGGACATTCTTGCCGAGTCCGACCAAAGCTACCGTCTTCGGTTCGATCTTTTCATCATAATACCGATCCGCTACTGTCTTTTCACCAATTTTAATCTCATTGGCAGCTGCAATTGTCTCTAATGCTGCAATTGCTTTATTTCTCTGTTCTGCATCAATTGCCGGAGCAGACACATCTTTGAATGCAAAGTGTGTACGATCACTCACTTTGTGAAGAATCTTACGATTTTGATAATCAATCATAACATCATAAATGCGCTCACAGTTATGATGATCATTATAATAGAAAAAGTCATCCGCACGACGCACATATTCTTCTTTCATTTTGCATCCACTGGCCATATACTCGCAGAGCAAATCAATCAATTCATCATTGTCATGTGCAATTTCGCCGAATGCCATCGTATCATAAAAGAATGTTCCTTCTTCATAATGCTGCGGAATATCCTTGTGATGCAAATATACCAATGGCTTACGCATATAAGCAAAATCAAACTGAATGCCGGAAAAATCTGTAACCATAAGACTGGATTCACGGAACATTGTTTCGTAACTCATATCACCTACAGCCGGTACTACATCTACATAATCATTTTTATCAAAATCATCAACCTGTGCACTGACAATTGGATGTAAAACATATTTGATTCTATAACCATATTTCTTTGCAGCCTCAATCAAACGAGGATCATTGATCAATGAATTGAACACTTTAAAATATGTGCTTTCTTTAAACAACGGATTATAATCTCTCTGCTCGCCTTCGCTTGTTCGAACAGGTACTGCTGCCTGCATGCGCCATGTCGGACTGATCATAATCTGTTTTTTATCATCATTTACCAACCCATCATATCTCGGTACACCTGTCAGTTTTAAAGCATTGTATCCTACATAATCATAGACCGGTCTACTAAGATTCTCTATTTCATACTTAGAAGCACAAAAATACAGTCTTGTATTATCTCTTAAACGATTCTGTGCAACTGCGATTTTCTGTACAGACATACCATGCTGCACACAACATACATGGAAATCCACAATATCACGGACATAGCTTGAATTTGGCAAACCATAATTGTTAAATGCAAAAACGGTAGAATTTGATATAACCATCATATCTGCCATTAAAAAGACAAGTCTATGCTTAATGCTTCCACGAACCAATGGCTTGTACCCAAGTTTTTTCAAGCGGCGATAATCCGTTGCATGTTTATCAACCAGGTAATAATGCTGGATTCCATCCTTTTGTTCTTTCGCATATCGGTATAAGTATTCGGAGGAATCACCACCTTTGTATATTTTATCCAGATACATCCAGATTGGCTTACGTTTCATAATCGGACGCATCATAAAATATACTTTACGAATTGCCAAAAACAGCCATGCACGTTTTTGAAATGATAAGAACATTTCTTTTGACAACGCATGTTCCTGTTTCTTTTGTTCCTTTTTGGATATCTTACGAATCCGCAGTCCATCTTCAGACTTTGTCATCATATAACGCTGTTCAAGTCCAAAGCTCCAATAACTATTCAGGAAAGCTCCGCTCATGCGGCTGAAATGTGATTCATAAGTAAAATTAATCTTAATGGATTCATTGCCGAAATTTGCGAAACAAAACATATGACAATCATTTACTTTATCCATTGGAAGTTCCATATGAAATGCATGGCTCTTATACATACTCACACCAAATACTTTTGTCAGCGCATAGCGCTGATTATATTTCAGTGGATACTTCTTTCCATCGAACATAAGATAAATTTCATCAGCCATAGAATACAAAATCGGATGTACAGTTCCGTCAATATTCAGAAATCCATCTTCATAATTCATAAAAAGAATGTTTGTTTTTAAATTTGCAATTTTATTAAAAACGGTATTCGCAGAGCCATAATACGGAAAACCGGAAAGATAACGCTTTTCAAATCGGAAATTTTGTCCATGCTTTAATATTCCATAGATCCATTTCCACGAATCAGCCATCTGCGATTCTGGAATTTTATGACAATCAAATAAGACATCATCCTCAATATACTGAAATGTCTCACCGACTTTCTCCAGGCAGGTCATCTCTTCTCCCTGCGGAATCACATGCTTGTTACGATTATTTAAATTGCTTACAATACGGCTTTTGACCGTAAACATGAAATGATATTGTACAAACATAGGAACCATTCCATATTTTTGTTTCATCTCTGCAAGGAACGGAATCCAGAACTGTGTAAACGACTTTCCATACCAGTCTTCCTCATAGATTCCCTCAAAAAATGTAAAATCACCTTCCTTTGCCTGTGAGCTGTCATAAATCAGATGATTAAAAAATACAATGCTCTGCTGACTTGCTGCTGCACGCAGAAAATACTCTCTTTCCGTCTCCATTCCCAATTCCTGATGAAATGAATTCTTTTTAAAAAAAGAGCTTGTTAAAAATGTTCCCCCAAAATAAAACGGGTGACAATAATACTTTTTTAAAAGATTTATTACAAGTATCTTCTTTGATGCTGGATCTGTTGCAAATGCTCCATATGTTCCATCCGGCATCTTCTTACGCAACATAAATATGTTATATTCCGGATATGTATCTGCCGACTTTTCCACCTCTGCAAAAGTTCCCTGCGACAGACGATCTCCTCCATATAAAAATGTAACCAGGCTTCCTGTTACTTTTTCCTGTGCATCTGCATAAATTTCAGTGTCGGTACCCTCATATGCACACAATTGTGTTTTTGCTCCGGTCTGTTCAAGTCCGCTGCCATATTTTTCCCCATTATCACATGCATTTGCATAAATCAGAATCTGTACAGACTGCTTATTTTCTGCAATCTGCTCCCTGATATTTTCAAATGTAATCTGATTCTCTTTTTCCTTTTCTGACAGTTTCCAAATAATCGATACACTCATCTTGCGACTCCTATCTCTTTACGCCAATGCACTCTTTTTTCTTTTCTTCTTTCGTTTTGGCAGTTCGTCTTCCCGCCCCTCAATCATCTTTTCATACATCGGTGCTACTTCATCGATATCTCCATACGTAATCAGTTCACCATGATCTAATATCATTGCTTTATTGCATAAACGCTTTACCTGCTCGAGTGAATGTGACACAAACAATACCGTCACTCCACTGTCAAACATACTCATTACTTTCTTTTCACTTTTTCTTCGGAACTTTGCGTCTCCCACAGAAAGCACTTCATCCAGAATCAGAATCTTAGGTGATACGATCGTAGCAATTGAAAATCCAAGTCTAGATTTCATTCCAGATGAATAATTCTGTAATGGTACATCAATAAATTCTCCCAACTCGGAAAATTCAACGATCTCATCATACTTTTCATCAATAAATTTTTTACTGTATCCAAGCACAGCTCCATATAAATATATATTTTCACGTCCTGTATACTGTTTTTCAAAACCAGCTCCCAGCTCCAGAAGCGGTGCAATCTTTCCATGCTTGATCACCGTTCCTTCTGTCGGTTTAAAAACGCCTGCAATTACTTTTAACAATGTACTCTTTCCTGCACCATTCAGTCCCAAAATTCCTACACGATCCCCTTTTTCAATAGAGAATGATACATCTTTCAATGCCCAGAATTCATTAAATTCCATCTCTCTTTTTACGGACTTAATCAAATAATCCTTCAAGCTGTCAACTTTCTCTTTACTCAGATTGAATTTCATTCCGACATGCTTTAATTCAATTGCCTTTTCACTCATGGTATTCTCCCAATCCTAAATCTGAAGGATGAACTCATCCTGCTTTTTGATAAAACAAACTAATCCTACCACTATTGTAACAACACTAAAGCCCACTGCATACAGGAAATAGTGCATATTCATCATCTGCCCAAACACTGCATCACGGAAAATACTGATAATACAGTATAATGGATTAAACTTCAAAATCCAGAAGAAGCCACTTGATAACAATCTCTCTGGTTTATAGAAAATTGCACACATGTACATAATCAGCATTAACGCAACTGACCACAAATATTCCATATCACGAAAAAATACCCCAAGCGTTGCCAAAATAAAGCTGCATCCTGTAGCAAGCATCAGCACCAGCAGCAATGCAAGCGGAGCCTGCAATAGATAGATTGTTGGTTTCACGCCTAATACAACCCCCACTGCAACGAGTACTAGCAAAGAAATCAAAAAGATAATGTAATTGTATAAAATACTTGATAATGTGTAGAGATATTTCGGTACATATACTTTCTTTATCATGGCTGCGTTCTTTCTTATTGAACTCAGGCCTGCCTTAGTCGAAGTCGAATAAAAATTATACAGTAAGCGACCACACAAAATATAGACAGGGAATGTTTTCTCATGGTTTCCCAAAATTGTACCAAATACGATTGTCAAGACAATCATTGTGAGCAGTGGCTCAAGCAATGACCAGATGATACCCAGATAAGAACGTCTGTATTTTAACTTAATTCCTTTTTTTACCAGTTCCCACAGCAAAAAACGATAATTCACGAATGAATCTATATATTTTTTCATAATTACCTCATTACCTATATTTTACAAATTCAGCCTATTTTATCACGTAATACCCTATGCGTCAAATTCTGCCCATACCTTCATTTTATGATCCACACGCTTTTCTTCCGGTGGAAGCACCATGTAATCTCCGAATATCTGCCTGAGATATTTGTCATAACAGCCAGGTGCCACGTACTTTTTCCCCTCAAATATCACTTCTGTAAATTGCACCACCTCATCATGCAGACACCGTTCTCCCGGTCCATAGATTCCATAAGTAATCGCTCCCACATATTTTGAAGTGTCATAGTCATAACGCTTTGCAATCCGGTTCATTTTGTCAATCACATGCTGATAACCTATGATGCGCATCCACAAAACTGCTGGTGTTTTTGCAAGAATCCGTAGAAAAGATGTTCCTTTTCCAATCTTTGCGCGGGCATTCTGAATCATATACCTTTTCTTTTTCATATCTTTTGCAAGGCGCTGTGCCTCTCTGTCATCTTCTGGCCAGCCATCCTGTGGAAAAATATCCAGAAACAAGTGAAGTACCTGACATTTTTCCCGGATATACTGTGAACTGTTTCGATCTAAATGCGTTCCAATATGAATCAGTTCGCAATAAGGATTGGATAATGTTCCTTCTTCACCTGAAATGGCTACAAGATGTTCTGCCACTGGTTCCTTTTTTACAAGCTGAAGGAAACTTTCATAATCCTTTCTAGGCATTCCTACATCAATATCGTCATCCCATGGAATAAATCCCAGATGCCGGACAGCCCCCAAAAGTGTTCCCCCAACAAGATAATAGCGTAGTCCATGCTTTTGACAATATGCAACAAATGCATCAAGAATTCCTACCAGCATCTGCTGCACTTCTTTTTTTGAAAGCAGATGCGGTGCATGATATTCACCTGGGAATTTCAAATCATAAATCACATGATGCTCCCGCTTTTCTTCCGGCGGAATCGACATATAATCTCCATACAGTCGTGACAGATACACATCATAATCCTTTGTCACACATAAAGAATAGTCTTCAAACGGCATTTTCTGTACTTCCATAAATGGCTTTCTCTCATACATTTCCCCAAAGAAATGTCTGCGTCCGGATGGAATCGTTATATATTTGGAATTTTCTTCTTTGCATCGCATCATGCTTTTTTGCACACACCGATACAAAAATTGTGGTGCAATCGCAAACGCTGCACCAATACTCCGTTTGAGCAACATAATCCTGCTGGCTTTACTATCTCCGGATGCAAGTTCTTTGAACTCTTTTCTCCATGCAAACATACGATAACAGGAAAGAAAAAATAAGCCCCCCTGCACGCATATTCCATGCCATTTCCTTCGAATCGCATTATCATACGTATTTTCTATTACAAAGATATCGATCTTGATACCACAATTTTCTTTTTTCTGTATCTGGTATTCTTGAAATACAGTTCCTTTTCTATGAATCTGAATGAACGAACTCAAATATCCCGGTGTGCGAAGCGGAGCTTCTACATAATATTTATCCGGATATCTTCGTTCAATCTCATCCAATAAAGAATTGATATATTTTCTCGGAATATTTAAATCTATATCATCATCCCACGGAATAAAACCCTGGTGCCGGACAGCTCCTAATGCAGAACCGCCTCCCAGCATATAGGGAATCTGCATCTGTTCACATATTTCTACAACATCAAGTGTTGTTTCAAGTACTATTTTCTTGATATGGTCGGTTTCTTCCTGCGTCAGGCGATGCAATCCCTTTTTTCGGGACAAACGTTCTTTTAATATCGTATCTGTCTCTAATCCCGCCATATTATCTTCCTGCCTTAAGTTTTGCGAAAAGCCTGGTATTTTTTTCTTTTACATGTGTAATAACTGCTGACTCTAACCACGTTAAATATGTGTTTTTCATCCGAATCGGGACAAGCATAATCTTCATATACTTCGAACGTGGCTTTGCATATTTCAATGCCACATCCACTCTCGGATTATGAAGCATCTCCCTGATTTGTGCCCGTCTTTCTTTTCCGGAAAGCGTACACTTTGAGCTTGTCACATTTGTAATGCATCCTACCATACGTTCAATATAACGTCGCTGGATCATCTCATTGGCTTCTTCTGACTGCACATTCCATTCCTTGTATAAATCCAGAAGCCATCCGTGTTCTTCCTCCCTCTTTTCATACATGTCTGCACGATATGCACTCGTCTCAGAATCTGCACGGGCACGGATAAAGTGATAATATGCATCTGTAGAAAATACCACACGCTCTACATTCCGGATATAACTAATATTGAATGGGAAATCATCCCATAAAGTCTGAGGAAACCGCAAATGATATTCCTCGATAAAAGAGCGCAGATATAATTTATTCCACGGAGTATAAAGCATATTGCGATCAAAATATCGATAGGATTCCTTTCGGAAAGAAACTGCGTCTGTGTAAATTTTATTATCTACACAAATTTTTTCAGAAAGATGCTGCGTTCCATAATACGTATCAATATAGAATCCGCATACGACCAGCTGTGCAGCATTTTTCTCTGCAAGTTCGTACATGTCTTCTAACATCGTAGGCTCTGCCCAGTCATCCGAATCCATAAAATACATATACTTGCCTTTTGCAATATCGATTGCTGTATTTCTGGCACTCGGTGCTCCACCATTTTCTTTGTGAATCACATGAATACGGGAATCTTTCTTTGCATATTCGTCACAGATAATTCCGCTTTTGTCTTTTGTTCCATCATCTACAATTAAAAACTCAAAATCGGTTAATGTCTGCGCCAGCATGCTTTCAATTGCTTTGGCTACATAAGCCTCCACATTGTATACCGGCATGATCACACTGATCTTTATATCACTCATTATTATTTCCTCATTATAGATTATTTCTGTTACTTAATGGCTGTCGTCTGATTCTGATCCACACCTTCGGTATTCTCCCGTACGAACAGAATTTTAAATGTAAGGAAAAGAATCTTGATATCCATCCATACTGAATAATTTTCAATATAAGTCAGGTCAAGTTTTAACTTATCATATGGTGTCGTATTATACTTTCCATATACCTGCGCATATCCTGTCAGTCCTGCTTTTACTTTCAAGCGCAGAACAAACTCCGGAATTTCTTCTGTGTACTGATCTGCGATTACCTGACGTTCCGGTCTTGGTCCAACAACGGACATGTCGCCCTTTAAAATATTGAAAAGCTGTGGCAGTTCATCAAAATGAATTGCACGGATCACTCTTCCAACCGGTGTCACACGGGCATCCCCTTTGGCTGCGAGTCTTGCTCCTGCATCCTCCGAATGAACGGTCATGCTGCGAAATTTATAAATCATAAACGGTTTTCCATCTTTTGTCAGGCGTTCCTGCTTGTAAAGAATTGGTCCACGGTCATACAGTTTAATCGCCAATACGATCAAAATCATAAATGGAGATGCAATCACGATTCCAATCAATGATATTATGATATCCATAATACGCTTAACAAACAAATCTACAATACCAAGTCCCTGATTCCGTGACAGTAACAGTGGTGTATCAAACAGGTGAATATCATCCGCACCTCGAAACAGAATATCCGAAATCTTCGGTGTGACATACGTACGAATGGATTCCTGATAACAGTATTTCATGATCTGGTTACGGGCTTCCGATGGAAGATCACATAAAAGTACTGCGTTATACTTTCGAATCATCGGATACAGTTTTTCATAACCGATGCGATAACTCTGTGCCGCACAGATATTATATTTGTCTTTTCTTGTATTGATCTTGTCAATCAGATCATCCGGTGAATAATTTCCATATATAACGAGCATCTGTCTCGGCGGATACAGCCATTGGTAAAACTTCCGTACCAGACAGACCCAGGGTACAATAAATATAATCTCCGTCAACGTCATCAGAAGCAATGGACGCGGGGTCAGATAATCATTGGCAACCATACAGACTTCAAAATAAGAAACAACCATTGCCAGCAAGACTGCCAAAACCTGAGATAAAACAATATCGGACAAACGCATATAACCAATACGATATCCCCCGAGCACCTTTGTAAAGAAGAACACAAACAGCACATACATACCAATCACTGCCCAGTTACCTCTCATGGAAAATTTATTTGCCTTATTCAGCTGTGGGACATAAATCTCATACCAGACCCATCCGAAACAAACTGCTTCCATTGCAAGTGTCAGCACGTTCGCTATAAAATTCAATAAATGCTTGTACTTTTCTTTCATAATATAACTTTTCCTCTTCTTGGACGTCAACCATGCAAAATATACCGCGTTTATTCGCCAATTCCACTTTCAATAAATGTAACTAATGCAGATAATGCTTCGTTTTCGTCCTCGCCTTCACATACCAGTGTGATTTCATCCCCAGATTTAATGCAGGCTCCAAGCACACTCAACACACTTTTTGCGTTTGCTGTGTTGTTGCCATAATTAAATGTCACCTTACATTTATATTTCATTGCCTCTTTGCATAAATTTCCTGCTGGACGTAAATGCAGTCCTGTTGGATTAATAATACGAATTTTCTGTGATACCACAATGATTCCCCCTTTATTGTATTAGTATAATTTACTCACTCTGATTCTGCTGTCCATCATTTTCCGATGAATTATCGTCATCGGTACTTTCTGTGTTATCTTTTGCCTTTTCTTTAATCTCTATGGTAACCGTAATCGTCTGATATGCATAATTATCCTCATCCAGACTGAGTTCAAGATTCACCTGATGTGTCCCGACTCCAAGATTTGTCACATCAATCGATGCACTCAGCTGGCTCACACTTAACTTATTCAAATCATTTTTCAATCCACTCACGGTAACTGCCACGGTAGACTTGTCAAATGACAAATCATAATCTGAGCCAAGACCATCCACGCTAATCTCGCCGGTATCGAGATTAAACTTCTTTGATTCATAAGCTTCAATACGGACGGTTACTGTCACAGTCGCATCCGATGCATTGACAAGTTCAACACCATCCGGCAAATATTCTGAAATATCAATCGTTGTTGTAATATCCTCTCTTGCTCCGGACACATTCAACACATCACCCGGAATTGTCAGAGAGCTAAGCGGATTCAATACGGTAGAAGAACCTTTGACTTTGACATTCTCTGGCTTACTGTTGATTTCTACTACACGATTATCTCCATACGGCACACCTGTTGTGGAAAATACCAGTGGAATTTCCTTAACACTCAAAATTTTTGCGGAAATCGTGACCGTCGTATTGCTCAGTTTCAATTTTGTTGTATCAATTTCCTGTCCATCTGCATCATAGAGAGCCGGAATAACATTATCCGACAAATTCATGGACATTCCATCTACATCAATGGTCGCTACAACAGAGTCTATTTTGTTTACAATAGAAGCAGGACCTGAAACGTTAAGCACATTCGGATTCGTTACCGTAACCTCACCTAATGCATAACCATCCGCAACTTTTCCGCTTGTGTCCGCAGTAATAATAAATCTTCGCTTCATCAAATCTTCCAGGGACACTTCCAGATATTTATTCTTTCCGTTATACTTCAGAGAACTGTTGCTTCTCTTACTGGTAATTTCAATCGGCACATTTGCTCCATCGCCCTTTTCGTTCACGATCATGCGATTCATGTCTGCTATCGCAGTAAAATCCGTGTCCTCAAGCTTATTTAGAACGCTTCGCTTTGCCGTCACTGCAAATGTAACCGTGTTCGTTCCATTGAGTACTTCATAGCACTTGTTCATCTCCGTAACAACCGATGCATTTTCGACCGTTACATTGGTCGTGTAGGATACTGTAACCGTTGGATCATCCGTATTATATACCACCAGCCACAAAATGAAAGCAAAAACAACGGCCAGTATTTTAAAGCCCAGATTCTTTGTCAGAGTCTTTAGAATTTTATTTCCCATTTCTAAACCTCCTTCTCAGCAATTCCAGCTTTGTCACTTCATGATTCCGGTTCTGCAGGTATTGTAATTTCTCCCGAAGAAAATCAGCATCAATGCCATGATAAATCTGTCCTCTGGAAGCAATCGAAACCTTGCCAGTCTCCTCGGATACAACAATCGTAAGTGAATCACTTACTTCACTTACTCCAACTGCTGCTCTATGTCTTGTACCAAGATTTTTGCTCAAAGAAAGGCTGTCTGATAAAGGAAGATAACACGTTGCAGATACCACACGGTCTCCTCTTACAATCACAGCGCCATCATGAAGCGGCGTATTTTTTTCAAAAATATTAATCAGGAGCTGACTGCTGAGTATCGCATCAATATCAATGCCTGTTCGAATATATTCATTGAGTAAAATTTCATCCTCAATAACAATCAGAGCACCTGTTCGAACCTTGCCCATTGCATAACATGCTTTAATCAATTCTTCAATTGTCCGATCGGAAAATTTACATTCATCTGACTTTGAGAAATTAAATACCTTGCCAAAGAAATTCTTTTCTCCAAGATTCTCCAATGCTTTACGAAGTTCCGGCTGAAAAATAATAACAAGCGCGATCAAACCAACATTTAACGTTCGCTCCGCCAGCCAGAGAATAGTGTTCATCTGGAAAATAGCCGAAACAAGAACAAAAAGCAGAATTACAATAATTCCCTTAAACAGATTCCATGCTTTTGTGCTTTTGATCCATAATAAAATATGATAAAAGAGAAAAGCGATAATTAAAATCTCTATAAAATCAATTGGAGAGAATGAAATATCCGGCAATCCAAGTAACAACGATGCCTGATCATAAAATTCTGCAAGCATGCCTTTGAAATTTTGCATTCGTCTCTCCTTTCTATCCTATTTCTTTCTTAATTACAATGATTTCTACTATATAACTATTTCGGACTATTTCAATAAGTCCTCATCAATATCCAGTTCCTTTGCAATCACTTTGCGACTGGTTTCTTCCTCTTCTTCCGTCAGCTTTCTCTTACTATGGTCAATGCGTTTGCCCATACTTGCTGTATTTCCGAAATGCTTAACCGTCACTTCCTTGACTGCGACCATCTTTTTCGGAACTGCTTTCACATAGTAATAGTAATCATCATCCTCAAACTGAACTCGTTCCGTACGAGCATAATCCAGATTCATAAAAAGGAACTGGATCAAAAAGCCAATCAGCAAAGAAATAATGCTTCCAACTAACAGCCCAACGGTCTTTCCAGAAATATTCAAAACGATAAATCCTACAAATAAGCCGGCAACTTCAATCAGTACACCGGAAATAATTGCAAGCGTCCAGGCATGGTCAACTTCCATGCGGCGCACAATGTATACCACGATTGCTGCCACAACAAAAATAGCGATTACTAAAAACATTTCCTTATTATTCAGTAACTGTCCGATTGAAATATCAAACTTAGACTGTGCTGCAGTATCCTTTTCTGTAGTTACATTCATTAATGTTGCCGCATTCTGATGAATGCCATCCAAAAAGTAATATACAACTGTACCACAGACGATTGCAATCACAGAATATGCGTTGCGCAAAAGGCTGCAGGCAACCGGCATCACATATGGAATCCGGAATTTAAAACAGACCGGAGTAAGTACTGCTGCGATTCCATCTTTGGGAGCAAAGCGAAAATACAAAAAGAACAACGCTGCAAACAAAATCAGGGTAGTCACTGCTACTTCCATAGATAATGCATACATATCAGCCAGTACAAGCAGTGCCGAAATCCAGATGATCGTATTCACAGGGAGCAATGCACAGACTACAGCCAGAACCAAAGCCACCGGCCAGGTACTGATTTTTGTCATAAAGCCAAGATCATGATTAATTGTTGCAAAAAGGACCAGCGCAACGACAAATTTCACTACTGGGAACAAATAATTTTCATATTTACTGTAGAAGCGGATCAATTGATCCTTCATCTCTAATAATTTTGTCATAAAGCCTCCCTATGCTTTCAACTTATCTTCTCGCCGATACATCTCCTGTACTTTATTTACATGCTTTGCATACTGATGCAACTTTCTTCTTCTCTTGTCATATCTAACCCGATATACAACAGCAGTAATAAACAGGTAGATTGCCATAAATCCTGCGTAAAGCATAACAATATGAATCAGCAAATCTATAACATCTGCATTATTAATAAAAGCAATCAGTGCACTTACATCTCCGATTCCCCACAAAACCACCAGCAGAATAAATGCAATCGTACCTGAGAAAAAGCTTTTGATCACTTCTTTTCCCACATAATCGCTAATATAATATTTACCTGTCTGCTGGCATTTTTCATCTTCACATGCATCATATACCGCCATACGGTACAGTTCTTTTACCCTATCTTCATTGATCATATGGTTCATGCCTTCCTATATTTTATATTTGGACACAATTACGCATTATTTTTTATTATAGCACATCTGCATCTTTTTTCAAACCCATAATATACAAAGAAATCATTAAAAAACAACCCCGGATTCCGGGGTTGCCAGCAATTTCGACACTATCTTTTTAAATATCGCATACGATCACTTTCTTTTGTTCCATTTTCTCCCGGCACCGTTCCCTGCCATTTTCCGCTGACAGCTCCCATCAGGTCCGTTGCAATTCTCGTTTTGCATTTCTTACAAAAACGTCCGGAGCAAATTGGTTTTCCACAAGATTCGCAGGTAATCTCTGTGCTTGTAGGATTTGAAAGCACAAGCCTTTCCTCGCGAATCCAGCGAATAATCTGTTTCACAGAAATCTTCAGTTCCTTGGAAAGTTCCTCCACAGAAGCATCCGGGTGCTCATGCAAATATTCCTTCACATCTTTGAAACGTTCATCTATTTTTTTCTGACACTCCGGACATAACTTTTCCCCATCAATCACATTAAACAACCGTCCACAGCTTCTGCAATTTGTAACATTCATCCTGCTTCCTCCTAATAACCATTTCCGATACATGCAGACAGGAAAAAAACTTTTTCTACACCGGCAGCTACCAGTTGTCCTGCAACAGCTTCCGCTGTACTACCTGTCGTATAAATATCATCCACCAATAAAACATACTTATATTTTACTATAAATTTTTCCGCCTGAAAAGCATTTTTAAGGTTATTTTTGCGTTCCTCGTCATTTAACTCTTTCTGCGGCTTTGTGTCCACAATCCTTCGGACCGCTCCCGGCTCATAAGCCAGTCCAAAAAACTCCGCTATCTTCTTTGCAAATACGCTCGCCTGATTATAGCCACGCTGTTTTTCTTTTCGGTGGTACATCGGCACCGGAACTACTGCTTCCACTCCGATTCTTTTGATCCAGTCGCCATAATGTTTTTGTACTTCATCCGCAAAAAATTCTGCATAGGTCCTTCGATTTCCATATTTAAACCGATACATCATGAGCTTCGCTTCATCCTGATACAAAAATAAGGCTTTTCCCTGCTGATAATAAGAAAAAGGTCTCCCTCTCCAATATGGGTTTTGTATTTGTTGCATTCCCCGCGTACAGTCGTGACAATACTCCTGTCTCTCTCCACGTACCGGTCGTCCACAATGATAGCATACATTGTCTCCTACCGGTTTCAGTTTATTTCTGCACTTTCTGTGCATCCATTCATCATTTCGCACCTCTGATGTTTCAAGAAGCTCATCGCACACTGGACAGCGCGGCGGAAATAAAATCTGTAAAAACTTTTCCCCGATTTTTATAAAATTTTCCTCCTCCCATCTGAACTGCCATTTCCCTGCAAATCATTGGCAGTTACAGCATTTGCATACACTATTTGTATTAAAGAAAGGGTAGCAATAGCGCATCGCTACTGCTGCCCTTTTGTTTTATCCAAGACGAATACGATTGATCAGATTAATTTCAGCCGCACATTTTTCAAACTCAGCCTCCGTCATCTCTCCAGTTGTAAAACCGATTTCGCCCTCGATGCCGGCACTTACATATGTAACTTCACCGAATGCCTTTGCAACGGCTTCTTTATCAGAAGAAGTACGTACAAAGAAGCTGTTACGACTGTCTTTGTAATCGACAATTTCAAGTTTTTCCGGTTTCCAATCGATATAAATATTTGTATTTTTATGTTTTACCATATCAACAACATCGGCCACTACCGCACTTGCAGTCGGGAGTTTTCCCGCTCCACTTCCGTAGAACATTGCATCACCAAGTACGTTTCCATGTACGAAGATTCCATTGAATACACCATTTACTCCACATAGCGGATGTTCCTTTGAAAGCATGAATGGGGCTACCATGCAGGAATAGCTTCCGCCAACTTTTCGGCTGGATGCCAGAAGCTTAATAGAACGATCCATAACTTCTGCGTATTTAAAATCTGTTGCACTGATTTTTGTAATACCTTCACAGTGAATATCTTCAAAATCAATCTGCTGACCGCATACCAATGAAGTAAGAATTGCAATCTTACGGCACGGATCATGTCCCTCGATATCCGCTGTCGGATCCTTCTCCGCATATCCTTTGTCCTGTGCATCCTTTAACACCGCATCAAAGTCAGCACCTTCTTTTGCCATCTTTGTCAGCATATAATTTGTTGTACCATTTAAGATACCGGTAATTTCTTCAATCTCATCAGCGGTAAGACATTTGTTGAGTGGTCGGATAATTGGGATACCACCACCAACACTGGCCTCGAACTGGAAGTTCACATTGTGATTTCTTGCAATCTTGATCAGTTCTGCACCTTTGGCAGCAACAAGATTCTTATTTGATGTTGCGACCTGCTTACCTGCCTCAAGCATTTCCTTAACAAATGTATAGGCCGGTTCAACGCCTCCCATGGTCTCTACAACGATTCCGATTTCCGGATCATTGACGATTGTCTTGTAATCGTGAACAATCAGTTCCTCCATTGGATCTCCCGGGAAATCACGAAGGTCAAGAATATACTTTACCTCGACCGGCTCCCCTGCTCTCTGTGCAATCTTTTCTTTGTTGATTCTTAATACATCTACGACACCAGATCCGATGGTACCGTAACCCATAACTGCTATCTTCATTTTTTTCACTCCCTGGCTAAAATTTTTGCGTAATGAATACCCTGTACGGACTCAATACTATTCTTCATATCTTCCACATTTCCCGTCGTCGGAAACACATCAATACTAAGCGATAAAGATGCGATTCCATTGACTGGAATACTCTGATGTATCGTAAGTATATTTGCATGAAAATCGGCAATCGTTTTAAGAACAATGGACAAAAGCCCAGGCTCATCATCCAGCTGGATCACCATTGTGATTGTCTTGCCTTTCTGATTCTCATGATATGGAAATATATCATCTTTGTACTTATAGAAGGAACTTCGGCTGATTCCTACCGCCTCGGTAGCATCCTGCACGGATTCTACTTTACCGGAGTCCAAAAGCCGCTTTGCTTCTACAACTTTGAGCAGTACCTCAGGCACAGCCTTTTCACGTAATACGAAGAAAGATGTCTTCTCTGCCATCTGTTACCTCCTTTGTATTGTCTGCCTATGACCGACACTTGTGCTCACTCGAAAGATTTTATCACAGTAAAGCAGAGAACGCAAGCCCCACCTTCCGAAAAAATGAATTTCTTTCCTGCACGCAGCGACATGTGTCCCATGGTTTTTTCTGTTCTTCCCCGGCCGGACGCACCTGGTTCTTGCTGGAAAAAGTTATCAAGAATTACGAAGTTGTAGAAACCCTCCCCTGCCTCATCGATGATTCCTGTCCGTTCAAGTTTCGACACCAGCCCATATATGTCCGTCTCTCACAGATGACGTCCGAAGTATTTTGTGACGGTCTTAGTGGTGGCGGTGAAGAATATCGTAGCCGCGGGTCGCATTTGCGCTCTCGTTCTACTATGAACATATGTAATTCTACGATGAGCGACATAATGGAGAGCGGGTACATTAAAATTTCTGAACCCCACCACTTAGACAGGCTAAAAATGCTGAGCGCATCTGTGAGAGACGGACATATATGGGCTGGTGTCGAAACGTGAGCCGGACACGAAAATAGAGGCAGGGGAAGGCTTTCACAACTTCTGCAATTCTGTCTAAAAATTTTCCAGCAAGAACCAGGTGCGTCCGGCCGGGGAAGAACAGAAAAAAGGACACCTGCCTTTTCGCAAGTGCCCTCAATCTTCATTTTTATGGACGTGGGCTTCCACAATTACTGCAGAACTTTCCACTGTTCACCTGTCCACAACTGCAGGTCCAGTCTGCAGAAGGTGCCGGTTTGCCACATTCGCTGCAGAACTTTCCACTGTTTACCTGTCCACAGCTGCAAGTCCAGCTTCCTGCTCCTGCAGTCGGCTGTGCATTGTTTACCGGCTGCTGTGGCTGTTGAGCTGCGCCCATCTGCTGCTGTTGCTGCATTTGTTGCTGCATCTGCATCTGTGCCATATTTGTATTGGAAGCGGCTCCCATCATGCCACCGCCAACATTGCTTGCCATACCCATTCCCATGAATCCAGCCATTGCCCCATTTGCATTGCTTCCGGCAGCTTCAAGTCCGCGGGCCATTGCTCCCTGTACATAACCTTCACGTACAGTAGGATCTGAAAGCATTGCACCCTCGTTTCTCATGTTGAGAAGTTTCTGTGACTCTTCATTATAAGAAATCGTAAGGCCGACTGCCTGAATCTCCATGCCTCGCATCTGGTTCCATTCCTGATCCAGAATTGAAGCCATGTACTGTCCGAGTTCACGTGCTTTGCTGGATACAAACGAAATACGGTTGCCGTCTGCTGACATCTGATTGATTGCAGCCTGTAAAGCCTCCAGGAACTCTGAGAGGTACTGCTCGTTGATCTCGGTAATTTCAACGTGATCCTTGTTCTTTGGAATTACTTCTGCGTAGAACTGCAATGGATTCACAATCTTAATGGAATATGTACCATGTGCGCGCAGGAACAACTCCGCATTATAAAATGTATCAAAATAGTTAATCGGCTGTCTTGTTCCAAATTTGATTCCTTTGATTTCCTGCAGATTAATGAAGAAAACCTTCTGTGCTGTCGGTGTCTGTCCTCCAAATCTTACACGGTTGAACGATTCTTTTAATGTATCACCAAACTGTCCATTGAACAAAGACGGCAACGAAGAATTGTCTACCTTGTAATATCCCGGTTCAGCAGTATAATCTACGATTTTACCACCATCCACCAGCAACATGAACTGATTGTCGTATACATGAATGATAGAACCATTGGTAACGGTATCTTCGGTTCCTTTACGGTTTTCCCCCTGGCGAATCTTTACACCACGGGAAAAGACTGTCTGATCTCCCATGTTATCTGCTTCATAGACCTCTAACCACTGGTCCGCAAAAGCGCCTCCAATTGCCTGATTGACTGCTTTAATAATTCCCATTTTCTCCTCCTTAAAATGAACTTAGCCTTAGTTAAACATGATTATAATCGACCTGATACAATTTGTGAAGAGACCATACTTTCGTATTGATCGGCACAACATGTGCTCCACAATATTCACAGATCATATTTCCAAGCCCGCGTACCGGTGCTCCACACTGTGGGCAGGTCGTGGTAAAAGCATTATCAAATTCTTTTTCTTCCCCGTCCTGCACATACAACAATTCTACATTGTATTTTGTCTGCACCTTGCGTTCTTTAGATCCCTCTGTCACATGATCGCCGCTTACTTTGTAATGATAATATTCCACGGCGCTTTGAATGACAATAATACAATTCCCCTTATCTTTGCGGTAATTTGAAATTTCCGTCTGGTGGATTTTGATATTATTATATACTTCCTTTATCTGTGCAGTCTGATTATCCGCTATGATATTTGACACCTGATTTTTTACATCATCCGAAGCATCCACCAATCGCTCCGGCTGTTCGGACGAAATCGCAAGCAATGCAGAAGTCAGTATATTTTCTGCCTTGTGCTTAAATTCCGACCAGTTAAAATCAGGAAAATCACGCATAATCTGTGGCTCCATCAGACGGGTCATGCCAGACACGGATTTCGGTGTCTCAGCCGCAATATCCGCCTGCTTACTTAAGCCATCCACAATTGATTCGGTGCCAAACAACTGCCTGGATACATTTCTCAGTTTATTCCGTATCGTCAAACCTCCTGCAACTCCAAGCACAACAATCCCTGCGAAAACACCAAGTCCCACGAATACGCCAAAACCGATTTCTAATGTTATCATTCGTTTTCATCCTCCATGGATTTTGGACATCCAAGACTCAGCCACTTTAAGTATCCGTTGATAAATGGATCAATGGCACCATCCATGACAGCATCCACATTTCCGCTTTCTACACCAGTCCGATGATCTTTTACCATCGTATACGGCTGCATAACATAGGAACGGATCTGATTACCCCAGCCAATTTCTGTAACTTCACCACGGATTCCTGCTGCTTTCGCTGCATTTTCTTCCTGTTTAAGCAAATACAGCTTTGCCTTCAGCATCTGCATGGCTTTGTCTTTATTCATATGCTGCGAACGTTCATTCTGACACTGTACCACAATTCCTGTCGGAAAATGTGTAATTCGAATCGCGGAAGATGTCTTATTGATATGCTGACCACCGGCTCCGCTTGACCGATATGTGTCAATTCGAATATCTTCGTCCTTTATTTCAATATCCACATCCTCTTCAATCTCCGGCATTACATCGCAGGAAACAAACGAAGTCTGTCGCTTTCCGGCCGCATTAAACGGCGAAATGCGTACCAGACGATGCACGCCTTTTTCTGATTTCAAATAACCGTATGCATTCTCTCCATTCACCTGAAATGTAATGGATTTGATTCCGGCTTCATCTCCATCCAGAGAATCTAACACCTCAAGACTGAACCCTTTCTTATCTGCCCAGCGCGAATACATACGAAACAGCATTGCCGCCCAGTCGCAGGACTCTGTTCCACCGGCTCCTGCATGAAGAGAAAGAATTGCATTGTTCGCATCATATTCACCCGACAATAACGTCTTCATTCGGATTGCCTCATATGTCTGAATAAATTCCTGAAGCATCTGTTCAATCTCCGGCACAAGTTCCGGATCATTTTCTTCGTATCCCATCTCGATCATTGTCTCAATGTCTTCATACTGCTGTGCAAGTTCTTTGTAAGTTGCAACATCATTTTTGAGACTTTTCAGTTTTTTCATCTTTTCCTGGGATACCACAGGGTCATTCCAGAAATCCGGAGCTTCCATTTCGCGTTCCAGCTCCTGAATATTCTGTTCTTTGCCTGCTAAGTCAAAGTGAATCCCTCACTTCCTGCAGTGGAGCCTTGTAGCTTTGCAGCTGGCTCTTGAAATTATCCAGTTCTACCACAGAATCACCTCTTTCTTTTATTTAACTGTATCTCTATTGTATCTATTTTTATATATTATGGCAACTAAAATTCCTTGTAGCAATCTCCCTATTTCATTTCATCAGTAAGCACTTCGATTGCCTTCTGCACCTGATTATCATATTTCATATCGTAAGTCTCATCCTCCGGACCGGAATATTTGTATGTAAGATTAATATCTGGTTCAATGCCGGCTCCATGAATATAGTTTCCCTTTGGTGTATAATATTTTGCCGTCGTAATCTTCACCGCATCACCGTCTTCCAGTGGAAATACAGTCTGCACAATGCCTTTTCCAAATGTCTTTGTTCCGATCAGTGTTCCATAATTGTAATCTTTGATCGCACCTGCAAAAATTTCCGATGCACTTGCACTGTTTTCATTTACCAATACTGCAATCGGGCAATCTATGCAATTGCTGTCCGAAGTGTAATCCTCACGCTTTCCATACTTATCCTCGGTATAGACGACCGTTCCTTCCGGAAGAATCTGGTCAAGAATATTAGAAGCTGCAGTAATCAATCCGCCCGGATTGCTTCGCACATCGACAATCAGTGATTTCATTCCCTGCTTTTTCAGATCCGCCAGTGCGGACTTAAACTGCTCATCTGTTTTACTTTGGAATTCACTGATCTGAATATATCCAATGCCACCATCCAGCATTTTTGAGGTAATACTTGGAAGTTCCACATTTTTACGCTCCACGTCGACCTCAAATGTTTTTTTCGTAGATGCACGATAAATTTTTAAATGAACTGTCGTTCCTTCTTCTCCACGAATTTTCTGCACCAGATCTGACAGTTCTTCACTGGTAGACACCGTATCATTGACTTTTACAATCTGATCACCATCTCTTAGCCCTGCCTCTTCTGCCGGTGTACCTTCATACACTTTGCTGATGGTAACTTCCTTTGTCTTTGCATCCTGTCCGAGCGCCGCCCCAATTCCATAATATTTACCGCTTGTGTTAATCTGCATATCTTTATATTCATCTGCCGTATAATACACAGAATACGGATCCCCGAGTCCCTCTAATGTTCCTGCATAAATCGCATTACGAATATCATCTTCATCATAGTCGTCATTGTAATACAAATCTATGTAGCTCATAAGTTCATCAATTTTTTTCACCGTTTTATTCGTGAGGATATTGCTTTCTGCTGTCTTCTTCACTCCGGATGGTGAAATCACAAGATACTGATTCGTACTTGTCGTATACACATGAACCCCAAACGTTACTCCAATACCGAGCAACAATATACCAAGCAAAAATCCAACAAACATTCCCGATCCAAATCCGGATCGTTTCTTTTGATTCTCTTCCATGATAAAATCTCCTTTACTTCTAAGAAGCCCCATGCAAAATCATCCAATCTTGCATGGGGTTCATAATTCATTATATCTACACTTTCAGATGCTTGCGAATTGTCAGCCGGCTTCCTAAGAAACCGATACCCGCACCCAGTATGATTGCCACTGGAACCAGTGTCTTAAACACGGTGTGCACAGAGACAAAATTGATCATAGCACCAATAAAGTTAAACTTCTCCGCAATATATACTATAATCTTCTGGTACATAAAATATAACAAAATCAACGGAATTGCTGCACCGATCATTCCGATTACCATACCTTCCACCACGAATGGTGCCCGGACAAGATAATCCGTCGCGCCGATCAATTTCATAATTCCAATCTCTTCGCGTCGTACTGCAATACCAACGGTAACCGTATTGCTGATCAAAAAAATCGCGACACCAAGCAGAATAATAATGATTCCACCGGATACATATCCGAGTAAATGATTGAAATCCGTCAGTGTATTCGCTACTTTCGCAGACTCTTTTACTTCGCGCACTCCCGTGAGTGACTGCAGATACTTTACAAGAGAATTCTGCATGGATACATCATTCAGGTAGATCTGATAATGTGCGGAATTGGCAAGCGGGTTGTCGGTAAATCCCTTTGCCAGTTCTTCTTTGCCCTGAAAATATACTTTCTTATACTCTTTCCATGCTTCTTCCGCGGATACATATTCCATCTTGCGCACTTCTGCACGCTTGCCAATTTTATCTCCAATCGCCCGGATATCTATATCATCGAGTCCTTTATCAAAAAAGACTGTAACAGAAACACCTTTTTCGATTGAATGCACGGTAGATGTAAAATTCGTTATAATAATGTAAAAAAGGCCGAACATAAAAATACAGGCTGCCATCGTAGCAATCGATGCAAGCGAAAACATCTTATTACGCCATATATTCTTAATTCCCTGCTTGATGGAATAAAAAAATGTATTAATTCTCATCGTAATCATCACCCTGCTTACTATCGCTGACAATAGTACCTTTCTTAACCGTTATGACCCTCTTTTTCATAACTTTGACAATTTCAAGGTTATGCGTAACCACAAGTACTGTAGTTCCCTTGTTATTGATTTCTTCCAGCAGTTTCATGATTTCCCATGCATTATTATTATCCAGATTACCGGTTGGCTCATCTGCAAGTAATATATCCGGTTCATTAATCAGTGCCCGTGCAATTGCTACACGTTGCTGTTCTCCTCCTGACAACTGCTTTGGAAACGAGCGATACTTCGCCGCCAGTCCGACCATAGATAACATCATTGGCACTTTCTTGCGGATATGACTGTTTGTCTCTCCAACAACTTTCTGTGCAAATGCTACATTATCATATACATTACGATCCTTTAGCAAACGGAAATCCTGAAATACAACGCCAATATTACGTCGATACTTCGGTATCTGTTTATGTCTCACTTTTCCAAGATTCTTTCCATCTACAAGAATGGTTCCCTCTGTCGGTTCCAATTCTTTTAAAAGCAGTTTGATCAATGTCGATTTGCCGGATCCACTGTCTCCCACGACAAAAACAAACTCGCCATCTTCAATTTCCAGGTTTACATCATTCAATGCAGGAATCCCTGCCGCATAAGATTTGCTGACATGTTCCAGTTTAATCATTTTTTCTCCTTTTAGTAGTCTAATGTCTCCATATATTTCATGTACTTAACTACCATGAGCGCAATCTTAAATGTGATTGCATCTTCAAAAATCCGAAGGTCAAGTCCGGTACTTTTCTGTAACTTATCCAAACGATATACAAGTGTATTTCTATGAATATATAATTGTCTGGATGTCTCAGAAACATTCAAGTTATTCTCGAAAAATTTGTTAATCGTAGTCAGAATTTCTTCATCAAAATCATCTGGTGATTTCCCACCAAAAATTTCTTTAATGAACATTTTACAAAGAGGAATTGGAAGCTGATAAATCAGACGACCGATTCCAAGCTGGGAATAGGCGATCACATCCTGATCCTCAAAGAAAATCTTGCCTACGTCGAGAGCCATACGTGCCTCTTTATACGAACGTGATACTTCTTTTAACTCATTGACAATTGTTCCATATGCAATATGAATGTTACAATTTGCATCCGATTTAAATAAGTTGATAATAACATCTGCTGTCTTATTCAAATCATCATACGTCTCATTCTCGGTCAGTTCCTTGACAACGATAATATTCTTCTCATCTACCGCTGTAACAAAATCCTTGGACTTTCCGCCGAAGAGACCACGAATCTTCTCCAATTCATTACCATCCTTCTCCCGATTGGTCTCCACCAGGAAAACAACCCTGCGCACCTCGGTTTCAATATGGAGCTTCTTTGCACGATTGTAGATATCTACCAAAAGCAAATTATCCAAAATCAGATTTTTAATAAAATTATCCTTGTCAAAGCGTTCTTTGTACGCAACAAGAAGATTCTGAATCTGAAAACTTGCAATCTTACCAATCATGTATACATCCTCACTGTCCCCACAAGCGAGGAGAATATACTCTAACTGGTGATCGTCAAACACCTTGAAAAACTGACATCCGTTAACCACCTGACTATCTGCCGGGGATCCTACAAATGCCTGTGCTGGTGTAATAAACTGCTCCGCATCCGGAAATGTTGCAGCAAGTATTTTTCCCTCCACATCGATTACGCAGAGGTCGGTTCGTGTTATACCTTTTAACCCATCAATTGTGTTTTGAAGTATTTGATTGGAAATCATAGTTTTTCTCTCCTTCTCCCCCAAAGTTTGCTTTTTGCATAAACATCTCATATTATTTTAATGCATATCGACAAAAAAATAAAGAGGAAATGTACATTTTTCATGCATTTCCTCTTTTTATCATTTCGTAACTTAGTTATTTTGTACTATAAATATTGAACAAATAGCATAAATCACTCATTTTCATTCTGTTTTGTTTCCTGTTCGTCATTGTGTCGAATCAACTGTTTTTCAAGTATATGGGTGCGAACAAGCTTACGAATTTTTAAAGCCAGACGGCTTCTCGCCTTCCCAAGCTCGATTTTTCCAATTCCATACCACAACTCTGCAGATATTTTTTCCCGATTCTCCATGAGGAAACGCTCCTGTTGCGGACTTGGAATAATGCTAAGAATGACATCAGGCGCCACCGCATTCATCTCATTGACAACCGCGTCTGTCGCACCTGTACATTCATCCAATGCTTCCCTCCCCACGATCTCGCATTTCGGATAACGATCCGAAATCAGCTCACACATCTGTTCTACCCGCTCCATCGAATCACCAATGACAAACATTGTCTTATGATTGCGCTCAATCCGCTTCATCAGTTCATAAAAAAAATCATGATGTTCGATTTCATGACGTCGCTGGTATGACCCTGCCCCCACAGCATCCAAAATTCCAGCCTCCGCAATCACGGTATGTTCTACTATCTGCAAAGCCTCTTTGATAACTTCATCGGTCTCTGCCTGCATCAGTGTATCCATATTCACTTCCTCAATTGTATGAAAACCTTGATCGGACATATTCTTTTCCACATTCATGATGGTCTCACGAACAGAATAATTGTCCAACACAATTCCCGCAAAATCAATTGTTTTAATCATAGCTTTCATAGTATATCAAACTTGTATAGATTTGGCAACTCGCATAATTTTTCCTATTACCCGATTTTGTGCGACAATTTCATCCATTTTTATCCATTATTTTACATTAAGAAAGTCAATAGTTTTTCGGTTTTTTGACAAAATCCGTCAAATTTTATGATATGTATACAAAACAGCTGTTTATTTTTCAACAAAAAAAGCACAAAGAAATAGGGTCCAAAATGTGGATAACGTGTATAACTCCGTGTATAACTTCATTTTATGGCATTTTTCGAGGAAATATTGTGGATAACTTTTCCACATGTTTTCCCCATATTCCCCAGGAACGTATGTTCTCTGCCTATTTTTTGTGCATTTTGCTTTTTACGTTTTATCTGTTGGCAAACTTTTTAATACAACCTTTTACTGCTGCTGATAAGAAACAACTTCTGAAAATTCACTTTGATATATTTTCTTTCCATATTTTCTGTAAGAGCAAATACGATAATCTGCGGTTGCAACATCATTTTCCTGTGTATAACTTGTAGTACCAGCTCCTGATACCTTCGCTATTGTCTGATAATCTGCATCATTTGCAGTTTTCCGTTCAATAATATAGCC
Organism: uncultured Lachnobacterium sp.; assembly: GCA_900550545.1. Taxonomy (GTDB): domain Bacteria; phylum Bacillota; class Clostridia; order Lachnospirales; family Lachnospiraceae; genus Roseburia. The sequence continues at coordinate 16,746 of URSS01000007.1, read as the reverse complement.
ATCTGTGTGTTCCGTAGCTTCCCATGTAATCTGAACAACTCCCTGTTCCGCAGTCACCTTCAGATTTTGTGGTGTATATAAAGCTTCCAATGCAGCAACTTTTACTATGTTGGATGTATCTGTGTAGGTTACTTTCTTTCGTCCATTATGGTAACCTGCGATCATATAATAATAGGTAGTACCTTTTTTCGTTGTTTCATCCACGTAGTCGGTTTCCGATTCATCCATTATTGTTACAATCTTTGTGTAAGAAGAGCCTCCCTGCGCTCTACGATATATACGATATCCATCCATTTCATCCATAACATCCCATTGAAGTTGTACATTACCATCCTCATCGGCTTGTGCACTTGTCAGCACCGGTGTATCTTTTTCAACAAGACCATAATATTTTGCAATTCCTTTTGCATCAGCTTTTCCAAGCTTTTTCAGCTTATCCGCCGAACTGAAAAATTTAGAACAATCAGAAAAATTACTCACAAATGCATGTTCCACGATCAGTCCCGGAAATCCGCACATTTTACTCTGGCGAATGACACTATAATAATCGCTTTTACTTTTGTTTGGATATTTACCTCCATTTTCCGTATTGCGTATATGTGTTCCATTATTTTTTATTCCCAACGCAACCAGTTCTCTTTGAATATAAGATGCTGCATCCTTTCCGTTTTTTCCAACCTGAGACCGGTAACTCATGTTTGGATAATAAACACTTGCACCATTTGTTCTGCCATTTATCGAAGAATTGTTATGCAGTGCAACAAACAGATCTGCATTTCTGTTTTTTGCGAACTGCACTCTTCCTCCCAGGGATACAAAAAAATCATTCGAACGTGTCAGATATACTTTCACGCCGGAATACTTTTCCAGTTCTGCTTTACACGCCTTGGCAATTGCAAGATTCAACGTTTTTTCACGATACCAGTGACCTCCCCAGCAACGTGTCGCACCTCCATCATGTCCCCCATGTCCCGGGTCTAAAACAATTACAATTGGTTTCTCATATGCATTTGTTTTTGCATAAACAGTTGTCTGATTCAGTGACAACAACATTCCAACAATAAGTGCAACTGCCACAATTCTTCTTTTGAACTTCTTCATAAACTCCTTTGTATCTCCATTTCTATTTTACTGTTATCTTCGTTACTGCTGAAAAGCTTCCATATGTATTCTTCGCTCCGCTTTTCTTATATGCGCGAACTTTATATTTGTATGTTGTTCCCTTCTTCCGGCCTTTATTTGTATATGTTACCGTTGATGCACCTTTCATGGTCTTTATTTTTTCATATTTCCCCGTTGATGCATTATAGCGGTAAATCTGATATCCAGTCACATTGCTTTGTTTTTTCCACTTCAACGTAATCGAAGAACTTTTTGTTGTAAGCTTTAATCCTTTTATCTGCGCAGGTTTCGTCTCTGCGCTCTTTGTTGCAGAGTACGCACCATATACATTCGTTCCATTGCTGTTTGCATATGCGCGCACTTTATATGTATATTTTACAGCACTTGAAAGGCTTCCATTCTTATATTGAACCGTATCCTCTCCCTTTACTGTCTTAATCTTTTCATATTTTCCTGTCGAAGCATTCAGACGATAAATGCAATATCCGTCGGCGCCTTCTACCGGATCCCAGCTCAGTTCAAGTGATGTTGCAGAAATCGTTTCCACAATGAGTCCCTGAACTTTTTCCAATGTCTTTGCCTGTGTTTTTGCACTCACTTCCTCTGAATATTCGCCCCAGTAATCAACTGCATTTACCTGCTTATAGGCACGAATTTTATATTTGTATTCCGTGTTTGCTGCCAAACCTTCCACCGTATAATCCGTTGTGTCGTTCTTTACATCTGCGATTTTCACATACTGCTGTGTGTCCTCGTCATATTGAAAAATACGATAGCCATCTACTCCGTCGAGTGCATCCCACTGCAGAACCACCTGATCCTTTCCTGCTTTTGCAATCACGTTCTTTACCTGTTCCGGAAGAGTTACTGCCGAAAGAACATTAGAATAACCACTGTAATAATCGGTTCCTCCAAGTGTCCACTGTCCTCTTACCTTATATTGATATGTCTGTCCAGCTGTAAGATTCGAATCCGTGTAACTTGTCCCCGTAACCGATTTAATATATTTGTAAGATCCGCTTTCACTATCGTAACGATATACGCGATACTTTTGTACATCGCTTGTATCATCCCAGCTGAGTGTAATCGAATTTGCCGTATTGGATTTCATCCGCAAGCCAGTCGTTTTGTCACTCATGTCCTTATACCAGTAATCCACATCCAGGTTCTTTGCATACCCATCCACTTTCCCACTGGACGAATATTGCCAGAAATCATAATCAAATGCTACATCCGCATAAGGTGTTCCTGATTTGGAATTGCTAGTTGTTGTATTGTTATATCTCGCAATCCATAAACCGCAATCACTAAGTTCATCCGTATTAATATAATTCCGGATCCAGGAATAAGATGCATAAACACAGGCTTCATATCCGGCATCTGTGATTGTATCCGCAAAAGCCTGACATACTGCAGTCTCTTTTGCTTTTGAAAGTGTTCCCGCTTTCAGTTTTTTACTGGTTCTTCCTGCTTCCCGATCCATAACGATTGGCATGGTCACATCCCAGTTATACTGATCCACCAGATCAAGAACATATTCCGCTTCCTCGACTGCTTCATCATTTGTTACAGCCTGTGAGAAAATGTAGAGTCCGACATTCACATCATTAGCGATTGCCGTCTGAATATGCGAATCTGCTGTTGTATCTGTGTAAATAGATCCATCTGCCGTGTCTCGTGAAGCAACCCTTACAAATGCAAAATCAATCCCACTATCATGCGCTTTTGACCAGTCGATTCCCGTTTTTGTCCATTTGCTCCTATCCTTTGGATACTTTTTTGTCAATGTTGCATCTGCCTGCCACCACGACACATCAATTCCATTAAATAACTCACAATCTTCCAAATCCGACTTATGATAATATGTTCCGTTCGTATAATCGCTGACCGATGTGAATGAAGCGTTCAAAAAAGCCTGCGTATAGGTAGATGCTCCCCGCATCGGCATATGATCTAACGTCAGTTGTGATGTGGCATTTTTCAATATCTGCTGGTTTAGTTCGTTCTGTGCAGAAACAACATCCATTTCATCCTCTATACTCTGTCCCATAACACCATCGAGTTGTTCCTCGGCATGCACTTTCTGTGGCTGCGCCGCCAATGCCAGCAAAGAGGCCGCAAATATTCCTGCTCCTATCCATTTCACGTTCTTTATCTTCAATGATATATTCCTCCGTATTTTTCAAAAATCCTTTTATACCTTATATTTCCTGTATCTTTTATAGTACCTTCTTTCTATCTTTCGTGTCAATGGATTGGCCTATATCTTTATAGAAAATTAAAGAGGCTGCAGCGTAATGCGCTACAGCCTCATAATCATTTCTTATTCATTTTAGAAAATTCTTCTTACAGCAAGAATTGTTCTGTAGTTTGCCGGAGAGGTAAGTTTGATACCATCTCTTGCGTTACTAGCATGTACAATTGTGTTATTTCCAATGTAGATTGCCACGTGTCCACTGTAACATACAATGTCACCCGGCTGCATCTCGGAAGTACTTACACCATATCCTACACTTCTCAAAGCACTTGAGCTGTGTGGAAGGCTTACGCCAAACTTCGCATATACTGACATAACAAATCCAGAACAATCTGTTCCATTTGTTAAGCTTGTGCCACCATACACATATGGGTTTCCAACAAACTGGCAAGCATAGTTTGCAACTGCTGAACCGTTTGATCCGCTTGGTGCAGAGTATGAACGATCTGAAGAACTATTGCTTGATGATGAACTAGATGAAGAACTACTGCTTGATGAGCTGTTGGAAGAACTATTTGTTGCATTCTCCTGCTCGCTTGCTGCTGCGGCGGCATCTGCTGCCTTACGTTCCTCTTCTTCTTTCTTCAATCTTGCTTTTTCTTCTGCATTCGACTCTGCATATGTGTACTCTGTTGATAAAGACACATAATCAGAAGATACATATCCGTCTCCATCTTCTGTGGAAACTCCAACCCATCCGTCGAGTGACTCATCTACAACGGTAAGATCGTCTCCTCCCGGAACAAGACCGATGACTTCAGCTTTCTTAGAAGCCTTCGTACGAACCTTTAATGTCTCCGTCTTGACGAGTGCCACTCTGCGGCCAGCTTTCTTTGCCAGCTTCTCATCACCGACTTTTACATAATCACTGCTTACATATCCGGTAACAGATCCAGATTTGATCTTGTACCAGTCGCCCTTCTTAGAAAGGACTGTTCCAACATTATTTGCATATAACTTTCCAAGAGCTTTACTCTCTGCAGATGCTTTCTTTCGAATATATACAAAATTATCAGCTGTCGATACAGCAATATCTGCATACTCAGATGCTACAACCGGTGCCTCATTTTCCTTTACTTCTGGTTGTGCGCTTGCAACAACAGCTTCATCTTCAACAGTTGCTGCACACTCGCTCATGGCAAGTGAGATACCTGCGGTCGGTAATACCGACGATGTCACAATGTTTGTAGTATAACTGGTAATGCCTGCAGTAGGTGCTGCATCAACCCCAATGGTAAAATTGCCAACGGTCAGCGCCCCAACTAAACCACATGCTGTCAATTTTGTTAACGTTTTACGTTTCATTTTCTCCTCCAATTTGTAAGTTTCTTTTAACGAACTATCGTTTGTTACGAATTTATTACAAATGTTACGGTGCTATTATAGCAAAGCCCCCTGTATGTGTCAAGTCCGCACCTAGTACCATAGGACTATTTTCCCTTGATTTTTTTAATTTTTTATGAAATAATATTAAGAAATACAAAATGATTGCAGGAGGTATTACCAATGGATATCACAAATGTCAGTTCTGCACTCAGTGCCCTGCAATTTTCCGATACTTCTTCCCTTACGCAGTCTGTAAGCATGAAGATGTTGGACAATGCATTGGACATGAATGCCACAATGAGTGACGGAATTACCAGGATGATGGAAAATTCCGTATACCCAAACTTAGGCGGAAATATTGACATTTCTGTTTAAAAATCCGTATTTGTTTCAAAAGTATTACAAACAACAAAAAAGTGTGCATATTTGCACACTTTTTTGTTACGTATTTTTATGATTAAAGGGTCAAAAGACCTTTTGACCATCATATCATTTTTATTTCGTTGCAATCGCTTCGATCTCAAGCATAACATCTTTTGGAAGTCTTGCTACTTCTACACAGCTTCTGGATGGAAATGGTGCCGGGAAAAACTCAGCATACACTTCATTGATTGCACCGAAGTCGTTCATTTCTTTAATAAATACGGTTGTCTTAACAACTTTATCCATGCTTGTTCCTGCTGCCTCTAACAGATTTGACAAGTTTTCAAACGCCTGCTTTGCCTGTGCCACAGATCCCTCAGGAATTTCTCCTGTTGCTGGAACTACCGGGATGATTCCGGAAGTGTATACCATTCCATTTACCTCAATTGCCTGTGAATATGGTCCGATTGCAGCCGGAGCCTTATCTGTACTGATTACATTCTTCATTTTGTTTTCCTCCTGATTCATAAGGACATCCGTCCATTTAAATTTGCCCTATCATAGGCTTATGCCGTCATTATACTTAATTTTTCCGGATTTTTCCACCATCTAATGTAATTTTTCTTTCTTTATACAAACGACCAATTGCACGTTTGAATGCAGCCTTACTCAATCCTGTCTCACGTTTGATCACTTCCGGGCTTGCCTTCTCTGAAAAAGGAAGTACTCCCGCATAGGAATCTAAAAGTTCTAAGATCTTCTGCGCATCAGCATCCATCTGGATATAGGCTTTTTCACGAAGTGTCAGGTCAAGCTTTCCATCTGGCTTGACAGCTGTAATCTTTGCCTCAATAACATCTCCCACTTTCAGAAAACTATGGTCCTCTGAAACCGGAATACGCGCGGAATACTGATCATCTACTGCCACGAACGTTCCAAAATTGTCGGAAAATTCATATACACGTCCTGTAACTGTCTCATCCTTTTTATATGGAGAGTCCTTGGAAAGCAGATCATACAGTCCCTTCATGCTTGCACAAAGCCGGGTACTTTTATCAATATATAATGTAACAAGCACTTCATCTCCCGCTTCCACATGACTGGTCATCTCTTTATATGGAAGAAACAGATCCTTTTCCAGTCCCCAGTCAAGAAACGCTCCGATTTTGCCCACTTCTTTGACAACAAGAGGTGCATAACCCCCAAGTGTGAGTTTTGGTGTATTCGTAGTTGCAATCAGACGGTCTTTGGAATCCTTATACAAAAACACACGAATCTTATCTCCGGCTTTTGCATCTTCCGGTACCTGTTTTGCCGGCAAAAGCACATGTGTCTCACTTGTCAGATTTTCCGCAAGATATACGCCGAAATCCACTTTTTTCACATAGTATAATTCCTGATATTCTCCTAATTTCATTCTCTACTCCGTTCTCTGATTTTTTACCGATTGTAATAATTCAAAATTTCTGTTTTCATTCTATCAACGATTATGTAAAAACGCAATCACAGCATATGCACGTCCGTTTTCTCCGCACAGGGTAACAATGGTCTTGTCCTGCATCCGGCTCACGCGGGGAATCATAATATCTTTTACGACCGCCTCTTTCTTATATTCCACCCGGATTTCTTCAAACGTGAAATCTTCCGGAAGATACGAAAGCGCCACCTGTACATAGCGGCTGTTGTTCATATGGTGATTCGTGTCTATAAAATAAGGAGGAACAACAAACGGCTCCTTTTCTTCATACTCTTCCGGCACTTCAATCTTGCGTGTACTGCAATCCATCGGAAGCTGCGGCTCCAGTCCATACAAGTCCACCATCTCCTGCGGCACTTTTGTCGGGCGTCCTTTTTGTGTATCCATCAGAACCCAGATGGAATTTGCATATGCCAGCCGTTCCCCATTTGCGTCGTTCATCACAAAATTACGCATTCCATAAAAGCTCTTCATTCCATATGCCCAGGTCTGTGTCGTTACCATATCTGCAAGCTTCGGCATGCGGTTCAGACAGATCTGCCAGGATGAAAGTACCCACGCCAGATGATGATTCGCCAGATAATCTACTCCAATGTGCAGACTTTCCGAATGAAACACACTGCAATCCTGAAAATAATCCATCAGTGCAAGCCAATTCAGTGTTCCTTTGGAATCCACTTCACTATAACGAATTCTGCTGTCAAAACTATACATTTGTGCCCTCCCTGCATGATTGTAAAAAAAAAGAACTTCCAACGAAGTTCTTAAAAGCTGGCCCACAAGGATTCGAACCTTGAAATGACGGAGTCAGAGTCCGTTGCCTTACCATTTGGCGATGGGCCAATGTGTTGTTTCAACAATAGCTATTATACATACATAGATACCTTGTGTCAACACTTATTTTTAAATTTTTTAAAAAATTTGAACAGTTTTGTCAATTAACGCATATACTGCATCTTCCCCCCACTCCATTTGTGCGGTTCCATTGGTCTGTTCTGTGATTTCTTTATATAAGAAGTCTTTCTGCTCCACCGGAACAAGAATGGTCAAAACCACATCCGCAGCATACTCCGTATCCAGAATAGCTGTCTTCTGCTGTCCGAACAGATACTGTAACTTTCCAAGTCCATTATAATCCGTATGAATGATCAATTTCTTTCCCAGACACTTCTCAATTATTTTGCTGGCCGCAAGGCCTGCCTGGGTAGCAGACTGATACGCCCGTACCAGTCCTCCTGTGCCAAGCAGTACTCCACCAAAATATCTGGTCACTACAACAGCTACATTGGTAATGCCCTCCCGAAGCAATACATCCAACATCGGACGCCCCGCAGTCTGCGCCGGTTCTCCATCATCGGAACAACGGGTAACTTCCTGCCGGCTTCCAATGACAAATGCAGAACAATTGTGTCTTGCATCCCAATATTTCTTTTTCATCTCATTGATAAAAGCTACCGCTTCCTCTTCTGTTTCTACCGGTCGTACCGTTGCGATAAAGCGTGATTTTTTTTCTACAATCTCACCCTCTCCGCCTTCATAGACAACGCGATATCCATTGGCTGTCATTTCCATATCTCATCGTTCTCCTTGTGATTCTCATCGGTGGAATGCCATTATCCATCTCCAGATACCAAATGCTGTAAGCGATGGATCTAATTCCTCCGGTTCATCGGCCGGAGTATCCTCTCCCTCTTCCGGTGTCTGTGCATCCTCATTTTCACCATCTGCTGGATCTTCATTCGAAGGATTCTCCGGTTCTTCCTCACCCGGTGTGTAATTTTCATCATGAACCGAACAGGTCTTGTGCATAAATGCCTCACTTGCACAATACGGATAATCTGCCGATCCTTGCGCAGCTCCTACGATAAACACCTTTGTCTGAATATCTCTTTCCGGACAATACGGTCCTGCGATTTCTCCGGATACTTTACAGATAGAGAGTGCTTCATGATGATCACATTCTTCTTTCGGTGCAGTACCTGATGCAAAATATTCGGTATATTTCAAAGATCCTCTCGGATCATTTTCACAAACGCCATCTTTCGGAAGAAGTCCGGATTTTGAACATACAGTAGCCTGCGTAATTCCTTTTGGCTTTTCAAAATCCTTGCTCTCAAGATTTTCATGCACACGTTTCATAACCGAACGCCACAAATTCTTTGGATAAGAAGTTCCTGCTCCACCCATCTGCTTGGAGTTGTCATCATAACCGCCCCATACCACACAGGTATAATACGGTGTATATCCGGCAAACAGTGCATCACGATTGCTGGTTGTCGTACCGGATTTTCCGGCCTGCGCCATCCCATTTCCAAAATAGGCACGGGTTCCGGTTCCGGCTGTCATAACATCTTTCATCGCATCTGTAAGAAGCCATGCCGTCTCTTCTTTTACAACACGGCGGCGTTCCTTTGTCTTGGTATTATCCAAAATTATATTTCCGTCATGATCGAGCACCTGTGTGTAAAAGCTCGGTGCAATATATTCTCCCTGATTGGCGATTGCTGCATAAGCGCTTGTCAATTCCAGATTGGTGACGCCTTTTGTCAGCCCCCCCAGCGAAATGCCAAGATTCTTGTCGTTTTCATCCAAAGTCGTAAATCCAAAATCTTCCGCATACTGATATCCGAGATCCACACCAATGTCCTGCAATGTTTTTACAGTAACAATGTTCATGGAACGCGTAATTGCTGTACGAAGATTGGTAAATCCCTTATATGTGTGATCGTAATTATTGTATGTCTTGGTTCCTACCGTAAATGGCGCATCATCCTCCACGGATGCCAATGTCATTCCGCCTGCATCCAAAGCCGGTGCATAACATGCGATAATCTTGAATGTCGAGCCCGGCTGGCGCGTCGTCTTTGTGGCACGGTTCCAAGTTCGGTTTCCTGCTTTATCACCGCGTCCACCGACAATCGCCTGTACCTCTCCGGTACTCTGATCCATAATCGTCATGGCCACCTGTGGCTGTGCTGTGATAAATATATATTCGGAATTATCTACCAGCTTGTCCCCTTTTTCAAGGACATCCTTTTCATACTCTGCAATTGCATCCCGACAGGCTTCCTCTGAGCTGTAATTGATGGAATAATCCTGGTTCTTATTCTTTGCTTTATAATAAGAAAGCATTGTCTGATTCGTGTATGTTTGAAAGCTTCCATCCGCCTTCTTTACCTGAAAAGAAAGGATAAAGGAATATTTTGTTCCCACTTCATAGTTGCTTGCGTTTGCAACCTCCTCATCACAGATTTTCTGAATGTCCAGATTCTGCGTGGATTTGATTGTCAATCCTCCCTGATAGATTGCTTTATACGCATCACTTTCAGAATAGCCCTTTACCTTTACGAGATCATTAAACACATCATCGATTACCGAATCGACAAAATAACTGTTCATGGAAGTCTCGAATCCACTGTTATGCTCCGAAATGCGGTCATAAACATCATCCGCCATAGCCTCATCATACTGCTTCTGTGTGATGTATCCCTGCTTTAGCATCGCATCTAAAACCATCTTGCGGCGCTTCGCATTTTGTTCCGGGTAGAGAATCGGATTATATCCGGACGGATTTTTCGTAATTCCGGCAATAACTGCACACTCCGACAACGTAAGATCCGACACATCTTTGCCAAAGTAACGCTCTGCAGCTGCCTGAACACCTAACGTATTATTTCCGAGGTTAATGGAATTGAGATAGTTTTCAAGAATCCAGTCCTTATCATCGACTTTCTTCTCCAATTCCACAGCGATATACATTTCCTGTATTTTTCGCTGCACCTGCCGCTCCATTTTTTCAATTTTGGAGATATCTCCGGTATTTTCGCTTTCCCACTGTTCGGATAACACATTGTTCTTGACCAGCTGCTGCGTGATTGTGCTGGCACCCTGTGTAAAATCCATGGATTTCAAATCTGCCACAAGCGCACGGGCGATTCCCTTCAAATCAATTCCGTTGTGCTCGTAAAAACGCTCGTCCTCTATCGCAACAACTGCGTGCTGCAAATTCTTTGGAATTTCATCAAGCGTTACTGAACGGCGATTCGAGCCTTCGGCCACCAGTGTTGCAATCTTGCTTCCGTCACTGGCAAGTACCGTCGTCGAAAATCCGGTTGGTATGACATCTACCGCTGCTATGTCCGGTGCGGATGCAAGGATTCCCTTTACCGCCCCCACTACCGTGCTGACACCAACAACACCAAGAACCAATACACATATTAGAAGTATCTTGCCGAATACTACTCCGATTTTTCTGCGTACCTTTACCGGCTTACGATCTATCTGACGCGCACGACGTTTTAAGGATGTTTTTCCGTAATTCATGCCTGCCCCCTATTTCTATATTTTTACCTATAGCTTATTTTATTATAACAAAATTTAACAACAATAGGAAGAATTATTTATCGACAAGCTTTTCGTATCATAGCAGAATATATGCAAAAAAAACAGCCCATACATCCAGCTTTCTGCCGATAAATGGACATATGCAGAAAAAAATCTTATTATGTCCATGCTTTTTCTCATTTTTGGACATATCACAAATATCTCTTTTGAAATATCCAATAAAAACAGATAAATTGGATATTTCCGAATCATTTTTTCCTATATATCCAAATCATACGTAAAATCTGGACATTATTAATCTTTTTTTCGTATATGTCCAAAAGGAGCGAAAAAACTGGACTATTGCGTACTATTTTTCTGTATATATCCAAACTATGCGATATAATGCACTCTGCTTACATCATAGCGGTTTTCCTGCGGTCTTTCTTCTGCCGGATACCCACACGGTACAAGTGCAAAAGCATGCAGGCCTTCCGAGCGATAGCATGAAACAAATACCACCGGTGCCTCCTTTGCACAATGCGCATAAGGCGATGCCTCCGACAATTGTGCGATTACATTCTTATCCGTTACCACATAGAATTCCCAAGGCTGCTGGCATATCATAATATGACGGTCTAAAAGTATTTTGCCCGTCATTTATGTTTCATCACATGGAGAATAGCATGTTCCCTGTAAAAAGTAAAGCAAACACAGCCCCATCAGCCCGGACAAACAGTTCCGAATAAACATCTACAGAAAATCTTCCTATCGTTCTCTCAAAACATTTCAAAATTCTTTAAAACTTATCGACATAACTACATACAAATGCTATAATGCACACAAGGTATTTATACATATAGTCTTATTATATCCTCATAAATATTTCATATACTCGGGCATATCGCCCGCATTACCAATCAGTTTTAAAATTTAATAACTTTACTTTTGAACTATTTTCAGGTCACAAAAGACTGTTAAATCAGCTCTTTTTGCTATATACTTAAGGAAAGGTAACATATTACATGGGAAAAACCAAAGATGTAACTACGGAACCAAAGAAAGAGGTTCATGGCACTATTTTTGACGATGTGTTTCGAACTATTGCTCAGAAGATGCCAGCTCTTCTGATTCCGTTGATCAACGAAGTGTTTCAGACGAATTATCCGGAAGATATTCATTTTCAGCAGCTGCGGAATGAACACTATGAAAAACTCGGGAAGATCATCACTGATTCTATTCTGCAGATTGAAGGCCGCACCTATCATCTCGAATGTCAGTCTTCACTTGACGGACGAATGGTAATCCGAATGTTTGAATACGATTTTTCGATTGCACTCGAACTTGCAGAAAAAAATAATGGAGTATTTGAAATTGAGTTTCCACAATCGTGCGTGCTGTATATTCGGAACCACCGAGAACACAGTCTGCCGGAACAACACGAGGCAATTGTGAAGTTTGCAGATGGTCAACAGATTCTTTATCGAGTTCCAATCTTGCGGGCACAAAATTACACTGTGGATTCGATAATCGAAAAACAACTGTTGATACTGCTTCCATATCATATTCTGCGGTACGAAAATTTCCTGAAAAATTCAGGGAGTAACACGAAAAAGCTGGAACAATTATTAGCCGACTATCAAAAAATCAGTGATGCATTGGAGCAATGTATGGATGATAAGAAATCCTCTCTTTATATCGATTTAATTACACTTATCGAAAAGATTGCAGATCATATCATTCCAAAGGAAAATGAGAAAGTAAGAGAAAGGTTAGGTGATCTTATGGGTGGAAAAATTTTGCAACTTGAATCAGAACGATTACGTGAATTAGGAGAGGCAAAAGGCCGTGCCGAAGGACGCATTCAGGGACAGGCCGAGGGACGAAGAACTGAACGAATCGAAGCAATTCAAAATATGATTTCACTTGGATTGACTAAAGAAAAAATTTTAACAATATATTCGGAAGAAGAATATAATGAAGCGGTAAGCGCAATGCTTGTGGAGGCATAACTATGCTCGATGAATTATCTGCCCCGGAAGAAAAACAAAGACGGGGACCGAGAAGTAATCAGAAATTAAAAATCTTATATCTTGCAAAAATACTGCTTGAGTACACGGACGCAAAGAATGACATTACTTTGCAGGACATCATAGACAAGCTGGCGGCTTACAATGTGATGGCAGAACGGAAAAGCCTGTATGATGATATCGCACAGCTGAATGATTTCGGCATCAAAATTAAGAAAACGCAGTATGGAAGAACTTCTCACTATCAGGTGATCAATCGCGATTTTGAACTGGCAGAGTTAAAGCTTCTTGTAGATTCGGTCGCGTCGGCAAAGTTCATTACCGAGCAAAAATCCAATGAGCTTATTCAGAAAATCGAGCGTCTGGCAAGTAAACCGCAAGCTTCCATGTTGCAGCGTCAGGTATATGTCGCAGGGCGTGTCAAAGCGATGAACAATGACATCATGGAAAATGTCGATGCAATCCATAATGCGATTTCTCAGAATCTTCAGATTTCCTTCTGGTATTTTCAGTGGAATGTGCAAAAAGAACCGGAACTACGAAGAAATGGCGAACGCTATGTAATCAGCCCGTGGGGCTTATCGTGGGATGATGAGAATTACTATCTGGTAGGCTATGATGCAAAAGCAGATAGAATCAAACATTACCGCGTGGACAAAATGCTTAAGATCAAAGTGGAATCCACCAGACGCGAGGGCAGGCAGAAATTCAAAGAAGTGGATATGGCAGCCTACGCGAAAAAGATGTTCAACATGTTTGACGGAGAAGAACAGACCGTAGAAATATTGTGTGAAAACAGCCTGGCGGGAGTGATGATCGATCGGTTCGGCAAGGAAGTGCGGATGAGCAGAGTTGATGACGAGCATTTTAAAGTAGCGGTAAAAGTCGCTGCAAGCAAACATTTTGTGCATTGGGTCATGGCATTAGGAAGTGGAGCAAAAATCATCGGACCGGAAAATCTGGTGCATGAGGTAAACGAAGAAATCAAACGATTGGCAGAGCAGTATCGAGAAAATTTGAGCAATAAATGATTGTTGAGGACGAAGAAATATGGCATCTTTAAGATTAAAGAAAGGGTGTGATTGTATGTTGGCAGCAAATGTACAACAAGTAAATAAATCAACTGATACTACAAAGTTGGAATTTTATCGTTTGATTGGAGAAGGTTATAAGGCAATGCAGGATGGCAGAACCAGCACAATCGATGAAGTGCGAGAAAAATTAAAAAAGAGGAGAGAAGAAACGAATGTCATTAAGTTAAGACCACTTACAGGTCTTGACAGCTAAAATGATATTGCTATCAACTAAATCTCTATTTAGTTAAGACAGTCTAAAAATTAAAAATACCTATCGCAAGAGAAATTCTTCGGTAGGTATTTTATTTTGCCTAAATATAGGCATGACAATAAGGTTGACTGTATGAAGTCAACCTAAATAAAGGCTTGTCCAATTTTCAATTAGGCAACACGGTATACGAACCAGACCGCTGATTTCGGCTTCATATTTCGCTTATCAGAACGTCATTCTCTGATTGGAATTGTATATGCTAATATCTCAGCATATATTCTATCTGGTGGTTCATTGTTATGAAGTCTGTAATATTTCCGTGTTATTATACATGCTTCTTTAAAACTGATAGTATAGGTATGCTTATTATTGTTCTGTTGCGGTACGGAAATACACATAATATTGCGTGATACAGCATTGAACATGATAAAATGAGCATACAGTTCCATTAAAACAAAATCATCTTTACAAGAATGGAATTGTACACTACCAAGAGCGTATTTCAATTCTCTGAAAGAAGTCTCTATATCTCATCTCTTGTGATACAACGCTTTCATTTTGCGTAATGGAAATTCAAACCTATTAAGGTTTGTAAGCAACACTTCCCATTCTTCCTTTCCAGTATCAGGATTATTGATACGGAATTTTACAACTCTGCATTTTAAATGGCAGAATTGACCGAAATCCCAACGCTGATTCTTCGTGTTTGGAGAGAAATATTTCTTATAATGCTGTTTCGGACTATTTACAAGATGGATTGTCTCAGTATCTTTGTATGTCATGTAATATCTGTTGGAAGTTGTTACTTTGAAATCCATTTCAACATCACATTCTTTATCGGGAAGATTTGCGATTTCTTTGATACCGCCATGACCAGCTTTGGTACGGATAACATAATTATAGTCTTCGATACGGTTGCAGTTTTCAATCATGTTGAAACCGTCATATCCTCTGTCCATAAGAACAATAAATTTACCTACATCAAGATTTTTGAGCATATCAATAGCAGCCTCACGCTCATTCGACTGAGATTTAGGTTGTAAAATACAATCCTGATATGTACGGTTTTCCAAGTCATATATCATATTGGCGTGTATCTGGCTAAATTGTTTTATCGGTTCTCCATCCTTACGAGGTCTGCCATTTGCTGTATTCATTACAAATGCAGATTTACTCTGATACGGTGGATTAAAGTCAGAGCCATCTATTGCAAACACTCTGTAGCTCTGCATAGTACGAGGATGGAGGAGCGTTTTATTGTATGCATCAAAAATATACTTAAATACATCTGGTATGAGTTTGGCTTTCTGCTGTTCATAAGCGGATGCCGTCATGCGGTCATCGAGGTTTGGAAAAGTATCTATCAGTTCTGTATTTAAGCTGTTGCCCTGCATATACAGGGTGACTTTAATAGTTGTAGCCGCATTGAGCTTGCGATTACGGATAAAGTCATTATGAGATTTTGTAAAATCCTGTATATGAGATGTCACATCATCAATTACAGAATCAAGTTGTCCTAACGCAGTATTCAGTTGTTGGTCAGAAACCAATTCGTTATTTATGTGTTGGAAAGTATCGACAATGACGATATAATATATGTAGCCAGTAAATCAGTCAGTTACGCATTTTGAAATTAGATATATGGTATATATATTATACAGGTATTGAATATATAAGGAAAGAGGTGTGTTACTTGAAAGCTGTATCGAAATCTGCAAAGGTAAGTTCAGAGGCAGAGCGTATTATTAAGAAATTGAAAAGCGGAGAATTGGAAGTGAGAGATGTTCCAGAAGAATTTGCTTTAGATTCTAATGTTGTAAAAGCAGAACGAAATTTGGGATTGAGAAAAAGTGGTCATCGGGGTTTTGATATAATTGAACAGGTATTTTTTGTAGAAGAAGATTGGTTTTATAAAGATTTTTCAGGTAGTCTTGTTTCAAGATTGCATAAGATGACCTTTGATTCTTTTGAGGAATATTATGGATTTTTAGATGGTGATATATACGAAAATGCTTGTTATTATCAGTATGCATTTGAAGATGAATTTTCCAAAAATCTTAATCTTGATATAGATCGATTGAAAAAAGTGAAAAGTTTTGTGACAGAAACTGTAGATGATTATTCGTGTGAACAGTCGCAGGATGAAATTGAATTATATAAGCATTGTGAAAAAGTAAATAAGAAATGTGTAAAACAGTGGATGGACCAATTTAATGCATGCAGTACGTATGAACAATTACGAATAGTGTGTAATGCCTATATAAAATCATTTGAGGAACACGCAAAAAGCAAGGGAAATATTGTGTCTCAGTATATGATTGAAAAGAGTATGGAATTTTTCTTGTTCCAGTATGCATTTAATGCTCAGCATAATAAAAATAACTTGGATGTATTGATGGAATATTTATCAAAAGATTATTATTATGTTCAAGTTGCATTGGGGCTATGTTTGATTTATACGCCTGAAGATATTCTTGAAAAATACAATTTTTCACAGGCATCGAAAATTACAAATTATAGACGAAAAAAGAATTTAAAAGATTTTGTCTGTTCGTTGAAAA
>URSS01000006.1 GCA_900550545.1 uncultured Lachnobacterium sp. | reverse complement strand
AATAGGAGGTGCCATATGTACGCAATTATAGCAACAGGTGGTAAACAGTACAAAGTATCCGAAGGCGATATCATTACCATTGAAAAGCTTGGAGTTGATGCTGGTGAGAAGGTTACTTTTGATCAGGTATTAGCAGTATCCGGAGATGACATGAAGGTTGGAAATCCAACTGTAGCCGGAGCAACTGTTGAGGCTTCTGTTATTAAAGAAGGCAGAGCAAAGAAAGTAATCGTTTACAAGTACAAGAGAAAAACCGGTTATCACAAGAAGAACGGTCACAGACAGGCGTTCACCCAGGTTAAGATTGAAAAGATTAATGGATAATCGATAGGAATTGTTATATGATTACTATAACGATTTTTCAGAATCATGATCAGATAACAGGATTTCGATGTCTTGGACATTCCGGATATGCGGATGCTGGAAGCGATATTATATGTGCGGGTGTTTCGGCGCTTGTCATTAATACGATCAATGCAATTGATACGTTTACAGATTCTGTGTATCGGATTGATACCGAAGAAGAAAGTGGCCTGATTGATTTTGAACTGGAGAAAGAGGCAGGACATGATGCCTTGCTTTTGCTTCGTTCCATGGTTCTGGGCTTACAAGGAATACAAAATGACTATGGGAATGAGTTTATCATTCTTGATTTCAAGGAGGTGTAAGACATGTTGAATATGAACCTTCAGTTTTTTGCTCATAAAAAGGGAGTTGGTTCTACAAAGAACGGCCGTGATTCCGAGTCCAAGAGATTAGGAGCAAAGAGAGCAGACGGACAGTTCGTAAAGGCTGGCAATATTCTCTATAGACAGCGTGGTACAAGAATTCATCCAGGTGTGAATGTTGGTATCGGTGGAGACGACACATTATTTGCTAAAGTAGATGGTGTTCTTCGTTTCGAGAGAGTAGGAAGAGATAAGAAGCAGGCTTCTGTATATCCAGTAGACAACGAGTAGTTAGAAAACCCCGACTTTTTAGCCGGGGTTTTTTGTGTAATAGAAAATTTTACATTTTCTATTTGTGTTGAAAAACAGGAGAATTATTATGTTTGCAGATCGTGCAAAAGTTATTATAAAATCAGGCAGAGGCGGAGACGGTCACGTATCCTTCCGACGCGAAAAATATGTGCCAAACGGTGGACCGGATGGTGGAGACGGTGGCAAAGGCGGAGATGTTATCTTTGTTGTAGATGAAGGAATTAATACGCTCAGTGATTATCGTCACCGTAGAAAATTTGCCGCAGAGCCTGGACAGGAAGGCGGAAAGAAGAACTGCCACGGAAAAAACGGCGCTGATTTAATCTTAAAAGTTCCAGAAGGAACTATCATTAAAGATGCTGAATCTGGAAAAGTAATTGCGGATATGTCTGGTGAAAACCGGCGTCAGGTTGTCTTAAGAGGCGGACGCGGTGGACAGGGAAATCAGCATTATGCCACAGCAACTATGCAGGCTCCGAAATATGCACAGCCAGGACAAGATGCCATTGAGATTGAAGTACAGCTCGAGCTTAAGGTGATCGCTGATGTTGGACTTGTAGGATTTCCAAATGTCGGAAAATCAACATTCTTATCCCGTGTTACGAACGCGCAGCCAAAGATCGCCAATTATCATTTTACAACGCTTCAGCCGAATTTAGGTGTGGTAGATTTAGAAGATGGTGACGGTTTTGTTATTGCCGATATTCCGGGACTTATTGAGGGAGCATCAGATGGTGTTGGCCTTGGACATGAGTTTTTACGCCATATTGAACGCACAAAAGTAATTATTCATATTGTAGACGCTGCTGGTACAGAGGGACGTGATCCGATTGCGGATATCAAGGCAATCGATAAGGAATTGGAAGCATATAATCCGGACCTTTTGAAAAAGCCACAGGTAATCGCAGCAAACAAAATTGATGCGATCTATGAAAATGAAAATGAGATAATTACCGCTTTACGCAATGAATTTGAAAAAGACGGTATTCGCGTTTTTCCGATCTCTGCTGTCAGTGGCCAGGGTGTAAGGGAGCTTTTGTTTCATGTAAGAGAGCTTCTTGCAAAATGCCCGAAAGAAACCTTTGTATATGAACAGGAATTTGATCCGGCATTGCAATTCTTCAAAGACGAACCATATACAATCACACGTGCAGACGATGGCGCATTTGTTGTGGAAGGTCCAAAGATTGAAAAAATGCTCGGATATACAAATCTGGAGTCTGAAAAAGGATATCTTTTCTTTCAGAAATTTCTGCGTGAGCAAGGCATCATAGAGGAACTTGAAAAACAGGGAATCGAAGATGGCGATACGGTAAGAATGTATTACAACGAATTTGATTACTATAAATAGGAGGAGAATCTATGAACAGCAAGCAACGCGCATATCTTGGAAGTCTTGCAAGTACAATGGATCCGATTTTTCAGATTGGGAAGGCATCTTTAACGCCGGAAATTATCGAAGCTTTGGATGCAGCGCTCGAAAAGAGAGAATTGATCAAAGTGTCTGTTTTGAAGAATTGTATTGATGATCCAAAGGAAATTGCAAGTGTGATTGGGGAAAGAACCCATTCTACTGTTGTAAAAGTGATTGGAAAGAAAATGATTTTCTATCGCGAAGCAAAGAAAAACCCAAAGATTAAATTACCTCAGTAAGATTATGAAGGTAGGAATTTTAGGTGGATCATTTGATCCTATTCACAATGGGCATATTCATATGGCAATAAGCGCCTACCAGACCTTTGATCTGGATCAGGTGTGGTTGATTCCAGCTGGACATTCACCGAATAAAGATGAGGACAAAATGACATCTGGAGAATACCGCTATGAAATGTGTCAGATTGCAACAAAGACCGACAACAAATTATATGTCAGCCGTATGGAATTGGATTGTCCGGAGAGAAGTTATACTTACCGGACATTAGAAAAACTGGTGGAACAATATCCGGAAAATGAGTTTTATTTTATCATGGGCGGTGATTCTCTGGATTATCTTGAGACCTGGAAACATCCGGAGATTATTACAGCATTAGCAGTTATTCTGGTAGTGCCACGTTATCCGTTCGAACCGGAAGTGTTAAACGCAAAGATTGACCGGTTAAAAGAGCTTTTCGCATGCGATATCCGGTTGATTCCATGTCCGGAATATCCGATTTCATCTACCGCAATCAGACAAAGTCTTGCAGAGGGAAAACCACTGGAGAGAGATTTCCCCAATGGTGTCCTTACTTATATCCGAGACAAAAAATTATATACGGTTTGATTGGAGTAACAAAAATGGAAATGCAGGAAATTCGAAAAAAATTAAAAAAAGATTTAGACAAATATCGTTATGAGCATACAAAAGGAGTTATGTATACTGCGGGATGTCTTGCGATGGCGAACAATTATGATGTTGAAAAAGCCATGCTTGCGGGACTTTTACATGACTGCGCAAAAT
Source organism: uncultured Lachnobacterium sp. (assembly GCA_900550545.1). Lineage (GTDB taxonomy): Bacteria > Bacillota > Clostridia > Lachnospirales > Lachnospiraceae > Roseburia. The sequence goes on along the minus strand of URSS01000006.1, from coordinate 91,453 downwards.
GCTATTCGACAGAAGAAAAGATTGCATTGTGTGAACGGCATGATATTCTGATTTCGAAAGTCGAAATGGAAAATCCGGGATTATTACATGCGAAGGCAGGAATGGCTCTCGCAGAAGAAAAATATGATATCCATGATCCGGAGATTTTGCATGCCATAAAAGTTCATACGACGGGTGAGCCGGATATGAACATGCTCGATAAAATTGTCTATATTGCAGACTACATTGAACCATTACGAAAAGAAGCCCCTCATCTGGCAGAAATCCGACAGATTGCATTTGCAGATCTGAATCAGGGGGTAGCTGAGATTCTTTATGATACTCTACATTATCTCAGTGGACGAAAAGGTTCTGTTGATCCAACGACACAGCTGACGTATGAATTTTATAAACCATATGGGAAGGAGCAGCCATGGAAACATTAGATATTGTTAAGACTGCAGTTGCTGCATTAGAAGATAAAAAGGCAGAAGATATTACCGTAATTGATATTACAGGTGTTTCTTCGATTGCAGATTATTTTATTATTGCAAATGGTACGAATCAGAATCAGTTGACTGCAATGCAGGATGCTGTTGATGAGGCGATGTACAAAGCAGGCCTGCATGCAAAGCAGATTGAGGGAAATAACCAGTCTACCTGGATTTTAATGGACTATCAGGATATTATTGTCCATTTATTCTCAAAAGAGGATCGTTTATTCTATGATCTGGAGAGAATCTGGAAAGATGGAAAAGTAATTGAACTTTAAATATTCAGGACAAAAAAGGATTGCAACTTGAGAAACCTCATTTTGCAATCCTTTTTATTATGGCTTATTTCCAAAAACGGAAGACACCGAATACTTTACCGACAATTTTACAGTCTGGAACAATAATCGGATCCATTGTATCATTTTCCGGTTGCAGACGAATGTGTCCGTCTTCTTTATAGAAAGTCTTTACTGTTGCAGAATCATCAATCAAAGCAACAACAATATCACCATTGTGGACATTGTCACACTTTTCAACAAGGATATTATCACCGTCAAAGATACCAGCATTGATCATGCTTTCTCCTTTTACTTTCAACATAAAGGATTCAGCGTTCGGCATGAATTCTGTAGGAATTGGAAAGTATGATTCTATATTTTCGACTGCTAGGAGCGGCTGGCCTGCAGCGACCTGTCCAATCAGAGGCACATTTGCAAACTCGCGTCGTGTAAGATTGAAATTATCATCTACAATTTCAATTGCACGTGGTTTGGTAGGGTCACGTCTTATGTATCCGTTTTTCTCCAATGTCTCCAAATGGGAATGAACAGAAGAAGTAGATTTAAGATTCACTGCTTCACAGATATCACGAACCGTAGGAGGATACCCTCTGTTTAAAATTTCTTTCTTAATATATTCAAGGATTTCTCTTTGCTTGTCTGTAATACGACCATAACTCATCCTATATACCTCCAATGTAGTTGTTTTCATAATAAAATTATATATTAAGTTTAGCATACCCTGATATAAAAAGCAAACATATATTCGAAAAATTACACTTTTTCTATTGACAAACAAATGTTCGTGTATTATATTATGGATACAGTAAAAGAACATTTGTTCTTGCAGTGAGATTTTATGGAGGGATAAGTTATGAAGAGAACATATAATGATAAGATATCTTCGAAAGCAAATGAAAGTCTTATAAGAAGAGCTCAGAAGGTACAAATGGAAAAGAGACTGATTGTTGTCATAAGTATTATTGTAGTTTCACTTGGCATCCTTTTAGGAAGCAGTATCAGTGCTTTTGCCAGTGCCCGAGAGAAGGCGCAGCTTCATAAATATTATACGAGTGTCCAGTTGAGACAGGGGGATTCTTTATGGAAACTTGCAGGGGAATATGCATCAACAGATCAGAGTGAGCAGGAATTTATTGATGAAGTGTGTGAAGTAAATGGTATTAGCGAATCAAACACATTACACAGTGGTCAGTATCTGGTCGTTCCATATTATTCCGAAACAGAACAGTAATAATATCAGGGATAAGTAATATAAGAAGCTTAAAATTAAAGGCATGATTGAAAAAAAGACAGCATTGCTTTATAATAATTTCAGGAGTGAAATTATATGTTAAAGTTATTTTATGTTATTTTTATGAATTTGCATCGAGCCCCATATATTATTCCACTTATGCGCAACCGGGCAAATCATCCGGAACGTTATACGGTCGAACAGAGATATGCGCTTGTTCATCATACCATCTATTTGATGAATAAAACAGGCAAGATTACGACGAAAGCTTTCGGTTTAGAAAATCTCCCAAAAAAAGGCGGTTATTTGATGTGTCCAAATCACCAGGGAAAGTATGATGTGTTGGGAATTATGTATACACATAAGCAGCCATGTTCTTTTGTTATGGATAAATTCAAGTCTCACACAATACTTGTAAGGGAGTTTTGTGATCTTGTTCAGGCAAAACGATTAGAAAAGGATAATCCTCGGCAGGGAATCACCATTATTAATCAGGTCGCCAAAGAAGTTGGTGAAGGAAAGAAATATATTCTTTTCCCAGAGGGCGGTTATAGGTTTAACAACAAAAACAAGGTCTGTGATTTTAAAGCAGGAAGTTTTAAGATTGCGCTCAAATCCCAAGCCCCAATTGTTCCAATTGCTTTGATCGACTCCTATAAAGTTTTCAACAGTTTTCATGTAGGACCGATTACGACTTATGTATATTATCTTGAACCTATTACTTATGAGGAATATAAAGATATGAAAACACAGGAGATTGCGGCTTTGGTAAAAAGTCGGATAGAAGAAAAGATTGCAGAAGTATCTGCAATCTAATCCTCTCTTAAGTGAACATATTTTGCTGCTTTACGCCGTCTGTCATCTTCGAGAGCGGCGTAATGTTTTTTCGTTGTATTTACATCTTTATGACCAAGCACATCTGCCACCAGATAAATATCCCCAGTAGCCTTATAGAGAGAAGTGCCATATGTACTTCTTAACTTATGAGGTGTAATATTTTTAATATTGGTAACCAGTTTGGAATATTTTTTAACCAGATTTTCTACTGCACGAACTGTAATGCGCCGATTTTGCATAGATAAAAAAACGGCATCTTCATGTCCGGCAACTGTAGTAATACCTCGTCGTTCTTCTAAATAATCACATAGTGCAGCACATACTTCATCACTGAAATATACAACGACTTCTGCACCACCTTTTCGATGAACTTTAATTCCATTATTTTTAAAATCAATATCATCCAAATTCAGGCCAACACATTCGGAGACACGAATTCCGGTGCCAAGCATAAGCGATAAAAGCGCCAAATCGCGTTTTTTTGTACGCTCATGATACATTTGTTGCCTTTTACTCAAACTCTCGCCAGATTCCACTTCATCAAGGAGCTGGGCCACTTCATCAACATCCAACCGGATAATGTTCTTATCGTGAATTTTTGGAAGACTCACTTTGACAGCAGGATTATTATCAATCATTTCGTGTTTATAACAATATTTGTAAAAAGAACGAAGAGAGGAGAGTTTTCTTTTTAAGCCTCGTTCATCATTGCTATGGGCAACACCGTCTTTTTCATAGATTTTGAGATAAGACAAGTATTCTTCGATATCGGTTGCCTTCAGTTCTTCTAATATATGAATCGGTATTTCTTTGATTTTCATTTTTTTGCAAATGGGATTGTTTTCATGCAGAAATTCAAAGAAACAATTAAGATCATACGCATATGCAAGACGTGTCCTTGAAGCCGTGGTAGGTTCGATTCCAATAAAAAACTGTTTACAGTAAGGTGGAAGTTCATCTAGTATTTCGCGTAAACGAAGCTGGTTTTTCATATTTACTTCTTCATAATATGCCTTATTTTTTGCCATACTATTTCCATCCTTCTATATTTCCGGTTGTAATTGCATGAAACAATCTTTTTTTTGCTCCCGGATTTTCTAAATTAATCTGTCGAACCAATTGTTTGATATATTCCCGGTGCGTTGAACCGTCTGCAGGACATGGATTTTTAACAATTGGTAATTGATATTTATTTTTAAAGCCAATGACATCCGATTCCAGTACATACATAAGTGGACGGATAACTGTTAAGTCACAACGATCCAGATGGGTTACTGGTGGGAAAGCATAAAAGCGGCCTTCGTAAATCATCGAAAGAAACACGGTCTCTATAATATCATCCATATGATGCGCATAAGCAACTTTGTTACACCTAAGTTTCTTTACCGCATTGTTCAAGGCACCTTTACGCATTTTAGCACAAAGAGAGCATGGAGAGGATTCTTTTCGTTCGTCAAAAACAATCTCACCTATCTGTGTATGAATAATATGATATTCAACCTGAAGATCTTCACAAAGTTTCTGAATAGGTTCAAGAGAAAAGCCTTTAAAGCCAAGATCAATGGTAACTGCAACAATTTCAAATGGAACAGGGTAAAAGTGACGCAGTCCTGCTAATGCATAGAGCAATGTAAGGGAGTCTTTTCCACCGGAAATTCCAATTGCAATCCGGTCATTTGCCTGAATCATATCATAATCTTCTATTGCCTGTCGCACCTGGCTGTAAAGCTGTTGTAATTTCATTTTATTGTGCCTCCATTGGTTTTCATTATATAATATTTCCGGATAATAATCCAGTGTAACCTATTGCTGAACATGAGGAAACGTTATATACTGAAAACTACAGATGTCAAGGATATGACATAAACATGAAATATAAATAATTTTAGAAGGAATATTGCATTTATATATGAATAACATAAAGTTACAGCAAGATCTTTGCAATGTGATCCGGCAGGCTATTGATCAAAAAGATATTATGGGAGCAAATTTGCTTATAACAAAAGATGATAAAGAAATCGCTTATTGTCAGGAAGGAAAGGCAAATGCAGAACAAAAACGGCCGATACAAAGAGATACGATATTTCGGCTTTATTCTATGACAAAACCAATTACAGCCACAGCCACTATGATCTTAATGGAGCGTGGAGAGTTGGAACTGTATCAGCCGGTTTCTGATTTTCTTCCAGCTTTTGCAAAGCAAAAAGTGTACCAGAATGGAAAATTAGTTTCTCCACAGCGTCCAATGATGATACACGATCTTTTAGATATGAGTTCTGGATTATCCTATCCGGATGATGCAACGGAAGCTGGGAGAGCAGTAGGAAAAATTTATGAAGAAATGTGTCAAAAGCTGGGACAGCCAAACGCAATTACAACTATAGAATTTGCAAACCGTCTGGCTGAAAGCCCTTTACTTTTTACTCCGGGTTCTTCTTGGCAATATGGTACATCGGCAGACGTACTTGCCGCAGTAATTGAAGTCGCTTCCGGAAAGAAATTTTCACAGTTTTTGCAGGAGGAGCTTTTTACTCCACTTGACATGAAAGATACAGCTTTTTATGTTCCAGAAAAAAAACAGCATCGTCTGGCTGCCACTTATGAAACGGTACTAGACTCTGCCGGAAATCCAAAGATGATTCGATATACTGGAACAAATCTTGCGATTTCTAATGAAATGAAACAACCACCAGCATATGAAGCGGGTGGAGCAGGACTTGCCTCCACGCTTGACGACTATTTAAAATTTGCACATATGCTACAACATCAGGGAACTGCAAATGGGCAACAAATCTTGCATAAGCGAACGATTGAATATCTTATTTCCAGTAAACAATCTCCAACACAAATGAAAGCATTTCATCAATGGATTGGTGCAGATGGATATACCTACGGAAATTTGATGCGGAGATGTATTGCACCGGAAGAACATAGAAATTTATGCACTTACGGAGAATATGGCTGGGATGGTTGGTTAGGCATGTATTTTGTCAATTTGCCAAAAGAAAATATAACTTTATTGATTGGTATGCAGAAAAAAGATGCCGGTATATTTACCCTTACAAGAAAATTGCGCAATGTATGTTTCAGTTATTTATTATAATATGAAGAAAGATTAACGAAGAATTCGCAAGGGATAGTGAAAGAAAGATGTGGAAAGTAAAACAAATTTTTGATGGAGAGTATGGATGTGAAGAACGTCTTCCGGGTGAAAAAATGAAATGCCTGGTTACGATTGAAGATGAACAGGGCAATGTAAAATCCTTTACTGCAGAAGACGAATGGCTTACAAACAATCATATCGATGAAGGTTCTATAATTGAAGAAGGAGAATTTGAAAATGAAATTTGTAATACAACGTGTAACAAACGCAAAATGTGAAGTGAATCATGAAATCACTGGTGCAATCGAACAGGGGTTCTGCGTCCTGATAGGTGTTGCAGAGATGGACAATGAACAAATTGCCGACAAAATGATTAAAAAATTATTAGGCATGCGTATTTTTAGTGATGAAAATGGAAAGACAAATTTATCGATAAATGATATAAATGGTTCCTTGCTTTTGATTTCACAGTTTACATTATATGCAAATTGTCGCAAAGGAAATCGTCCGTCTTTTACAGAAGCTGGAAATCCAACTTTGGCAAATCAGTTATACGAATATATTATCGAACAATGTAAAAAAGAAATACCAAATGTACAAACGGGAATTTTTGGTGCAGATATGCAGATCAGTCTGACAAATGATGGACCATTTACAATTGTGTTGGATTCAGAAATGCTGGCATAGAAAATTTTAATATAAAATCGGGAAATTTTGGTACACCCAAAGAAGAATGAGCGACCAGCCAAGAAAAAGCGTTTCCTGCGTAAAATACAAACCCTAGAGGTGTACGCGGTAGCCTGTTAAGGGTCAGTGTCTAACTATTCGCAAAATCCGTGTTTTACGAATAGTTAGGCACTGAAAATACTCTATAATCAACGCCGCGCGTACACCTCGGAACGCCGTAAGACATTCTTTCAACATTACAAAGCCAAAAATCTTTACAAAAAAGAAATGCAAAAACCGCTTGATAACACCAGATTTCTGCATTTCTTTTACATATCTTATTATTTATTCTTTTTATTATCCTGCATTTTTTCACGATAAGCCAGGATAATATCAACACATTGTTCCGGTGTTATTTTACTGGTATTCAATGTTAAATCGTAACTACGTGAGTCTCCCCATTTCTTGCAAGTATAATAATTATAGTAGCTGGCACGCTGTTTGTCTTTTTTCTGGATCAAATCTTTTGCCTTGTTCTCGGTTACATCGTTTCGTTTACTTACGGCTTTGATTCGATCCTCAAGATCTGCATGGACAAATACATTCAGGCAGTCTGGATTAGATGCCAGTGCATAATCGGCACATCGACCTACGATAACACAGGATTCGCGCTCTGCAATCTTTTTGATCGTGTCAAATTGTGCAAGGAAAACTTTGTGGTTTAGTGGCATATCCAAAAATGGAGCAGATGAATAATTCCCTCCGGAATATGTATCCATGACTAAGGAATATAAAAAGCTGTTTGTTGGTCTTTCATCGTGATTTTCAAAAATTTCCTCACAAAAACCAGAATCTTTTGCAGCCTGAGCCAAAAGCTCCTTATCGTATAATTTTACCCCAAGTCGTTCGGCCAGCAGACGTCCGACTTCATAACCTGCACTTCCAAATTCTCTTCCAATTGTATAAATTAGATTTCCCATAGCAAATTACCTCCAAGCCTTACTTAAACAATTGGTTCATATGTATTCACGTGGTATATGATGTATGAACTTTTGTTTTATCTTTGTATATATTATACAACAATTATGACTTGGATTGCAATATTGATAGTAATTTTTTGAAATATTCTGGCAATGGAGCGGAAAACTCCATGTATTCACCAGTTCTTGGATGAATAAAGCCGATTGTTTGTGCGTGTAATGTCTGCCCCTGCAGATTTTTAAAAGCAGATCGGTTACTCGAATACAGGGCATCACCGAGTAAAGGATGTCCGATGCTTGCCATATGCACGCGTATTTGGTGCGTACGTCCCGTTTCAAGTTTAAATTGCATATATGTATAATTTCCAAAGCGTTCAAGCACTTTGTAATGTGTAACAGCTGGTTTTCCGTTTTTCTCGTTAATGGCCATTTTTTTTCGATCGATAGGATGCCTACCAATCGAACCTTCAATGGTTCCTTCGTCATCTTTTACATTTCCACATACAATTCCTACGTAAATTCGGTTGACGGAATGTTCTTTGATCTGTTGTGCAATATCTACATGTGCCTCATCATTTTTACATACGATCAAAGATCCTGTCGTGTCCATATCAATACGATGTACAATGCCGGGACGAATCACGCCATTAATTCCACTCAGGGAATCTTTGCAATGGTACATAATTGCATTTACCAGTGTTCCGGTATAATGACCAGCGGATGGATGCACAACCATTCCTTTGGGTTTGTTGACAATCAAAAGATCCTGATCCTCGTATAAAATGTCCAAAGGAATATCCTCCGGGACAATCGCCGTTTCGACAGCATCTGGAATCTCAATTTTTACCAGATCATCCGTATGTACCAGAAAACTTGCTTTCTGATTTTGATCGTTGACCCATACTTTTTGATTTTTAATTAGTTTCTGAAAAAAAGCACGGGAGAAATCCGGATAAATCGTGCTTAAAAATTTATCCAGACGCTCTCCCTCCTGTTCAAACTGTACTTCAAAAGATTCTGTTTGCATGAGAAACTACTTCTCCTTCTGTTCGTTTGCCTGTTTTGATTTTGATGGGAAAATTACATTGTAATCTTCGTCCTTATAAACAAAAAATACGGCGACAATTAAAGCAATTGCAGCTACCGTCACATAAATATCTGCCACATTAAAAATAGGAAAATTAATCAGACTGAAATAGAAAAAATCAATAACATAATTATGTACGATTCGATCTATAAGATTTCCAAATGCCCCACAAAAAAATCCGATAAGAATAAAGTTTACAAACATATAATGTCTGTTCCATGGGATTCTACGATATATGATAGCAATCAAAATAAGGACAAGCAAAGTAATGATTACAAAAAATATCATCTTGCACATCAAAAAGGCAGATGGATTGTCTTCAAAATAGGAAAAATGAAAAATACGCTGCAAGATGGAAACCAGATCTAAACTAAATGCTGCACTTTGATTTTCCAGGTATTTAAGTTCAAAAACTCCATCAATAAGTGAAAAAGATGGTTGATCTTTGAGATTTACCTCAGCGAGATATTTTGTGATCTGATCTAAAATAATCAGAATAAAAGATAACAAAGTACTGAAAAGCATTATTTTACCAGACTTATAATTTGCTTTATTATTTGAGTTCATAAAACATTCCTCTTCTATTTTCCATAATAAAATAACTGATAACTGACAAAAAACTGTGTCAGATATTTATTCATACATCAAAAAACGTACTCGAAGCTTTCCTTTTTTACTGAGAGCATAATTGGTTTCAAAAACAAATCTTCCCTTGCCTCGTACAGAAACAATGCTTCCACTTTCACAGGACTGATTACAGTTCGTAATACATTTTCCATTAATAAAAACTTTTTCGGACATGAGGTATGTTGCAGCTTCCGAACGGGAAAAGTGATATGCTTTAGCTATAATGCAATCAATACGGTTTGATGCAATCATATCGTTTTGCTCACGAAATGTTGGCTCAATCGAAATATCTGTTCCCGGAACCACGACAGATAACTTCATGGTAGTATGACGGATTTGTCGAAAGTTCTCCATGATGAAAGAATGGATCATTTCGTCGCAAAAAATGTAATATACATCGGACTGACAGATAATATCGCCGATTTTGCCTCGATCAATGCCAAGATGCATAAGTGCGCCCAGTACATCCCTGTGTGTTAGCTTTTCTGCAAACTTTGGATATTGTGGGCGTGCTTCGATGCAGATGATTGGGAACTCCCATTCATAACAAAGAGCATCAGGAATGAATGCTATCATCTGACGCTCAGCTCCATCATACCCTCCGAAAAGTTTTACCTGTGTGTATAATTCTTTCTGAATTGTATGATAAATATTTTGTTCATTTAAATTCAAAAATGTACTAAAGGTTACAATCCCTTTTCGATCCGCCTGCTTTGACAAATCAATCAGACGTTTCTTACATAATTCCTGTTCGTCCATGTATTATACCGTTAAATCCGGAATATCAAAAGATTCCATAATATTCTGGATATCTCCTGAAATATCTACACCGCTTGGTGTAGCCAAAAAGATATATGTTGAGATTTTCTGAAGATTTCCGTGCATTGCATAAGTAGCTCCGGATGTGAAATCAATGATTCGCTGAGCAATATCGACACTCAGTCCTTCCATATTAATCACCACGGTTCTTCCGTTCAATAATGTATCTGTAATTTCAATCTCATCTTCAATTGAATTTGGTTTAATAACACATACTTCCATACCTTGCTGCCCCTGTTTTCTGTTTTTTGATATTGGAGTAATCTTGTTCTGCTGCTTTGGTCGCTTTTCTGTTACTTCAAAATTTGTTTCTGTACGTTGCTGTTCTGCTTTGCGTTCTTTGCGGGAAGGACGTTTTTCTTTTACTTCTTCCTGATAATCATCCTCGTCAAACTCATAATCATCATTATCGAATTCATAATCGTCATCGTTTAAACGCATAATATCTAAAAATTTATCAATAACACTCATTTTTCTTTATAACCTGCCTTAAATATGATATTGTCTTTCACCAAAGATTCCGGTTCCAACTCGGACAATCGTCGCACCTTCTTCTATTGCAACCATATAATCTCCGGTCATGCCCATAGAAAGGACATCCATATCTACATTATCTATGTTTTCCTGTTTGATGTCAACAGATAATTGGCGAATCGCCCTAAAGTATGGGCGATTATCCTCAGGATTCTCGACGTATGGTGCAATTGTCATAAGTCCTCTAATATGAACATGTTCCATTTGTGCAATCTCACGAACTAACGCAATGGTCTCTTCTTTATGGATACCAAATTTGCTTTCTTCTTCTGCGATATTTACCTCAATCAGAATCGGAACAATTACATTATTTTTTGTGGCCTGTTTCTCGATTTCTTTTGCCAGATGTAAGCTATCAACCGAGTGAATCAATGCCGTTTTTCCAACAATATACTTAACTTTATTGGTTTGTAAATGTCCAATCATATGCCAGTGAATGTCTTTTGGCAGCACTTCCATTTTTTCGCACATTTCTTGTACTTTATTTTCTCCAAATTCACGGATATTCTGGTCGTAAACGGTCTGTAACATATCTACCGGTTTGGTTTTGCTGACAGCAATCAGTGTAACCTCACTGCGGTCTCTGCCAGCTTTGCGACAAGCAGCTGCAATATTTTCTTCTACTTTTTTTAAGTTTTCACATAAAAATTCATTCATTTTTATTACCTGCCTTTTCTATTTCTATTATTTTACGACTAACTGATTTTCTTTTACTTTGCTACCATCCAAAGCAATATGATCATATAATGAAATGCCGTAAGTTGTCTTTGTTTCAATGATTGCATAGTTTTCATTTTTTGTTAGAATATTAATCTGTTTGAAGACAGCATATCCTTTATTTATATTATACACTCCCGTGAGTTTGTCAACATCATCACCAATTGTATACGTTTTGGAAGAATCCGTCTTTGCAATCACATCTCCTGCTCTAACAAGCTCATCATCAATATAATAATTGTCATCTTTCTCATAGTAAATCGTTGGAGTTACCAAATTTACAGACTTTTTATCTCCTTCTTTTGCCTCAACTAAGAGACTTGGTGTATCCGAATCAGCACCCGTAGTGAAATATTCTTTCGGAATTGTATAGAATTCCTTACTTGTAATAGCGGAAGTTGGAATTTTTAAGCCGGTATCTTCCGATAACACCAGTTCTACATCAACAAAACGATCATTTACATATCGAATCATTGCTGTTTTCAGGGACAAATTTAAGTAATATGCTCCTGTCTTTTTCACCAATGTATATGGTACCGTCAGAGAATAATCATCTTTGCAAAAGCGGATTTTGATATAAGGATTGTCCGCATCAAGCTGCTCGACCATTGCATCACTTATCGGAAGGATAATGTTCCAGGATTCACTGTTGATTCTTTTATAAGCAGGATCGTTAGACGCAACTTTCGTATTGGACGAAAGCGTTTTCTTACTATAAGTATCCGTGAAATTGTCACTTGTAAAATTGTCAGTAGTCACATTTTCATATCCATCCGTATAATATACAATAACGCCCGGCTTTTCGGATTTTTTCTTGTAAAAAGTTTTGTTGGCTTCCGCGGAATCTACCACATCAGAAAGGGTTGTGAGCGCATTTACACTTAATGTCTGTGAAATCTGTGCGTCCATCTCATTTTTGAAATCATATACCGAAGAAAATGTATTTGGATCATAAGAATTTCGGAACGCGTCGATTTCACTTGAGATATTAGATAATGCCTGTGTGTTCAAAGTAGAACCATCCTCGGAAGCGGTTGTAATCTGTTTGGCCAAATCTCCTGTAGTATCAATGGAATAAATAATGTCATTAACGGATGCTTTCGAAGCATTTTTCATATAATAATTAATGTATCCACTCTGTCCTGCATAAACAACGGTTTCATCTCGGATGATCAATCCCTGATATACATGATTTGTTGCGATAGTTCCCTGTCCAACTTCATATTCAGCAATCGGACTTGAAGTCAGATAAGAAAAAACATTAAAAACAACATAAATGATAATAATTAAAAAAATCACAACTCCAATGTTAAGATTGTGACTACGACTCATTTTGACTACATTCTGTCTATTTGCCAAGTGATTCACCTCATTTTTCGTACTGTTTCTATCTTACCATTTCTGCACTTTAAATACAATATTATGGTAATTGTATATTTTTCATATTTTTGGAAATACTAATCATGAATAAAAACAAAGAGGAGGTAAAACACATGAAATGGCTTGACAATACGCTTCTTACATTGGCAATCATCGGATGCATTGTATGGGGACTCATTGGCTTTTTTCAATTTAATCTGGTGTCGTTTCTTTTTGGAAATGGTACATGGCTGACACGCATAATTTATGCACTTGTGGGACTGAGTGGACTTTATATCATCAGTTTTTATGGAAGAATCCGTTCTTCATTTGATGATTAAATCAAATAAGTGTGTAGTAAAAAGAGGGTTGCATCGCAACCCTCATCTCTTTACAAAGCTTTAATTAACTTTGCCTTTGCACATTCTGGCAAATCTTCTTTGTTTTTTGATACACTCAAAATAAATCGAACTTTGTATTTTTCGCTAATAATATCCAATTTTTCAATCGATTTTACAATATCAGCATCTGAATCAATCGCTGCAATTGTTAAGAAGCTGTCTAAATACATTTCTTCTAAATCATGATCCTGTGAAACGATTCCACAGATAAAACCTAAAAATTCATCACAATTGGTAATCGGATAGTCAACTACATTAATCAAACGTACTTTGTTATTTAACTCATACATATGCTTTTGACTTTTATCCAGATAAACAACATTTCCCGCTGCTGTTGCGATGGAACTGTTTACCTTATCCAGTAATACTTTTGTTTTTCCTTTTCCCTTTTCCCCACATATGATTTCAATCATGGCACACCCTCCTGACAATTGGAATATTGTAAAAATACATAAAAAATTGTTATCCGTTGATATAATTATAGTCTATATGCACATAAAATACAATCACTATTTCGCAAAGGATGAAAGAATTTCGTTCATGAGCGTATACATGGAAGAACGTGACTCTCCCTTATATACAATACTGATAATATCCTGTCCCTTTTTATTTTGGGAATAAAGAACAAGACAATATCCAGCAGCATTCGTTGTACCTGTCTTTCCGCCAATTACCGTTATTCCATCCGGAGATTGTGTCTCACCCTTAAGATATTGATTCGTATTTTCCCAAGTCTTGGAAACAGTATTTCCACTGGCATCCGCATAGGAGACGTCAATGGAATCTGTCTTTATGATATCTACAAAATCCTGAAGTTTTATTGCTTCCTGAAAAATTAGATACATATCATATACCGAAGTATAATGCTTTTCATCCGGTAAACCATTGGCGTTTACAAAATGGCTTTTAGTTGCACCAAGTGCCTTTGCTTCCTTATTCATCACTTTTGCAAACTTCTCTACAGAACCTGAATAATATTCTGCGAGGACATTTGCTGCATCGTTACCACTTACGAGCATCAGACCATACAACAGATCGCGGACCGTCAACTGGTCCCCTGCCTGTACCCCACAGAGGGAAGAACCAGCCAGATTGGATACAGCTTTTGGACTAACTGTTACCTTGTCATCCAAATTTCCATATTTGATTATAATATATGCGGTCAGAATTTTGGTTGTACTTGCAGGATACAATTTTTCGAACAGATTCTGACTGTATAAAACTTCTTTAGTGTCAAGGTTAAATACGCCGGCGCCTTCTGCCAGCTTCGAATCTACTTTGTCTGTACCATAATTGACATCATCCGTAACACACAGATTTTGAGCAAATAATTGACCAGTTGATGCAGTGGAAGAAGACGCATACAAAGAATAGGGGTTTTCAATTGTTTCTTTTTGGAATCCACATCCAGTCATAAAAATAGCTGCTATGCATAAAATACATAGCAGTTTTGTTTTGAAGTTTTTATTTGTACATTTCACGCCAATCCAAATCTCCTCTGTCCAATGATTTAATTAAAAGTTCTGCAGTGGCAAGATTTGTTGCCAGCGGAATATTGTGTTCATCACAAAGTCGTACAATACTGTTAACATCTGGCTCATGTGACTTTGGCTTTAACGGATCCCGCAAAAAAATCACCAGATCAATCTCATTGTGTTCAATCTGCGCTCCGAGCTGCTGAGAACCTCCAAGATGTCCTGCCAGATATTTATGTATCTGCAGATTTGCAACCTCTTCGATCAGACGGCCTGTTGTACCAGTGGCAAAAAGTTCATTTTTTGCTAATATGCCTCGATAGGCAATGCAAAAGTTCTGCATAAGTTTCTTTTTTGAATCATGTGCTACAAGTCCTATATTCATTGAAGCTACCCTCCCCTAATATTTTTTCGGTTGTAATCCTACATTCAATACAAACCCCATTCCCATATATAACGTCACGAGTGATGTTAATCCATAACTGACAAATGGAAGTGGAATACCAGTATTCGGCATAAGTCCGGTGGCTACAAAAATATTAAAAATACTTTGAAAACCTACAAGAGCTGCCATACCACAACAAATCAGCCGGCCTGACAAGTCTTTTGCTTTTCTTCCAATCAAAATACATTCAATCACGATAAAGAGCAATAAAAGGATAATAATCATGGTTCCGACAAATCCTAACTCTTCTCCTGCTACCGCAAAAATAAAATCTGTCTGCGGCTCAATAATATAATTCGCATTTTTCATGGATGTTGCAACAGAATTGTTCAATCCCTTGCCCCACAGCTGCCCCGAACCAATTGCCATAATTGAATTTTGTTGTTGCGCAGCCTGATCAGACCATCTTCCGTCCGTAGGATAAAGCCAGGCCATAATTCGACCAAAACGATAATCGCTGTCACTGCTGCTTTGGGCCATACGAATAATCATAGTAATTCCTATGATTCCAATCGGAATGCTAATGCCAATTACTGTTAATACTATTTTATAACTTAATCCCGCAATAAACAAGAGGCTAATAAAAATTAATGCAGCTGCAATCGTAGTTGAAGTATCTGGCTGCTTTAAAATTAGTACTAATGGCACAGAAACGAGTGCGAAAGAGATAATGAGCGTCTTAACATTGTTTATATGGTCCTGATGTTTTCCAAAATAATATGAAAAAACCAGTATAATTACAATTTTTGCAAGCTCAGAAGGCTGAAAACGTATTCCTGCAATGGAAATCCATCGCTGTGCACCACCCGCAGATGATCCAAAAATCTGAACTCCAACCAGTAATGCTATGATTCCAAAATAATATAAAGGCGTAAATCGGAGTAAAAAGGAATAATCCATCAGTGATACAACTGTCATCACGATCAGTCCTAAAACAAATCCGACAATCTGCATTTTCTGTACGGAATGCTTGGCACTTCCTATGATAAGAATTCCTATGATATTCAATATTGCAATGTAAATAACCAGTTGGAAATGGTAATTTCGTAGTTTGTATTGTTTTAACATCTTATGCTCTTTTCTTATTTTGTTTTAAAATCACTTTTATCTCATAGTTCTCAGCAGATATATCATAATATCTGGAAATAATCTCAGATATTTCTTTTTTCATCCGTTCCATAAGGTTGGGAGAATTTTCCATCTGCCCGGATTCAATCATAAACTTTAATCGTTCTCTGGCAATGCTGCCAGTCATTTCTGCGTTATGCCTCATTTCCACATTCCTTTCCTGAAGAATGATGCAGCATGCTACGCTTGGTGCATGGATCTTCTGGATTTAAATCTATCGGAATGACCCGTGGACTGTCCAGTAAACGCGCCGCATTCATAAACGCTCTTGCAGATTTTGAATGTAGAGATAAAACAGGAATTCCCTTATTCTGGCTGATGATCACCTTGTCATCCACCGGAATAACTCCAATACTTTTTATCCCAAGAATTTCTTCTATATCTTTTTTTGAGAGCATATCATGCTTTCGGACCATTCTTGAATTGTAAGAATTGATAAGCAGGTCTACCTGTGAAAGCCTTTGACTTTCCAATAGATATAATACCTGTCCGGCATCCCGTACTGCAGATATGTGTGGCGTTGTGACTACCAGTGCCCGGTCAGCGGCAGAGACTGCAAAATGAAAACCATCATCAATCCCTGCCGGACAGTCAATCAGACAATAATCAAATTCCTGTTTCAAATGAGAAATCACTGTATAAAGTTTACTTTCATAATCTCGAATCTTTTTGCAGCGAAGCGCTGCCGGTATCATATATAGATTCGAATACCGCTTGTCCTTGATCAATGCCTGCTTTAAACGACACTGATTTTCCAGTAAATCAATCAGATTATACTGTATCTGATCTTCCATTCCCATTACAACGTCCAAATTTCGAAGTCCCATGTCAGTATCTAACATAACGACTTTTTTATCTAACCGTGAAAGTCCTGCGCCGATATTCGCAATCGTTGTAGTCTTGCCAACACCGCCTTTTCCTGAAGTGAATACAATTGCTTCACCCATGAAATAAACCTCCTGTTAGTATTTAGTTATCTATGTGACTAATCGGCAACGGAATTACCCGTGTGACCGCTGGCACCGGATGCTTTCATTTCTTTTAGATCATCCATTTTGGTTTCACCATAATAGTAAGAAATGACATTTCTAGCTGCAGTTGCTGCATTATGAGAACTGTAACCGTTTGCAATACGTACGGCAATTGTAATCTCCGGGTTATCGTAAGGTGCATATCCAATAAATAATCCATGGTTGGCATGCCCGGTCTGTTGGGCGGTACCTGTTTTACCTGCTACCGCAATATCAAATCCCTGGAAACGATCCATGGTAGTTACCACTTCACGCATACCAGAATGAATGGCATCCCACTGTGTACTCGTGAGTGTTCCGGAAATGTTTTCATAATCTGGTTTGTACTCTGCCACAGTGTTACCATCGACATCAACAATTTTATTCATCAGCTGGTAATTATATTTTTTACCAGATGCGACAGCCGTCACATAACGGGAAAGAGCAACCGTGGTAAGGTTATTATCACTCTGTCCAATTGCAGCCATGACAGGGAACTCTGTTGCAATCTTTGACTGATTTTCTACGATTTCGAGCCCCGTTTTTTCATCCAGTCCATAAATATGGGCATATTTTTGGATTAGATCTATACCATTTGCATCATTATAACTTCCTGTTTTCTTCTGTGCAAGACGATTTCCTACCGTATAGAAAAATACATTACACGAATCACGAATTGCTTCTGATACATTATCAAGTCCATGGCTTCCCGGATAAATCCAACATTTTGGTTTATTTTCAATATCATTATAAATTCCAGTACATCGGATTTTGTCGGAAACAGTAATTACATTTTCCGCCAATCCTGCAGTCGCAGAAACAAGTTTAAAGGTAGAACCTGGTGCTGTACGCTGCTGTGTAGCATAATTATATAAAGGGTTTGATTTATCCTTCTGCAAAGCATTATAATAATCTGCATTTACGCCATTTGCCATTTTATTATTATCATATCCAGGGTAACTCACCATTGCACGAATTTCACCCGTCTTTTCGTCTGTCACGATGCATGAACCAGTGCATGGCTCTATAGCCAGCTGCGCAGGTGTAATCTCTATATTATTGATTTTCTGCATAATAAAAGATGCTGGTGATAACGTTCCATTTTTTAATTTATTGACAGTAGCATCATCATAGTCAAGCACACCTTGATCGAACAACAGCAGACAAAGTTGACGGGGAGTGACCTCTCCACGTTCAATCATATATTGATAGATGATTTTAGTAAACTCAGTATCCTTTTTTATATTTTTCAGAATATAATTGCAAAGTGCATCATATATTTCTGTAGAGTCCGCATATTCTTCATCGACCTCCAGAAGACTGATGTCGATCCAATGCTGATTAATGCAATATTTTAAATACTCTTTTGGACTGATTTTCTGATCTTTCCATTGCTTATAGGTGGCATCATTTTCATCGATTTCATCTTTGAGAAGAACAGTCTTCTCCTTCAGCATCTGTATAATATACGTAAATTCATCTAACGTCTCATCGGACATTTCATTTAATGTTTCTGGAGAAGAAGTCAGTTCCTGCTTGATTTTATTCAATTTTGTTTTCTGTGTAGATTTGAAACTATTCAGTACTGCTTTTTCTGTATCCGATGCCTTTTTCGTTTTAAAATGCTCTGTATTAATCACGCTATTGCCGATTAAAGCAGTATAAACCTCATTCATAGAAATATTGCCTTCTTTAATATTTGAGTATACAACTGCTGCAATTTCATTTTGCAGTGCAAGATACGTTGCCTTTTGTAAATCGGCATCAATACTCAGATATAAATCATTTCCGGCAATCGAATCTGTATTGCTGATAACTTCTGTGATTCGACCGACATTGTCAATATAAAATTTGCTCTCGCCATTTTTACCACGAAGATAGGATTCATAATACTGCTCTAATCCTGCCTTGCCAATCGTGTCATTTTGTGTATAACTGTCATCTTCATCTTTGAGGTCGTTATATTCCGTTTCTGAAATTCTTCCAGTGTAACCAATAATAGAAGAAAAATATTCACTGTAATTGTATTTACGGATCATATCTTCATTCACCGAAATACCATTCAGATCATCAATATGTTCATTGACATAAGCGACTGTCTTGTCCGATACATCAGTTGCAAATTTGACTTCTTTGTAACGTGCATAAAAATTTCCATCAATTGCATAACGGATAACAACAATTTCATAAGCAATTTTTTGTGAATAAGCATCTGAAATATTATATTTTTTTTCTCCCATCATATAGTTCATAATCTGTTCAGCGGTCGCTTTCGCTTCGTCGAACTGATATGCATCATTATATGACAGATCATCAATATTGCTCTTGCCGAAGATGTCCGCACGAAAACGATCTAATGATGTACCGGTAACCGTAAAGCTGTATGTACCATCTTTATTTAACTGGATTTTAAAATCGTTTGTGATGGACTCTCCATTTTCATCCAGAACAGTCAAAATTTCTGCAAGTTCAGAATTAAGAGATTCATTCTTTTCGTCTGTGCTGGAATAAGTCGAATTATCGATAATTGATAATGAGTATGCAAGCTCATTGTAAGCTAACAGTTTGCCGTTTTTGTCATATATGTTTCCTCTTGCAGCTTCAACCGGACGTGTCTGCTGAATGAGTAGAGAAAAATTTTCCTGATAAGATTTACCATTTACAATCTGCAGTGTAAAAACACGGATGATAATTGTTGCAAATAAAATGATAAATACTGCTGCTAAAACAAATAACCGTGAGCTGAAGAATTTCTTCAGGAACTCTTTAATATCATAACTCAAATTTTGTTGATCTCCTTTTTTTCTCATATGCTTCCAAACTTTGGTTAATCTTTAGAAGAATAAAATAAAGAAAGATGGTAATAACCATTGTATAAACAAATTCCGCAATAATTATGGAAGATAAATAATACCAGAATTTAAATTTACTTCTCATTAAAAACATTACAAAATAAATTACAAGGTTACAGGCAATATCACTTGCTCCAATCATGACCATCGGTAATTTGATGTCATCCGGATAAAAATATTTCTTGAACATGCCATTGATGTAACCGATGTACATATAAAGTAAAGCATATACGCCAAGATAAAAACCACAAAATATGTCGATAAGCAGTCCGCAAAAGAAACCAATCCACAGACCTTCTTTCTTACCACGCATCAAGCCGAAGGAGGCGACCACAATAAGCAGAAGATTCGGTGCAATGTTTGCAAATGTCAGAGAAGGAAATATGGTTGTCTGTAAGAGAAAGCATATGGTTACAATGATAAAAAGTACAATTTTTCTACGCATAATCCTCTCCCATTATTCGTTGCCCTGTGTCTGCGTATCCTGTGTATCCTGAGTATCTGTCTGTGTACTTTCTTCAGTATCCTCTGTTCCGGACGAAAAACTTCCTGTATCTTTTACCGTTGTAATGACAAGAACTTCCTGTAAATGTTGAAAATCAACAACCGGTGTAATACTTCCGGATTTCGTGAGGTTGTTTGCATTGTCTTCCACCTCATAGATATATCCAATCAGAATACCCTGCAGATATTTATCTGAAACGTAGGAAGTAACAACAGGATCACCCTGTTTTACCTTATTCTTTTCATCACGTAATTCTGAAAAAGGTAAGACCTTACTCTTGTTCATGGACATCAGGCTGCCGCTGACATTAAAGTTATCTTTTGTAGTAAGAACCATAGCGCTGACATTGCTCGAATCATCAATGATACTACGGACTTTTGCATAATTTGGTCCTACATCCGTAACAATACCGACCAGTCCCTTGCCAGCAATGACATTCATGCCTTTTGCAATGCCTTGTTTCTCACCTTTATCAATTGTAAAAGTGGAAAACCAGTTGGTTCCATCCATGGCAATCACATTGGCTGCTACCTTATCATAATCTGCGTATTGTTTATCCAGATCTAATAATTCCCGATAGTTGTCAAGCTCATACTGCTCTAATTTTGTTGTATTTAATTCTACGGTCAGATCATCCACCTGTTTTTGCAAATCTTTGTTTTCCTGAAGAACTTCCCCAAGTGTCTTGAAATCGTTTGCCTTTGAAGAAATCCAGGAGCCGGCAGAATTGATTCCCTTTTGCATAGGAACGAATACATAACCGGCTACCGTATTTAACGGGCCTCCGGAAATATTAAATACAAGGCTTACAAATATTGCGATGATACAGACACCGGAAAGAATCAGTAATAAATATTTACTTGATAAATGTTTCTTTTTGTTTCGGTAACTACGACTCTTTTTCATGAAACCCTCTATTTATTATTTTAAGTTATTATTTTTCATTGAGAACGGAATTCTTTTGTATTTCGAATCTGTTGCAATCTTGGAAAGACCACGTACAGCACTCTCTTCCGGATCATCACAGGTATTTACCTTAATGTTAGTGATTTCTGTGAATAACTGATCCAGATCCTGAATCTTGGATCCGCCTCCGGTAATATAAATTCCTGCATGAATAATATCTTTTGCAAGTTCTGGTGGAGTTTTCTCCAGAATCAGTTTGACGGAAGAACAGATGGATTCCAGATTTCCTTTGATTGCTTCATAAACAACTTCAGCACTGATTTCACGTTCTACCGGAAGACCGCTGACAACATCCAGTCCCACAACAACCATAGTCTCTTCTCTTCCAGGCAAAGCAGAACCCAGTTCCTCTTTTAATGACTTCGCAGTCTTTTGACCAATTACGAGATTGAACTCGCGGCGAATGTAACTGATGATAGATTCATCCAATCGGTTAGAACCAAAATGCATCAGGTCGCTCAATACAAGACCGCCTAAAGAGATTACGGAAATCTCAATCGTGTCAGCACCCATATCAACAACCATCACACCTGTAGGTTCGTTGATATCAAGCCCTAATCCAACAGCATCAGCAAGTGGTTTTTCACAAAGCAATACATTCTTTGGACGATATTTGCTTTTAAAGAACAACTCAAAGAATGCGCGCTTCTCGACATCAGTAATATCGGTTGGTACCGCTACAAGATACTCTGCATTCTTTGTTTTTCCTTTCAGTTTATGCTCAATATAATCAAAAATCATGGTCTGCAGAAAATTGTAATCTGCAATCACTCCTGTAGCAACTGGAAACATCACATTGATTGTCTCCGGTGCCTTTTCATACATTGCATATGCGTCATCGCCATATGCATAAATCTGATTTTTATTAATGACAGCAATCGTATTTTTTTCGGTTACGATTTTGCCGCTGGATTTGCTGAATACTTTGAAATTACATGTTCCAAAATCAATTGCATAAATATTATTACTCATTGTCCTCTCCCTTTTCTTATGTTGACAACATATGATTTTCATGAAAACTGTAATACCGGTTATCACCTATGACAATATGATCCGCGAGGGTCATTCCTAACAGATTGGCTCCTTCTGCTATCTGACTGGTCAATTGGATATCTTCCTGACTTGGATGGGGATCTCCGCTTGGATGGTTGTGTAAGACAACAATCATTATGGCATTTTTCAGAATGGCTTTGCGAAATAATTCCAATGGAGATACATATGCGTGGCTTAGACTGCCAACCGTAATCAATGCATCGCCTAGAAAATTGCATTTGGCATCAAAAAATGCCCCCATAAATACTTCTTCTCTTCGGTGGCGCAATTCTTCCATATAGTAATCTGCAATGGATGCAGGGTTATTCAGGGAAAGCTGATATCCGCGGCTGGTTTTGGCAATTCTTTTGGAAAGCTCCGCAATTGCTTTCAATTGAATGGCTTTCACCGGTCCTATTCCCTTTTGCATAAGCAATTGCTCATAGGACAATTCGTACAGATTCAATAGATTTTCCTGACAATTTGACAGAAGATTCCGCGCAAGATCAAGAGAAGTCAGATCCCTTGTTCCTGTTTTCAGAATGATGGCTAGCAGCTCTGCGTCAGAAAGTGCTTCTGCTCCAAGCTGCTGGAATCGTTCGTATGGTCGCTCAGACTCCGGTAAATTTTTTAATGTAATGTGGCTCATTTCGAATCCTTTCTACTCTCCCAGAACCACAAAAATTCATTTTATTTTAGCACACCTCATCGATATTAACAAGGTTGCGCTCATAAAGTTTTTGTAAAGACATCAGAATTCCAAGTTTTGCATGATACCAGGTGAGACCACCCTGAAAATATACTGCATATGGTGGTTTTACCGGACCGTCGGCAGATAATTCAATGGAAGAGCCCTGGACAAAAGCTCCCGCTGCCATGATGACGTCACTGTCATACCCCGGCATCGCCCATGGTTCCGGTGTAACATAACTGTCAACCGGTGCAGCCGCCTGAATTCCTTCACAGAAAGCAATCATGGCATCTCTGTTTCCGAATTCTACGGCCTGAATGATATCATGACGGCTTTCGGTTCCGTTCGGAACGACTTTAAGGCCAAGCTTTTCGTAGATGTTTGCTGCAAAAATGGCACCTTTTAATGCGCCACTTACAACGGTAGGTGCCAGAAACAGTCCCTGGTAGAATGACTGAATGACTCCAAGCGATGCACCGACTTCCTTGCCAAGACCCGGAGAAGTCAGTCGGTATGCGGCATTTTCCACACATTCCTTCTTTCCGACGATATAGCCTCCGATCGGAGCAAGTCCACCGCCCGGATTCTTGATCAGAGAACCAACGATCATATCGGCTCCAACCTGAAGCGGTTCGCGGTCCTCAACAAATTCTCCGTAGCAGTTGTCGACCATACAAATCACATCCGGTTTGATTTCTTTTACAAAAGCGATCAGCTGACCGATACGCTCCACGGATAAGGTCGGACGTGTTGCGTATCCCTTGGAACGCTGAATGGTAACCAGTTTTGTCTTTTCATTGATTGCCTTTTTGATTCCTTCGAAATCAAAAGAACCATCTGCAAGCAGATCTACCTGTGAATAGGTAATTCCATACTCCGCAAGGGAACCTTTTGAAGGCCGGATACCAATCACTTCCTCAAGTGTATCATATGGTTTTCCAACCGGAGACAGAAGTTCGTCTCCCGGACGAAGATTTGACATCAGCGCAAGCGCAAGCGCGTGGGTTCCACAAGTAATCTGTGGACGGACAAGTGCATCTTCGCCACCGAAACAGTCTGCGTACACTTTTTCTAATGTATCTCTTCCTATATCATTATATCCATATCCGCTGGATATATTGAAACATTCGGCACTTACTTTGTTTTTCTGCATTGCTGCAATGACCTTCATCTGATTTAATTCTGCGTTGCGGTCAATTTCTTCAAAGCGTTCTTTTAAAGATGCTTCTATTTTTTCTCCGAATTCATATACTTTTTTATCAATTCCAAGTTCTTTGTATTTATTTTCTAACTGTTGATTCATCACAGATTCCTTTCTCCTTTAAAATGTGACACATGGCATCTAAAATTGCTGTGTCGTTATATTTGTATTCTTTTTTATCAAACCAGATGACATCCTTTTCTCTGCGAAACCAGGTAAGCTGACGCTTCGCAAAGTGACGGGTCTCTCTTTTTATGATATACACGGCTTCCTCCAGTGAATATTCACCGTCAAGATATGCAATCATCTCTTTATATCCCAGCCCCTGCATGGAAACCATATCTTTGCGGTATCCCATGTTATATAATTTTTTTACTTCGTCTAGCAGACCGTTCTCCAGCATCAGATCCACACGCTTGTCAATTCTTTCATAAAGGTGACTTCTTTCATCGGTCAATACGAAGTAAGCGAAATTATAGGGAGAGACTTTTTGATGTTCCGCTTCATTATGTGCTGAGATAGGTGTCTTTGTCAGATGGTAATATTCCAAAGCCCGAATCACACGTTTTCTGTTATTTTCATGGATAGTCTCATAAGAAACCGGATCAATTTTCTTTAATTTTTCGTGTAAGGCGTGGTTGCCATAGGTGTCTGCATAATTCGCCATCTCCTTTCGGAAAGCCTCATCGCTCTCCTGATTGGTAAATGAAATATCATATAGCAGCGCCTGAATATAAAAGCCCGTTCCGCCCGCCACAATCGGAATTTGTCCCTTGGCATATATTTTTTGCAATGCATCCTCAGCCATCTGCTGAAAACGGACAATATTAAATTCATCGGACGGCAATAATTCATCAATCAGGTAATGATCGATTCCCTGCATCTCCTGCGGCATAATTTTAGCTGATCCAATGTCCATGTATTTGTATACCTGCATGGAGTCTGCAGAAATGATCGCACCATTGATCTGTTTTGCAAGCTGGATGGATAAATCTGTTTTTCCCACAGCCGTAGGTCCGGCTAAAATAATAAGTGGTTTCATGTAACAATCCTCTTAAATTTTTTCTCAATTTCATATTTTGACATGGAAATGATGGTTGGTCTGCCATGCGGGCAGTTAAACGGATTCTCCAATGTCAATAGCTCCTCAATCAATGCATCGATTTCCGGTAAGCTTAATGCATCATTTCCTTTGACCGCAGCCTTGCAGGACATCGTTGCCACTTTTTCAAGGATCAGATCCGGCGTTGCCCGGCCACTGATATCCGAAAAATCATCCAGCATTTCTATGAAGAGATCTTTCATATCAATGTGAAACAGATTATCCGGGACTGCAGAAATCATGTACTCTCTTCCACCGAAATTTTCAATCTCATATCCGAGTTTTTCAATCTGCGGGAGATATTTTTCCAGCATTTCCTGTTCTTTTGCATCCAAAGACAAAACAATTGGAGGACTTATAGTCTGCGAGGTATATTCTTTTTGATTCAAACGAGCCATTGTCCGTTCAAAAAGTACTTTTTCGTGAGCTGCATGCTGATCGATGATATAAAGTTTATCTTCGTATTCAATCAGCCAGTAGGTTTTAAAAAGCTGACCGATGATCCGATGCTTTTTCTTCGCATCTCTCGTAAGGAAATCCGAAGATATGGATTCAAGCGTAACCTGTGTTGGATTTTGCATCGGTTGCTGTGCGGTCGGTTGCCCGGTTACGGTTATTTCAGGTTTGGCAGTCTTATTTACGGGTTGTTCGAATTTTGGATTCGGCGTAACTGCGATCACCCCCGGATGCGATGCAGGTGTCACCTCCGGCAGCTTTATTACCGGCATAGGCGCTTTTTGCCGCATCGGAGTTCCATAAGAAGCTACTGGTTCTTTTATAGTTGCGGTCGCTGCACTTCGAATCTCATTAATTCGTCGTTTTTCAAAAGGCTCCGGAATCGAATCTTTGAATACATGCTCAATCTTCTGCTTCTTTTCTTCTTTTACCGGAACTTCCGGAATCAGTTCCCGATGAGAAAGAACTGCATAAAGTGCATCGCACAGTTCTTTGTAAATCTCCTGATTATTTCCAAAACGCAGCTCCATCTTGGTCGGATGTACATTGACATCGAGTGTTTCCCCTTCAAACGTAAAATATAATATGGTAAACGGGTATTGATGCTGCATCAGGAAACTTTTGTAAGCCTCTTCAATTGCTTTTGACAATAAGGTGCTTTTGATATAGCGTCCATTGATAAAATAATTTTCATAGTTACGGTTTCCACGATTGATTGCAGGTTTACCGATAAATCCGTTAAGGGCAAAATAGTCACATTTGAAATTGACCTCCAAAAGCGAGGAGGCAATTTCTCTTCCATAAATATGATAAATCAGATCTTTACAGTTTCCGTTACCTGACGTATGTAATCGGGTCTGATTATTATTGATATATTTAAAAGAAATATCCGGATGAGACAATGCCAGCTTTTCGAGCATATCACTGATATAGGTGCCTTCTGTCTGTGCCGTTTTTAAGAATTTCCGGCGCGCAGGGGTGTTATAAAAAAGATCCCGCACAAGAAATGTGGTTCCATCCGGAGCACCGATCTCTTCCTGGGAAATTTCTTTGGAACCTTCAATGAGATACCTTGTTCCCGTAAGTGCATCTGCTGTTTTGGTAATCAGTTCCACTCTGGCAATCGCCGCAATACTGGATAATGCCTCACCGCGGAAACCAAGCGAATGCACACAGAGTAAATCCTCCGCGCTACGGATTTTGCTGGTGGAATGCCGCAAAAAGGCAAGCGAAACTTCACTGCTTTCGATACCACTTCCGTTGTCCGTAATACGGATGAAGGAGATTCCACCTTCTTTGATTTCCACCGTGATTGCTGTAGAACCTGCATCGATTGCATTTTCTACCAGCTCTTTCACAACAGAACTCGGACGTTCAATTACTTCACCTGCTGCAATTTTATCAATTGTTTCCTGACTCAATAATGCAATTTTGCTCATATTTTCTGTCCTTTTGTCTTTCCATCCTACCAACGGTTCTTTACTTTGTTCTGCAATTCATATAATTTGTTCAAAGCGTCAAGCGGTGTCATATGTCCGATATCCACTTCTCGTAGTTCCTGTATGATATCATCATCTTTTACCGTGTCAAACAAAGACATTTGTGTCAAATCCACCTCGTCAAGATGTTCCTTTTTCTTTTTTGTAGTCGTTGCACCTTCCACGGAAATATTTTTCACTGTCTCTGTGATATCATTTGCCGCAAGCTGATTAACAATTTCTTTTGCACGGTCAACGACCATGTCCGGCAAGCCTGCAAGCTTTGCTACCTGAATACCATAACTTTTATCTGCTCCGCCTTTGACGATCTTGCGTAAAAATACGATATCATCGCCCTTTTCTTTTACCGCAATGCAGTAATTGTTAACGCTGTTTAATTTTCCTTCAAGCTCCGTTAACTCATGATAATGAGTTGCAAATAATGTTTTTGCTCCAAGCAATTTGGGATTACTGATATATTCTACTACTGCCCAGGCAATACTTAATCCATCGAACGTACTGGTTCCACGGCCAATCTCGTCTAAAATAAGCAATGATTTAGATGTCGCACTGCGCAAAATATTGGCAACTTCATTCATCTCTACCATGAAGGTACTCTGACCACTGGCCAGGTCATCCGATGCACCTACTCGTGTGAAGATGCGGTCAACAATTCCAATGTTTGCGGATTCTGCCGGAACATAACTTCCAATTTGTGCCATAAGAACAATCAAAGCTGTCTGGCGCATATAGGTTGATTTACCTGCCATATTCGGTCCGGTTATGATAGAAATCCGGTTGTTGTGATTATCCAAGTATGTATCATTATCGATAAACAGATCATTTACAATCATTTTTTCGACAACCGGATGTCTTCCGCCTTTGATATCGATGATACCGCTCTCATTGATTTTTGGTCTACAGTAATTGTTCTGACTTGCCACCAGTGCGAGTGAAACGAATACATCAATCTTTGCAATCGCTTTCGCTGTCCGCTGAATACGCTGTACATTTGCAGCAATTTCATCCCGGATCTGACGAAAAAGATCATATTCGAGATTTATCAGACGATCCTGTGAACCAAGAATGGTATCCTCAAGTTCTTTTAGTTCCGGAGTAATATAGCGTTCCGCATTTGTAAGTGTCTGTTTTCGCACGTAATAATCCGGAACCATGTCCTTGAAAGAATTTGTTACTTCCAGATAATACCCAAATACTTTGTTATATTTGATACGTAAATTCTTAATGCCTGTCTTTTCACGTTCACTTGCCTCTAAATCTGCAAGCCATTTCTTGCCGTCTGTTGATGCGCTTCGCAGACGATCCACCTCTTCGTGATACCCGGTCTTGATAATATCACCATCGCGGACAGAAATCGGTGGTTCATCGTTGATTGACGAAAGAAGCAATGTATATAAATCTTCCAGGCAGTCAAAATCGTTGCGGATTTTTTCAGCCAATGCACCGTCAATATCTTTTAAAAGTGTTGCGATCGGTGGCAGCATTTCCAATGAGTTACGAAATGCGATCATGTCCCGGGGATTTGCTGTCTGATAAGTAATTCTTGTGATCAGACGTTCTAAATCATAAATCGGGTTTAAATATTCCCTTAATTCTTCTCTGGTAATCTCCTGCTCATTTAACTTTGCGATCAGCTTCTGTCTCTCTATGATCTCTGTTTTATCGATTAATGGCTGTTCGACATAGGAACGAAGCAGTCTTGCGCCCATCGCAGTCTTTGTTTTATCCAATACCCAGAGCAGCGATCCTCTTTTTTGTTTTTCACGAAGCGTCTCTACAAGTTCAAGATTTCTACGACTAGAACTGTCAATAATCATATATTTTCCAATGGAATATGGACGAATCTCCAAAATATTGGAAAGGGAATTTTTCTGCGTCTCATACAGATACTTGAGCATGGCACCTGATGCAATCACACCGCTGTCATAATCTTCCAGCCCCAATCCGATCAGACTTTGGATATGAAAATGAGAAAGCAACATCTCTTTTGCAAGTTCGTCACCAAAATACCAGGAATCCAAAGCTGAAATCGTAATATTCAACCGGTTTTTAATATCATCGATATCGACACCACTCATATAAAACGGCTCGTTGCATATAATTTCTGTGGGAGCAAAACGATTTAATTCATCCAAAAGTTTGCGTTCACTGTCAACCTCCGTAACAAAGAAATCACCAGTTGTAACATCCGTTGTAGCAATTCCATATTTGTCCGTGAGATAGACAATACACATCAGATAATTATTTTTTCCTTCATCCAGTGACTGCATATCCGTATTTGTTCCCGGAGTTACTACACGGATGACTTCACGCTTTACAATTCCTTTTGCCAATTTGGGATCTTCTACCTGTTCACAGATAGCTACTTTATAACCTTTTGTTACCAGGCGGTTAATATAAGAATCTGCCGCGTGAAACGGTACACCGCACATAGGTGCCCGCTCTTCAAGTCCACAGCTTTTTCCGGTTAATGTCAGTTCCAGTTCTTTGGAAACCGTTTTGGCATCGTCAAAGAACATTTCATAGAAATCTCCAAGACGATAAAACAAAATACAATCTTTATATTCTTCTTTTGTCTGCAGATAATGCTGCATCATTGGTGTAACTTCTTGCACAGTTTTGTCCTTTCTACAGTGGTCGGTATTTTTCCATGACAGCAGTGGCAACCTTCAGTCCATCGATTGCTGCTGACATAATTCCTCCTGCGTAACCCGCGCCTTCCCCACACGGATAAATGCCGATAATCATGCTCTCGCAATGTTCATTTCGTAAAATACGTACAGGTGATGAGGTTCGTGTTTCCATGCCGGATAAAATCGCATCTGCCCGGTCAAATCCAGTAACGATTTTCGCAAAATGTGTCATTCCCTTCATAAAAGACTGCTCCATCTCATCGGACATCAAACCACGTAAATTAGAAAATACGGTCTGACCTTTTGTTTCCGATGCAAACGCACCATATGCGGTGCTTTCTACATTCTGGCAATAATCTCCGAATAACTGTTGTGGAATCTTACCGTTTCCAAGCAGATAGTTTTTGTGTTCAAGCATTCTCTGGTATCGCATGCCTGCCAATGCATCTTCTCCACCAAAATCATTTTTCGTTACAGAAATAATAATTGCTGAATTTGCATTTGCTGCATTCCGTCCGGAATAGCTCATTCCATTGACACAAGTCCTTTCCGGCTCGGAAGATGCGTTTACAACATAACCGCCCGGACACATACAAAATGAATATACGCCACGTCCATTCGGAAAATTCGAGGTCACTTTGTACGGTGCTGCCGGTAGCTTTGGTCCGTTCCAGTCTCCATACATTGCCTGATCAATCATCTTCTGTGGGTGTTCTACACGAAATCCGACGGCAAAATTCTTTGCTTCCATCGGAATGGCTTTCTGTTCTAACATTTCAAACGTGTCTCTTGCACTGTGTCCCAATGCGAGAATTACAACATCCGTTGGAATGGTTTCTTTTTCTGTGACAATTGCTTTTAGCCGGCCTTTTTCAATTACAAGATCCGTCATCTGGTTTTCAAAAAGGAAAGTTGCACCTTTTGCCTCCAGATAGGTACGCATGTTGGCAATTACTTTGGATAAAATGTCGGTACCTATATGAGGTTTATTGTCATAAAGAATTTCCGAAGGAGCACCAAATTTGACAAATGTACGCAGCACATAGCGGTTTCTTCCCGTAGGATCTTTGACAACTGAATTTAATTTTCCATCAGAAAATGTACCGGCACCACCTTCGCCGAACTGTACATTGGATTCCGGGAGCAATCTACCTGTCTGCCAGAATTGTTCGACATCTTTTTGACGCTCCTGTACTTTTTTTCCTCGTTCTAGCACGATTGGCTGATAACCTGCTTCTGTCAGCTGATATGCCGCAAAAAGCCCTGCAGGTCCTGTGCCTACAATGACCGGACGAGCCGATAGGTTTTCTTCTCCACTGACCGGAAACTGATATTCACTTTCTGTTACTACAGAGACCGATGACTGATGAATTTTCTTTTTTACTTTTGGTTCATTGTGTACGGTTACATGTACTGTATACACGTAAAACAGTTCCGTTTTTTTTCTTGCGTCAAGAGATTTTTTTATAATTTCATATGTAAAGGATTCTGTTTTAGGTAAATTTAAAATTTTTCTGATTTTTTTCTCTAACTGTTGTTCATTTTGCCCAACCGGCAATTTTATTTGATTTATTTTAAGCATTCTCACTCCATTATGATACGGAACATCCGGCTACATATCCGCTGGACCATGCCCATTGCAGATTATAACCACCACAAATCCCATCTACATCAAGAATTTCTCCGGCAAAATACAGACCGGATAGTAATCTTGACTCCAGTGTCTTTTCATTGATTTCTTCCGTGCGGATGCCTCCTGTGCAGACCTGAGCAAATTCGAAATCCCGAACTTTCTCCAATGTCACCGGATAATCATGAATTCCGGCAGATAATCGTTCCAGTTTTTCTAACGAAATATTTTTCAAAGGCTCATCAGAACGGATTCCTGCGTATTTCAGAAGAACTGGTATCAGTTTTTGATTCAAAAGACCGCGGAGAAGCCGGTCAGCATTCTCATTCGTTTCACATTTTCCTATTCGCATAGCAAATTCCGTGTTTAACGTTTCCAATGATATATCCGGTAGAAAATCGATTACTACAGTAACCGATTTCTTCTCATAAAGTGCACGGACTGCAGGACTGCTGATCTGGAAAACCGGAATACCAGATATTCCATAATCCGCCAATTGCAACTCCCCCTGCTCCGTCGCCACAGTATTTCCATCAATTTTCAATGTCAGGTTCGCGTCACAACGCACCCCTGCCACTTTTGAAAAATGCATTCCTTTTGCATAAAAGCCACATAAAGCAGGAAGAACCGGTACAAATCGATGTCCCAACTCTTTGATTAACGAAAACATAGAACCGTCGCTTCCAAGTTTTGGCGCAGCCAAAAGCCCCGATGCAATAATCACATTCCGGCAGGTATAGGATGTTTGGACAGTTTTGATCCGGAAGCCGTACTTATCCGGAAAAAGATCCAAAACTTCCTGTTCCAAATAAACAGGAACCTGCAAACGGTCCAGTTCATGCTTTAATGCTTCCGCAACGGAGGCTGCCTGTCCAGAGTTTGGATAATAATATCCGTTTTTCTCTTTTGGCCATATGCCAATCTCATGAAAAAAGGAAAGCGCCTCTTCTTTTGAAAAACGGCTCAGGACCGACTGTATCAATTGTATATTTCCATGAAAACAGGATGTGTCCATATTGTTATTGGTAAAATTGCATTTTCCATTACCTGTTGCAAGAATTTTCTTTCCCGGCTTATTCATCCGTTCAAGAATTACTACAGATTTACCTCTTCTGGCAGCTGTGATCGCCGCCATCATACCGGAGGCACCGGCTCCGATAACAATGACATCCAGTAGTTTTGTACTTTTTTTACTCATATGTTAAGCTCCTTGAAACCAATAAAGTATTTTAACATATCACTAAAAATCTTTCAATATACCGAAAGTTTCCTTAACTGGAATAACTTTCCAGAAAATCATACAGATCCGCCTCTGTAAAAAAGCCAATTCCATCTTCTGCTTTCTGCTGCAATGATTCAGAAAGCGATTTAACCGAAATTCCGGTTTCAAAATATACCGTTTCACCATCGGAACAATACACAACAAGTTTCTGTTCTGTTGCTTTTACTAAATACGCATAGTGAATATTGTCTGTATTCGCTGGCAATACAGCTTCCGTTTCTTCCGTCACTTCCAGCGTTTCTGTTTCTTTTGGCATGGTTTCTTTCTTTTCATTTGTAAATAAAATGATAAAAACAATGACTGCGATTAATACAATAATGCAGATACTTATTTTTCGTTTCATTTCATCACCCCAAATAAGTATCTGCATTTTATTCTGGAATATTCATCCAGTTTTATTTTTTTATAATTAGTTACCTGATTTTGAAATATCTATCGTAATAAACGCAGTTTCTTTGCGATACGGACCAAAAGAGCTCCTTTCGGGAATCTTAAAATTTCTTCTTCAGTCAGTCCTTTGAACAAAAGCAACGTAACTGCATATACGATTGCTGCAATCATAATTGCAAGAATCGTCGAAATTACATTTGATTTCAGTAATGCATAACAGCCATGATAGAACAGCCAGGTAACAATTCCCATGATTACAGAGGCCAGTGCCGGAATTGCAAATGTCTTGATTACTTCCTGCTTATAGCCACTATACTTACGGATTGCCATGGAATTCATCACACACATCATCAGCGCAAAAAACATATTGGCAATTACAACTGCATAAATCTTCAAATGGAAGAAAAGCATCAGTATCACCAGAAGAATCACATGCGCAACAAGTGAGATGGCAGCATTGGTTACCGGAATTCTCATACGGTTAATTCCCTGTAACAGACCATTTGACAAGGTGGACATTGCGTAAAAGACAACTGCAAACGCACCGACATACATCATCATTGCAGCCATAGGCGCTGTCTGCGCTGTGCCTGGAAACAATAATCTGAAAATTGGTTCTCCAAGTACTGCAAGACCAATCGCACATGGAAATGCAATTACCATAACAAAACGCATTGCTGCATTGATCTGGGTTCGTACACTCTCCATATCGTTTTCAGCAAACGATGCGGTAAGGGTAGGTACAGAAGATGCCGCCATCGCTGACGCAATGGAAATTGGTACATTGATCAAAAGTTTGTATTTTCCTGAGAAAACCCCCCACCATGTATCAATTTGCACATCACTGTATCCCTGAAGCAAAGCGACATTCTTGAAAATACCTTGATCAATGATTCCGCTGATATTGTAAACTGTTGTACTTAGTAAAACCGGAATGATCGTCACAATAAGAATTTTCATTGTGTAAGAAAAAGAATCTACCTGCACATTGCGTTCTCTCCGCATTCTGCGTTTAAATATATGCATATAGGTAAAGAACACAAACAGGACAAATAATAATCCTGCAACTGCTCCAAGATTTGTTCCGAGTGTACCGCCGGCTGCACCGTATGCCGCACCATAATGTTCCGGATCACCAAGTACCGCTCCGATACGCTTTCCATATCTGGTCAGCACATACGCAGCCCAGATACTGATAATGGCATTGACGATCTGTTCGATAATCTGTGAAATTGCACTCGGCATCATAGTGCCAAGTCCCTGAAAGAATCCTCGCAAAACACCAAGAACTGCGACAACAACCAGTGCCGGTCCGAGTATTTTTAATGCGAATACACTATATGGTGTTTTCAAAAGTGTTGCTGTAAAGAACTCAGCTCCAAAATAAACAACTAGTGCCGCTATGGAACCAACAACCAACGCAAAAGTAAGCGCACCTTTCAAGACCTGATATGCGGTATTGTATTGTCCTTTGGCAACTTTTGCAGATACCGTCTTGGATACTGCAAGCGGCAGACTGTACGATGAAATAATCAATATAACATTATAAATATCAAATGCGCAACTGTAATATCCGTTTCCAATATCTCCAAGAATACTGTTCATCGGAATACGATATACCAGACCGATGATTCGGCTTATGATTGATGCAACTGCAAGGATTGAACCCTGTACAAGAAAATTTGTTCCATTTTTCTTTGATTTACCCATTTTTTAACCTCAACAACCTGAATCCCAGGTGTTTTACTTTTATTTTTGAAATTCTTCTGCCGTATGATAGATTAGATTCTGGCTGACACGAGAGTTCTCTACAATTTCTACCCAGGTTTTACCCGGATTAAGAATGATTTCCTTTCCATTCTCATCAAAATACTGTGTCTTAGCGCTTGCTGATGCCCGCGACCAAGTGATGTCGATTGCCTTACCATTGGTAATATACTTTCCTGTTCCACCAGACTGATAATTGATATCAAGTGTTCCGTTTTTAGAATCCTTTAATGAGCTGGCACAATTCTGGAGAATAATATTCTTGACGGCAAGCTGTTTGCCTGTTGCTCCGTCGACCTGCTTATCTCCAAATTCGTAACGATAATACAGCCCATCTTTTTTATTGTACAAAAACCATGGCTTTGCGTCAACATAATACATTTTCACAACTGCTGCATCTTCTCCATTTTCAAGCATATTTGGCGCATCTTCCGTCGTAAATTGATAATGTGGTGTATAATCTTCCGGAAGCGAGGATGTATAACCATAATTTTTAATTGCCACAGCCAGGTTTTGACCTGTTGTATACAGATTGTGTGGTGCTCTGCGGCTGTTATCACGATAATAGTATCCGCCGCCTTTGCCGGTAATGCCATCCACATTGTCAATAAAAGAACTGTTGAGCACATCCAAAGCATACTTGCTTTCGCCGGCATGGAAATAGACAGCATCAAATTCTTTTGCAAAATAAACATAATACAAACGACAGCTTCTTACATTTCCTACTTTTTCGAGTGATTCAAAATCTTGATAAATTGCCATCATCCGGGTAATTCCACCTTCTACCGGACATTCATAAATCACATCCGCATTGCTGACACCATACTGTGGAAGTGTCACATGTGTATTTTCCGTCATAACTGCAACCGGTCTTTTCCATGCCAGTTTTTCATCGATCCATTCGCCGGTATAAAAGCTGCGCACTTCACCTTCGTGTGTTGGCTCGCTCTCCTGCGTCTCAGTTTCAGCTACAGGAAGTGCCTCTGTCTGTATCTGTGTCTCCGGCTGCGCTGTCTGTTTATCTTTCTTCTTACATCCGGTCAATGCAAGGACAGACATTGCCAAAAGTACAGCATATATCATTTTACGTTTCATATTCTACTCCTTTATTCCTCTCGGGATATATTCATAGCTTCTAAGATTTCTCTTTGCTTTGGTTCCATGATTGCCGCATCTTCCGGTGTCATATGGTCGTAACCAAACAAGTGAAGCATGCTGTGTACGATCAGAAAAGCAAATTCTCTTTTTTCACTGTGTCCATATGCCTTTGCCTGTTCCTGTACTTTTTCTACAGAAATAATAATATCCCCAAGCATGGCTTCTCCAGTGTCCGGATTAAAATCATCATCACTTTCCGCATCCAAAAAAGTAAAATTCCCGGCTTTCTCATAAGAAAGCATAGGAAAACTCAACACATCCGTCGGACGATCAATCTGACGGTATTCTTTGTTGATCATATGAATGCCCTCGTTATCTGTAAGCGTAAGATTTACTTCCGCCTCATATGGGAAATTTTCATGTGCAATGCAAAAATTTACAACTTCTTCCGCAAGGGAAGCGTATGGAAATGCAAAAGGTACGTTACACTCTTCTTCTAAATAAAAACTCAACGCAGAAGTTCCTCCTTTGTCAAAAACTGTCTGATCTTCAAGAACTGATTCATGCTCATCCCACAATGATCATAAATTCCACTGGAAGAATATTCATTTAATGTCTGATTGATCAGAATTTCATGGTTCCATTCACTTTTTTCAAAGCCGTCATTTATTTTTTCCAGCTTGATCACAAGCGCATCTACCATATGCACAAGTGCGGATTCCGGTATAGACGGCAATTGTTCCTCCCCGTAGTATTCCTGAAGAATTTTCATCAGTTCTTCAGGAAAACAGAGGCTTTTTGCTTTTTTTACCCCCTCTTCCACATATGGATCGC
This sequence comes from uncultured Lachnobacterium sp., assembly GCA_900550545.1. Taxonomy (GTDB): domain Bacteria; phylum Bacillota; class Clostridia; order Lachnospirales; family Lachnospiraceae; genus Roseburia. The sequence goes on along the minus strand of URSS01000006.1, from coordinate 54,324 downwards.
CAATCCACTGGCCCATACGGTAATAAAACCCCCCTGCCAGGCAGAGATGCTCATTGTATCCTACAGCTTTCGCGCAGCGGCTTGCAATATCTGAAACTTTACGTGCATGTTCGTATTCTACCTTGGAAAAATCTTTTAACGCTTTTACCTCCGAATAATCATCGGAAACAATATCCATCAAAAGGTTGTCCTTCTCTTTTTGCGCCCCATCCCATAACCAGCGGAACATAAACAGGCAGCACAACGCAGTCACAACGCCATTGATTGCACCGTAAATGTATATTTGTTTATTGAACTCTTTATACGCCATATAGTAAGAAATGCCGGGAATAATCATATTCAAGCAAAATGCCAGGATTGAAATCCAGACACGATATTCCTTTTTCCGCAAAGCTTGTGCCAGCACGGAGGCTAAAAGCGTCAGCATGCAAAAGCACAGCAAAGCATAGAAACTGTTACCAGAAGAAATACTGAGTAACAAATCAAAAAAGATACCTACTGTTACAGCAATTCCATTACTGCTGACAGCCAGAATCAATATTGGAATCAACATGACCGGCCGAAACAGTTCTGGGAGAAATGTCATTGCAAATGTAAGTATACAGCAGATAAAATATGCAAACGCCAGCCGGATAAAGCTTGTCTGCGGATTATTTACCATCCATCCGATGCACCGTTCAAATTCCAACTGGAAGAAGAATAACATAAGAAAAACAACGTCCAACAGGAATAAACACAACCATTCATCTATAAAAAAGTGATTTTGTGCACATAAAACAGCGGTCATTCCAAATGTCGCAATTACTATGGCAATCAGTGACAGGACACGGTACAGATTCATATGTTCTTTACAAACCGGGTTATTTTTGTCTTCCATTATTCTTCCTGCCTGCTCTTACGTTTTTTCGATTCGTCTTGTTCGACTGCTGTTTCTCATAGTCATCGTATGCCTGTACAATACGCTGTACGAGCGGATGACGCACAACATCTTTGCTTGTAAGCTCACAAATTCCAATATCCTCGATATTTTTAAGTACACGAAGTGCAACATCCAGTCCAGATTTTGCACCCGGAGCCAGATCCTTCTGTGTGGCATCTCCGGTAATGACCGCTTTTGAGCCAAAACCGATTCGGGTCAGGAACATTTTCATCTGTGCCGGTGTAGTATTCTGTGCCTCATCAAGAATAATAAATGCATTATCCAATGTACGACCACGCATATAGGCAAGCGGTGCTACTTCAATCAATCCCTTTTCCATGTTTTTCTGAAAACTCTCTGCGCCCATGATCTGATACAACGCATCATAAAGCGGCCGCAGATAAGGATCTACTTTGCTCTGCAGATCCCCCGGAAGGAATCCGAGCTTTTCTCCCGCCTCAATTGCCGGGCGCGTAAGTATGATACGGCTTACTTCTTCATTTTTAAAGGCCGTGATTGCCATCGCCATTGCAAGATAAGTTTTTCCAGTTCCTGCCGGTCCCATTCCGAAAACGACCATTTTCTTGCGGATATTGTCCACATAGTCTTTCTGACCGATTGTCTTTGGCTTCACCGGCTTACCATTTATTGTATGGCAGATAATATCTTTGTCAATTTCTACCATCTGGCTTCCCTTGTGTTCCTGAAGCAGTGCCAATGCATAATTCACATTCTGTTCAGCAATGACATTTCCTCTTTTTGAAAGCTCATGCAGCTGATTAAAGACTTCTGCTGCACCATTGGCTGCGGATTCATTTCCGATAATCTTTATCTGATCATCCCGAACAATCACGGTAACACCAAGTGTCCTCTCTATTTTTTTAATGTTGGCATCAAACTGACCAAATACATTGGCCATATGCTCCGTTGGAATACGGAGTGATACTTCATTCAGACTCATTCATTATTTCCTTCCCTCGACGTCTGTACTTCATCCTGTTCTTTTTGGGGCTCCGCAGAAATAGTTTTCATTTCTGTCGGAGCAGTCTGGGTAATATCTTCACAGGCTTTAATTTTTCCGTAGACGTGATATTTTTTATCTATCTTTTCAATCATAACATTTTTGTCAATAATTGAAACCCCATTTTCTTCCAATTTATTAAGAAATTGTTCCAGATTTTGAATTGCTATGTCTTTTGCAGAATCCATGGATACATTAATCTTTTCTTTTTCCTGTTCATATTCGGTGATTTTTCCAATATAGACCGGAAGATAAAAATTCTGCATCAGGCACAACTGTTTCATATCTTCTATGGATTCAGAAGTGGAAAAAGCTGCGTGGATATCCGGTGTGACAATTTGGCGGTTCAACATACGGACACAATATTTCGTATGCGTACGTCCTGTCTGTTTGGAAAGAATCTGCTCCTCGGGAATCCAGTTCTCATAGTCATACACAACTTCTCCAATGACGTCTGCATCTGCATTCTGATAAAAATATTCTTTTACCTCACCATTATCATCTAAAATCTCCTGTCTCGCACATACCAGAACATCCCCTGCTTTTACTTTGTCTTTTGCTTTGACAACCGGTATTCCGCTTCTTGTAATAATCGAGGAAACCGTTGCCTCCTGTTTGGCAACAAGATCCGTATATTCACCCGTCTCTTTCGGCTCAGCCCGATCCGAAGCGATTTTTTCCTGCACGCATACAACCAGTTTTGTGCCTTCTTCATAAACACTCGCCCAGATAATAGAATCAAAGTCTTTCCGGAGTGCTAACTCCATGACATCATTATCGATATTGTTCTTTGGTGTGCCATAAGAAATATCGTGTTCACCAAGATATGCCAGCAATGTTTCCTCTCCAATAGACGCATTCCCGATAATTTCAATTCGCCAGATGCGGGTAGAAAGAACGCCCGTAAAAATAAGCATAGCTGCCAATATTGCAAAAAAGATCTTGCGTTTACGATAGCGGAAGACTAGAAAAGGCATGCCTTTTCGCAAAACAATCCGCAATCGTACTCGCGTCTTACGCAAAAACGGGTGTAATTTGTAAATGTCTTTCAGATCAATACAGCACTTCACATGCTGCGCGTCCATACAAACGACATTCCAGAAATCTATCCCTTGCTTGCTGCACAGGTTTAAGAATCGCATGACTTCTCTGCCATATAATTCTATTTGAAGCCAACCTCTTACGAACCGATAAAACCATTGAATCATAACAGAAACCGAACACTTTCCACGTATCCGGTAATTTCAAGAATGTCCTGTGTAAAACGCGGGATCATTAATTCCCTTCCTGTAATTTCGATTCCATAGGAGCGGGAAGCAACAACGATTGTCTCATGACTGTATCGGATGATTCCACGATGATTGGTAATGCAGAGCATCCGGTTCCCGTCCATGGAAAGGAGCGGCATCCCAAGAAACAGATCTTTTGGTAATTCAAGCTCCTCTACCATACGTTCGGTCTTCAGTTTTGAATGATTCGGATTCGATTTATGGCTTTTCATACTTAACTATATGAAAAAACAGTCTGTCCTATGCGCATCCTTATTTATGATAAGGTTCGTGATTCATAATACGGTATGAACGGTAAATCTGCTCTAATAAAATTACCCGCATCAACTGATGTGGAAATGTCATTTTGGAAAAGCTCAAATGAAAATTTGCTCTCTTTAACACTTGATCAGAAAGTCCAAGGGAACCACCGATTACGAAATAGATATGGCTAGTTCCAAGAACACCAAGTTTTTCAATCTTTTCCGAGAGTTCCACTGAATCAAACATTTTTCCATTGATGGCAAGGGCAATCACATAACCATCCTCCCGAATCGATTTTAAAATGCGTTCCCCTTCTTTTTGTTTTACAATTGCAATCTCATTTTCCGTTGCCTGTTCCTTGGTTTTTTCGTCAGCAACTTCTATGATATTCAAGTTACAATAACGGCTCAGGCGCTTTACATATTCTGCAATTGCCTGCGTATAAAATTTTTCTTTTATTTTTCCTACACATACAATACTGATTTTCATTTTACTATTCTACTATATATTTGTCTTCTTTGACAAGTTTTTACAAAATTTAGACATATGGTATGTAAATTTTCATACTAAAATGGTATAATAACCAAAAAGCAGACATGCTACATACTATTTATTTTGCGAGGTAAGGAATCTTGAAAGAATTACAGGAAAGAATCAAAAAAGATGGCAACGCAATCAACGAGGACATCTTAAAGGTAGACAGTTTTATCAATCATCAGGTAGACCCTGAACTAATGGCACATATTGGAGAAGAATTTGCCAATCATTTTAAAAATCGTGGAATTACAAAGATTGCAACAATTGAAAGTTCTGGTATCGCTCCGGCACTGATGACAGCACAGAGTATGGGACTTCCGCTCATCATTTTAAAGAAGCAGCCATCCAAGGTATTAAATGATCATCTGTTCCAAACAGAAGTTACATCTTTTACCAAAGGAACCAGCTATGAGCTGACACTTTCATCAAAATATATTTCAGAAAATGATCATGTACTGATCATAGATGACTTTCTTGCGAACGGAGAAGCCGCAACAGGTGCGATTCGTCTTCTTCGTAAAGCACATGCCACAATCGGCGGAATCGGAATTCTTATCGAAAAATCATTTCAACCTGGTCATGAGAAACTTGTATCACAGGGATTTGATGTATATTCACTTGCAAGAATCAGTCATCTTGCAGAAAACGAAATTGAGTTTATTGAAGAATAAATATGATCCAAAAAAGAACCGACAAATTGCTGTCGGTTCTTTTCTTGTCTTCAACTACTCATCCAAAGCATCTTCTGCTTCTGCATCCTCATTATTTTCATAATCTTCTGCATAATAAATAAAATTGCCACGATATACTTCTGATGACAAATGTGTCTTATTATCAATCATAATAACCGATAACACATTATTTCCTTCCGGAATTGTAAGCGGACCGGCATAGCGGCTGCTTGCAGATGTTGGTGTCGAGCCATCCCATGTATAATATGCGCTGCATCCGTCTGGAACTGTAACTGAAACGGTTGTCTCCACACCAAAATCACCACCATCCGGTGTAACGATTGGAATATCCGGTGCCGGAATTTTAATCTGATACTGATTTGTTACTACATCACTGTACAGATTCTTGTCATTCATACACACCGCTTTGATCACATACGTATGATTGTTTTCCCCAAGTGGAATTGGATTTGTATACATTAGTCCCTTTTCCATCGGATCGGATCCATCTGTTGTATAAAAGACAGAATCACCAGCATCCGATGATAACATGAGTGTCTGTGCTCCATCATATACACCAGATTCAATACTGAATTTTGGTTTCTGTACCTGATAATCCGTAAACAGATCTGCAAGACTAGTATCCACCGCATCAGATAATTCTATGATGGCATCATAATTTTTCTGTTTTTCATAGATTGCAATCAGTCCTTTACAAGCCTCTCTATTCGCTGAGTCGATTTTTAAAACTTCCTGATACAACACGAGCGCGGCATCATCATTCTTTTGTTTTTCATAAATTCCAGCAAGAATCAGACGAACTTCTATATTGTTCTTGTCAAGTGATAATGCATTTTCGTAATAAGTAATTGTATCATTCATATTTCCCTTTTTATAAGCTTCCTCTGCCAAACTTACCTGATAATCAAATGAGTTTGCATGCTTTTTTTGAATTCCTGCGCCCACAAGTACAAGAACAAGAACCAGCACACAGATTACCGCGATAACACCTCCAATAATCATCATCTGCTTCTTTTTCTGTTTTTGATTTGCTCCTTTTCCAGAAGGTTGTGCGGTTGATGTCACAGAAGCCGTTTTTTTCTTGATGTCTGTCGTTGCCGTTTTCTTCTGGTTCTCCTGTGCAAGCACTTCTTTCAGGTAATCATCGTCATATACGTTATAGTCAGGTACAATCTGTACCGCTTTCCCGCATGCCGGGCAAAAAAGTTCGCCTTCCGCAAGCTCTTTACCACAATAGATACATTTCATAAATATCCCCTTATTTTATGAATATAATTTCATTGCCTCTACACAGTTATGCATCAGCATAGCAATTGTCATTGGTCCAACGCCACCCGGAACCGGAGTAATGTAAGATGCTTTCGGTTCTACTTCATCGTATTTCACATCTCCGCAAAGTTTGTTGTTTTCATCACGGTGAATTCCTACATCAATAACGACCGCTCCATCTTTTATATAATCTGCGCCGATGAACTGTGGTTTGCCGATCGCAACAATTAAAATATCTGCTTCACGACAGATTTCTTTAATATTTTTTGTTCTGGAATGACAGATGGTAACAGTTGCATTCTCACGCAGCATAAGTAAAGACATCGGTTTGCCGACGATATTACTGCGTCCAATCACGACACAATGTTTTCCTTCAATTTCAATATTGCTTCGTTTTAACAATTGAATAATGCCCGCTGGGGTACAGGAAACAAAGCCCTGCTCTCCGATCACGAGTGCGCCTACATTCTGCGGATGGAATCCATCCACATCCTTCTTCGGTGAAATTGCCTTAACGACTTTGTCTTCATTGATATGCTTTGGTAAAGGAAGCTGACATAAAATGCCATGGACCTGTGGGTCTGCATTCAGTTTCTCAATCAAAGCCAGTAACTCTTCTTCGGTTGTCTCTTCTGGCAATTCATAAGCTAATGATTCAATACCAATATAGGCACATGCCTTCTTTTTGTTTCCTACATATACGGAAGAAGCCGGATCATTTCCTACCTGAATCACTGCCAGACAACATTTGCGTCCCTGACTGGCGAGTTCTGCCACTTCCTGCTTTAATTCTTCTTTGATATCCTTAGAAATCTGTTTTCCGTCAATTATCTTTGCCATATCTTATTCTCTCCTTAGAAAAGCCCTGTGATGACACCGTCATCATTCACATCGATCTGATATGCTGCCGGCTTCTTTGGAAGTCCCGGCATAGTCATGATTGCTCCATTGATGGCTACAACAAAGCCTGCTCCGGCAGAAACATATACTTCACGGACATTAATCTTAAATCCAGTTGGACGACCAAGTTTCTTTGCGTCATCAGAAAGTGAATACTGTGTCTTTGCCATACATACCGGGAATTTGTCCATTCCAAGATCTGTGATTCTCTTTAATTCACGTTCTGCAGCAGGTGCATATGTAACACCATCTGCGCCATAAATTTCTTTTGCAACTTTTTCAATCTTTTCCTTTATCGATAAGTCATCTTCATATAAAGGCTTAAAGTTGCTCTTCTTTATCTCTAATGTTTCTAATACTTTGTTTGCAAGCGCGACACCGCCTTCGCCGCCTTTTTCCCATACTTCTGCAAGTGCAAATTCACAATCTCTGTCTTTGCAGAATTTTTCGACAAATGCAGTCTCTTCATCCGTATCAGTAACAAAAGAATTTAATGTTACTACAACCGGAACTCCAAATTTCTGAAGATTTTCAATATGTTTTTCCAAATTTACAATGCCCTTCTTTAAAGCTTCAAGATTTGGAGCGGAAAGTTCATCCTTCGGTACACCACCATTGTATTTTAATGCACGGATCGTTGCCACAAGTACAACCGCATCCGGCTTAAGTCCTGCTTTGCGGCACTTGATGTCAAAGAATTTTTCCGCACCAAGGTCAGCACCAAATCCAGCTTCTGTAATGACATAATCCGCAAGTTTTAAAGCAGTACAGGTTGCACGTACACTGTTGCATCCGTGTGCGATATTTGCAAACGGTCCGCCATGAACAAATGCCGGTGTGTGCTCCAGTGTCTGGATCAAATTCGGCTTTAATGCATCTTTCAATAAAGCAGCCATAGATCCGGTTGCTTGTAAGTCATCTGCAGTCACTGGTTTGCCATCAAAAGTATAGGCAACAATAATTCTTCCAAGACGACGCTTCAGATCATTCATATCTACTGCCAGGCATAAGATTGCCATTATTTCAGAAGCTACTGTAATTACGAAATGATCTTCACGCACCATTCCATCCATTTTGTTACCCAAACCAACAACTACATTACGCAGAACACGGTCATTCATATCAAGGCAACGTTTCCATACAATCTGTCTTGGATCGATGCCAAGTTCATTGCCTTGCTGAATATGATTATCCAAAAGAGCGGCAAGTAAGTTATTTGCTGACGTGATAGCATGAAAATCTCCAGTAAAATGAAGATTCAGATCTTCCATCGGTACAACCTGAGAGTATCCACCTCCTGCGGCTCCACCTTTGATACCAAAACATGGTCCAAGGGAAGGCTCACGTAAAGCGATGATTGCTTTCTTTCCAAGCTTACCAAATGCCTGTCCCAAACCGACCGTAATGGTTGTCTTTCCCTCTCCTGCCGGAGTTGGGTTAATTGCAGTAACAAGAATCAGTTTTCCATCCGGGTTGTTTTTACTTCGCTCAATTAACTCATCAGAAATCTTTGCTTTGTATTTCCCATATAATTCAATATCATCCTCTGCAATACCAATAGATGCTGCTACCTCTTTGATTGGCTGCATAGTTGCTTCCTGCGCAATTTGAATATCACTTTTCATAATTTTTCCTCCTTAATGCCTAATATGTATTCTGAAATAAATCAAATAAATACCTGTCATTTTTCCGCCAAAAGCTGGCATAATCTATATTCCACAGAATATATCATACCCAATGTTATGGATTCTCGTCAATATAAGTTTCATATTCCTCTTTTGTCATCAATACCTTTCGCGGCTTTGTGCCCTCTTCCGGTCCGACGATTCCTGCTTCTTCCAGCTGATCCATAATGCGGGCGGCACGGTTAAAACCGACCTTTAAATATCTTTGCAGCATGCCGATCGATGCCTTTTCCTTATCGACAATAATTTTTGCCGCCTCAGAAAAATAAGAATCTTTTCCATCATCTGCATTATCATTATCGGAAATTGTAACACTTCCATTACCTCCAGAAGACTGCAGATCATCCATCTTTTTCTGTACATGGTCACTATATTGTGCCGGAGCATTATTTTGTGTGATAAATTCTACAACGGCTGAAACTTCTTCATCCGAAACAAAAGCGCCTTGCACACGCACTGGTTTTGGTGATCCCTGTGGATCGAACAGCATATCACCTTTTCCAAGGAGTTTCTCGGCACCATTCATATCAAGAATGGTACGTGAATCCACACCAGAAGTAACTGCAAAGGCAATGCGGCTTGGCATATTTGCTTTAATCAGACCTGTAATAACATTTACGGACGGACGCTGTGTAGCAATCACAAGATGGATACCGGCAGCTCGCGCCAGCTGTGCCAGACGACAGATTGCCTGTTCCACATCGTTCGAGGCAACCATCATCAAATCTGCAAGTTCGTCCACGATAATGACAATCTGAGGCATCTTCTGTGGACGTTCCTGGCCTTCCGGCACTTCAATGGAATCCACTTTTGCATTGTATCCATTAATTTCACGTACATTTGCTTCTGCAAATTTTTCGTAACGTTCTGTCATTTCTGCAACAGCCCAGTTTAAAGCACCTGCTGCTTTCTTCGGATCAGTAACAACTGGAATCATCAAATGAGGAATTCCATTGTATACACTTAGTTCCACGACTTTCGGGTCAATCATCAAAAGTTTCACTTCATTCGGGTCCGCTTTGTAAAGAATACTCATGATAATCGTATTGATACATACGGATTTACCGGATCCGGTTGCTCCTGCAATCAGAAGATGTGGCATCTTTGCAATATCTGCAACTTTTGTTTTTCCGGAGATATCTTTTCCTACTGCAAAACTTATTTTTGACTTTGATTCTTGGAATTCTTTGGAATCAATAAGATCACGGAATGCCACCATAACATTCTCTTTGTTTGGTACTTCAATTCCAACTGCTGCTTTTCCAGGAATCGGTGCCTCAATTCGAATGTCAGCCGCTGCGAGGTTTAACTTGATATCATCTGCAAGTCCAACGATTTTGCTGACTTTTACGCCCATCTCCGGCTGGATTTCATACCGTGTGACAGCCGGACCGCAACTGATATTTGTCACAGTTACATTGACTCCGAACGTTTTCAATGTCTGTTGCAGCTTGTTTGCGGTCTCGCGCAGCTGACTTTCTGTATTTGCAGATTTTTTACCGGATCCTGCTTTCAGAAGATCAATCGGCGGATATACATATTTGTGTTCCAACGGCTGCATCTGTTCCATTTCCTGTACAACATCTGCAATACCGTCAGATACTTCCGCCTCGGATGGTTTCACTTTTTTCTTTACGGCTTTCACAGCCGGCTGCTCCTGCAAAGGTGCTGGAGATTCCACTTTTTCCTTTGCGGAAACAGACGGAATTTCTTCTTTTGCCAAAGAAACATCATCCTCCACAAAATCTCCAGAGATCACAGGTTCTGCCGGTGGAAAAATCTCCCCTGCAAAAACAGGTTCCACTTTTGAAATATCATTGGCAAAGGCCTCATGTGGATCTGCGGAAAGAGCGATCTTGTCTGCCTTTTGAACCTTTGGCAATTCCTGGGTATCTGTAATTTCACCTAACTCATCCGACTTTTTGTTTTTGGACTTTTTCCCTTCAATCTTGGTATCGATTGAGACACCGGAAACTTTATGGTCCATGCGCCTGTTCTGGCGTTCCTGAGCTTTATATTCACGATACTCCTTATAACGTTCATTGTTTTCCTTCGCGGATTCGTATACTTTCTGGCCTCCTTTTTGCATGCCTTTCAATGCAGATTTTTCCGTGATAAGCACCAGACAGACAATCAGCACAATAATATCTATAATGTAGGAACCAATAAAGCCAAATGCTTTCACAAAATAAAAGGCTAGAAAGCCTCCGATGATTCCACCACCATTCTTTCGATCTGAGCAGTAAGTAAACGCCTGTATCGGATCTAATACTTCGCCACTACTGATTGCCAGAGACATAAACATACACATAAATACTGCAAAAACAGTTCCAGCAACCAATTTGACGGAGGCATGCATATTTCCTTTATTAGAAACAGCAAAAAAGCTGCCTACTAACAATAAAACCGGCAATACATATGCCATAAGTCCAAAAAGTCCGAAAAGGACATGACTGACTCCACGCCCTACTACACCTCCAAAGCCTATATTACTGATAAAAAGAAGTAGCGATACTGCTACAATAATCCAGAGAATTACTTCTGTACGAAAAGCTTCGGCCTTTTCAATCTCCGCCATTCGCTCCTTTTTACCCTGTCTTTTTCTACTGTTTGTATTACTTTTATTCCGATTTCTATTATTTGATGTTTTACGGTTCCCCGTAGCCATGAAAAAACACTCCTTACGCTAACAATAAAATTTATTGTAGCATATTTTCAGTCGAATGTCATCCACTGCTTTCGAAAATCTGTTCCTTAAAAATCAGATCTTATATTACTGTTTTTTGTATCTATAAGCTGATATAATTTGGAAAAGGCATCGGAAATTCCACCTACGGCATCAATAATCCCAAGATCAACTGCCTGCTTTCCAACCAGAATCGTCCCAAGATCTTTCGTCAGCATCTGTGTGTTCATCATCATTTTTTCTACCTGCTGCGGTGTAACTGTACAGTGTGATGTAATAAATCCAATGATACGATCCTGCATTTGCTGAAAATAATCATACGTCTGTCTTGCCCCAATGACAGTACCGCTCATTCTTACCGGGTGGATTACCATAGTGCCGCTTGGGACAATCAACGAATAATCGGTGGATACGGCCAATGGGACCCCGATTGAGTGGCTTCCACCTAAGACAAGCGACACCGTTGGTTTGCTCATAGATGCTATCATTTCTGCAATGGCAAGACCGCTTTCCACATCCCCACCCATAGTATTTAATAAAAGAAGCACGCCATCAATATTGTCATCATCTTCAACTGTCGCAAGTTTCGGAAGCACATGCTCATACTTGGTTGTTTTTGATGTTGGCGGCAAACAATCATGTCCTTCAATTTCCCCGATGATCGACAACAGATAAATAACGTGTTTGTTTCTCTTTTCACCAAGTATCGCTTCTCCCATCTCAATAATCTGTTCATTTTTCCTTTCCTGTTCCTGCGTTGTTTCCTTCCCGTTACCCAAAATTTTCCTCCTTGCGGTGCAACAACCGCCATATCTTTGCAAGTTTACATGCTTTTTTACTATACAAAGAAATATACAAGGAATCTCAAGGAATTTCCTATACAGTAAAAAAGAATGGGTACATTGTACCCATTCTTATCATGTGAAAAAATATTCGATTTATTCTCCGAGAAGATAGTTATACAAACCTTCATAACGGAATTTGGATGCATTCCATGAAAAATCGTTTGCCATGCCACGATCTACGATCTGATTCCACTGGCGTTTACGATCATAGTAAATATGCTTAGAATAATTAACAACATGTAACATCTCGTCGGCATTGTAATTTGTGAACGAGAATCCATCACCACTGTTGTCATACTCATTGTATGGCTGAACTGTATCCTTCAGTCCTCCTGTCTCACGAACAATCGGAACTGTTCCATAACGAAATGAAATCAACTGTGTCAATCCGCATGGCTCGAAACGGGACGGCATCAAAAATGCGTCTGCAGCAGCATACAGTTTATGCGCCAGATCATCAGAATAGCAAATGTTCGCAGATACACGATCCGGATACTTCCATGCATAATGACGGAACATATTTTCATACTGTGGTTCACCGGTTCCGATTACCACCAACTGTGTATAATCATCTACCAGACCATCCATCACGGCATTGATCAGATCCAGTCCCTTCTGGTCTGTCAGTCGGGAAATAAGGCCGATCATGTATTTCTTCTTGTCTACAGCAAGCCCAAGTTCTTCCTGAAGTTTTTCTTTGTTCATATACTTTTTCTTACGGAAATCGTCTGGTCCGTAATTCGTATAAATCTTTGCATCCGTCTGTGGGTTGTATGTATTATAATCAATACCATTCACAATACCCTGCATATCAAAATGTCTTGCCGACAACAGACCGTTCAATCCTTCACCGTAGTAATCTGTCTGAATCTCCTGTGCATAAGAATCACTGACTGTTGTAATGTAATCTGCATATACCAGACCACCCTTTAACATATTGGCATCTTTGTTAAACTCTAACTTATCTGCCGTAAACAGATCACTGGAAAAACCGGTAAGTCCCTGCATGGTCTTTACATCCCATACACCCTGGAATCTCAAATTATGGATTGTCATAATAGACTTGATTCCCCAGAAGAACGAATCTGCCTGAAATTCATTTTTCAAATAAACAGGAATCAGCCCCGCCTGCCAGTCATGACAGTGGATGATGTCTGGACGAAATCCAATAACCGGAAGCATGGAAAGAACCGCCTTATCAAAAAAGCAGAATTTCTCGATATCGTAACGCATGTCCCCATAAGGCACAAAACAGTTAAAATATTCCTGATTATCAATAAAGTAGTATGTAATACCATCCAGCTTATACTGCAAAACACCTACGTATTTGTTTGGAATATAGCTTCCGCATCCCATATAAAAATGCGTTACATACTCAAACTGATTACGAAAATGTTCCGGAATGCAACTGTAATTTGGAATAACAACTCTTACATCCCAGTCCTTTGAATCAAACTCTTTTGGTAAAGCCCCACAAACATCCGCAAGTCCACCTGTTTTAATAAATGGGACACACTCGGATGCCGCAAACAAGATTTTCTTCATACCTGCCTCCTATTTCATAAACCCATCAAATATTCTATTTACTCTTCCCAATTGTGATATACTTCCTGTACATCGTCATCATCATCCAATAAATCAAGAATTCTTCCAATATTGGTGATATCAGCTTCTTCTGTAAGCGTTACATAAGTCTGTGGAATCATGCTTACTTCTGCAGATGCCATAGCAATGCCTTGTTCTTCCAAAGCTTTATGTACAGCGTCGAAATCAGCCGGAGCTGTTGTAATCTCAAAGCTGTCCTCTTCTTCTGCAAAATCCTCTGCGCCAGCATCCAGCGCAAGCATCATAAGATCATCTGCATCCATGTCGCATTCTTCTTTGTCAATGATAATCTGACCCTTTTCATCGAACATATAAGATACACATCCCTGTGTTCCGATGCTTCCCTGGCCCTTTGTAAATGCATTACGTACATTGGCAGCAGTACGATTCTTATTGTCTGTCAGACACTTAACAATGATAGCAGTACCACTTGGACCATATCCTTCATAAGTGGTTGTCTCATAATTTACACTGTTTCCATCTCCTGCCGCTTTCTTGATACCTCTTTCAATGGTGTCGTTTGGCATATTGTTGGCTTTTGCTTTTGCAATTACCTGTGCAAGCTTAAAGTTATTGGCTGGATCTGGACCACCGTCTTTAACTGCAACTGCGATCTCACGACCGATCATGGTAAAGATTTTACCTTTTGCAGCATCATTTTTCTCCTTCTTATGCTTGATATTCGCAAATTTGGAATGTCCTGACATATTATAAATCCTCTTTTCTAATATAGTATTCTTAATAATGATTTTATCATTGTTTGTCCATTCATGCAAGGGGCACCGTTCAGGCTTCGTCTGCCTTCTCTTCACTTTTCTGCACATGAACTTCATGGATCATTTTATTTTCTACTTTAAGTATGGAAAAAACATATCCATAGGCATGAACTTCCGCTGTCTCCCCATCACTTGGGATTTTATCCAGTAGAGAAACCAAAAGTCCATTTAATGTATCAAAAGAATCTTCTTCTATCGGAAGATGCAGTGTTTCGATTACATCCGACAGGCTCGCAGAACCGTTCATCAGATAACTTCCATCCGGATTCTTGCGGATAAGCTGCTCCTCTTCGTCATGTTCATCTTCTATATTTCCAACAATCTCTTCTAAGATGTCTTCCATTGCAACCACACCGGATGTCTGTCCGTATTCGTCCACGACAATGACCATATGGCTTTTCTTCGCCTGCATCATCTTGAACAAACGGTTGATGTTCAAAGTCTCCGGAACAAAATCAACATCACAGATCAATCCTGGAATATCTTTAATGGATGTGCGGAAAACTTCGTTTCTCTGCGCAAATGCAAATGCATCTTTGATATGTAAGACACCGATAATATTATCGATGTCATTCAGGTAAACAGGATATCTTGATTTACTGTTTTCAATAATAAAAGAAACAGCATCATTGTATGAAAGTTCTCCATCAATTGCAATCAGATTTTTTCGATGTGTCATAATATCTTTGGCTTCTTTATCACCAAACTCAAAAATGTTGTGAATCATTTCTGCCTCAGAAGCTAACAACACACCTTGTTCATGCCCCTCATTTACCATCGAGATAATTTCTTCTTCTGTAACATCATCATCCTTTGATGTTTTTTTCATAAAATTGGTTATTTTTTTAAAAATATTTGTCCGGTTGGGACTGACACCTTCGTCCATAAAATATTACTCCTTCGATTGCTTCTAATAGTAAATCTTCAAAATCATACCATGGATTCTGCATTTTCGTCAAGTTATGTATACAGTTCCAGGCTGATTTCCAACGCTTTATCAATTTTGACAAGTATTTGATTATCCAGATGACACACCTTATCTTTCAATCGTTTTTTATCAATTGTACGAAGTTGTTCTAATAAAACAACCGAGTCTTTTGCGAGATCATACTTATCACAGTTGAGTTCTACATGGGTCGGCAGTTTTGCCTTATGCATCTGCGATGTGATTGCAGCACAGATCACCGTAGGACTATGCCGGTTTCCTACATTGTTCTGGATAATCAGGACCGGCCGGACGCCGCCCTGTTCTGAACCTACAACAGGTCTTAAATCTGCGTAATAAACGTCTCCTCTTTGAATTACCATAATCATCACTCCATAAATTGTTATACCCGTAGTATTTCCAATTTTATCGAGCGTATGCATTTACTTTTATTTAAAGAACTAGTAGAAGCAATTTCAAAATTTTAAGCTTTCTGTGTTTCTTTCTGTCCATAATGTACTCTCGGTACACGCGGTGTGATCAGACATGCAAATTCATAATTAAACCGTCCGCTCAGTTCTCCAAGTTCTTCTAATGTAATGCAGGCATCTCCACTTTTTCCAAGCAAAGTAACTTCATCGCCTTTTTTTGCCTCCGGAATATCTGTCACATCTACCATGAGCTGATCCATACAAACTCTTCCACAAATCGGTGCTTTCTGTCCACGAATCAGTACATAACCTTTGTTTGAAAGTCCTCTCGCATAACCATCTGCGTATCCCACAGGAACAGTCGCAATTCTGCGTTTGGAAGCAGTCTCATAAATTCCGCCATAACTGATTTTGCGTCCGGCCTCCAACTCCTTTATGTATACAATCTGACTCTTTAATGACATAACCGGTTTCAAAGAAATAATATCTTTTCTTACTTCTTCTGATGGCCACAGACCATACAGTGTGATTCCGGCACGTACCATGTTCATATTTGCCTCCGGAAGTTCTACAATCCCAGCACTGTTTGAACAATGGTGAAGTGGAATCGTAACACCCACAGCCTCAGTCAATGCAATCATTTTTTTAAAACGCGCAATCTGTTCATGAGTAGGCCCTTTATCTAGCTCATCCGCCTGTGCAAAATGAGTAAATATACCTTCTATACATATATTCGGCAAAGCTGCGATCTGTGCAATAATGTTAGCATTTTCTTCCGAAACCTGAAAACCAATCCGGCTCATTCCTGTATCTACAGCAATATGGATATAACATGTCTTGTTTATTTGAACTGCTAAATCCGACAGATCTTTTGCCACATCATATTCGCAGACCGTTGCGCGGATCTCCTCCTCAATAATTTTCGGGTACTGATGTGGAAAGCTGATTCCAAGTATCAGCATCGGTTTTTTGCATCCGTGCTCCCGCAATTCTTCTGCTTCTTCTGCCGTAGCAACCGCATATCCCCATAAATATGGCAGATCCTCAATTGCATTTGCAATCTCTAGTGCTCCGTGACCATAACCATCTGCTTTAACGACTGCAACAATCTTTGTATCTTTATCAATGTTCTTGTGCATTGATTCCATATTATAACGAACAGCATCTAAATCGATGCCTGCATAAACACGATATTTTTCCATTTTATTCCACCTGCTTTATATTTATTCTGATTCTATCGGATTTCTGTTGAAAACCCGAGTGATTCCCCATAAAATATCTGACGCCATCATACTTGTAGCACTGTATTGATCTTTTGCTGCATCTCCTGCAAGACCATGCAAGAATACGCCAAAAGCTGCTGCGTCTTCTTCTGAAAGTCCCTGCGCAAGAAGTGCTCCGATCATTCCAGCAAGAACATCTCCGCTTCCGGCAGTTGCCATGCCATTGTTTCCAGACATATTAAAATATGTGAGACCATGCGGAACTGCCGTTATTGTACGAAAATCCTTAAGTACACAGATGACATTATATTTTTCTGCAAAATCTTTTGCTGCTTTTATCATATTTTTCTGAATGTCTGCAACCGTCTCTCCTGTTAATCGTGACATTTCACCGAGATGTGGAGTCACAACAACATGTTTCTTATACAATAACCATTCTGGATTTTTTGAAACGATATTCAATCCGTCTGCATCAATGATGAGAGATCCTTCATAATGCTTTAGCGTTATTTCCACCAGCCGTTTAGCAGAGGTTTCCAAGCCAATCCCCGGTCCTAAGACAACGGCATCCGCCCATTGTAATTGATCGAACAAAAGTTTTTCCTCAAATCCATCGCTATAAGTAATAAGAACCGCCTCCGGGACTGCTGTCTGTATGGTCTGACGGTTGGCTTCATCTGTCAGAATCCGGACAAGTCCTGTTCCGCTTCGATATGCAGCAGTACCACTAAACACCGCGGCACCTGCCATATTTTTGCTTCCTGCAATCACAAGCAGCTTTCCATAAGATCCTTTGTTTGAATGATCCTTGCGCACAGGCAATCTTTTCAGATCGTTCTTATCCAAAACTGCATATTCCGGCATCCCTTCTAACCGGCTGTCCTCCGTAATACCGATTGGCACTACATGTACCCGGCCGGAAGCTTCATTTCCCGGCCATAAATATTGTCCGAGTTTGCCATACGAAAAAGTAATCGTATCCTCTGCAAGAAAGGAAGTCCCCAGGATTGCCCCACAATCAGAATCAATACCTGAACTGATATCAACTGCCAATTTCCAGGAAGATCTTTCATTCAATTTACGGATACCTTCTGCCAATGATCCTATTATATCTCTTGATAGACCAATGCCAAAGATTGCATCAATAATAACATCAAAACTTTTGTCCGGCAGTTCTGTGACCATTGGAATCTGATACGCTTCATTGATTGTTTTTTGCGTATTGTAGGAATTGCTTGTGCGATGTCCTGCCAGTTCTCCGATTGTATAAATGGTCACATCTTTGCCTTTTTGATAAAGAAGACGTGCCACCGCCAATCCGTCGGCACCATTGTTTCCACTTCCGCATACAATGAGAATTCGATTACATGCTTTTTTATATGTTCGTTGGAGTTCAAAAAACTTCCAGACAAAAGTCATCGCCGCCTGTTCCATCAAGACCAGTTCCGGTACACCGAAATGCACCGAGGTGTTTCTGTCAAGAAGCTTCATTTCCTTTCCAGATACAAGATAATGCAAACTGTTCTATCCCTCCTGCTGTTCTTCTAAACTTTGATTATCATATTGAATATCAAATAAATCCAACACTTCCGGACCAAGGATGTCGTGCAGATAATTGTAAATTTCCCGGTTGTTAATTTCCCGGTTTTGCTTTCTGATAATATTCTTTTTTAAATCGACACGCACCTGTTTGATCCACGCATCGATTTCCTGCGCTTCTTCCTGATTTACGCGGATTTTACTATAAAAATATTCCATGCTCAACAGCATAAGTTGGTTATTCTCAGCCTTAATCTGTTTAGGAATCTCTAACAATTCTTCTTCAGCGACTTCCGTTTTCTGATTCAGTTCATCAATCAGGCGTTTATCCTCATCCTGATTTTTCTGTCGCTGCTCGTCTGTGATTTCCGTATTTGAAACATCCATATTCTTGACGATATTATTCATAAGTTTATTTTTTAACTTTTTAAATTCCTTCAGGTCGTTGTTGAGTTTTCCCTGTCTGGCAAGAAGAGCATTCAAATTTGCTTCTGTTTCCTTGATTTCATCTGTTTTTCCATGGATGGCAAAAAGCCTGTGCCATTTCTGATCCAATACGAGAATCGGAACCTGTTTATTTCTTATCGCATTTTCAAATTCTTCACTACTTTTCATGGAATACCTCCATTTATTTACTTGGATTTCTTTACAATATTATAAGACAGCTGCATCAAACTGTCTGACAGATGTACATTTTCGACAACCACCCGGCTATCCATCAAATCAAGATCCACATGGGCAAAATTCCATATTGCGTAAACACCAAGCTGTACAAGGTGTTTTGCCGTCTCGTCTGCTTTTTCTTTCGGCAAAGTAAGTGCTGCGATATCTACTTGATTATTTTTGCAATAATCCTCTAGTTCATCCATAAGATGAATTGGAATGCCACGAACCATCTCACCCTTCAGTTCCGGATTCACATCAAAAAGCGCCGTAATTATAAAACCAAACTTTTCAAATTTCACATAGTTGGTAATCGCCTGTCCGAGATTACCTGCACCAATAACGATAATATTGTGTGTTGTATTCAGTCCAAGAATTTTTCCAATCTCATCATATAAAAACTGCACATTATAGCCATATCCCTGTTGACCGAAACCGCCAAAATTATTGAGATCCTGCCGTATCTGCGATGCAGTCACCTGCATCCGGTTACTCAGATCGTTGGAAGATATTCTTTCTACACCTTCCTCTAATAATTCACCTAAATAACGGTAATATCTTGGCATTCTTCGGATAACAGCCTGTGAGATTTCTTTTTCCACAATATCCCCCTCCAATTTCTGTTTTGCGTAAACAAAACCCTAAGACAATTATAGGATTTTCAGATGTAACTGTCAATGTGTGAAAATTTTAACATACATCTTCTTTCCTGCAATTTCTCAGGGTTTTTCTGTCTGTTTATTGAAAACAGATATTAAAGTGTTTTTTCGAGTTCTTCGCGAATTGCTTTGATAAATCCTTCACTGTTCAGTACCGTCGGATTCTCCAAAGTAGTAATTAATGCAAGATCCTTTGTCATCTTTCCGGACTCAATTGTCTTTAAACATGCTGCTTCAAGCTTATCCGCAAAAGCAACCAGTGCTTCATTTCCATCCAGCTCACCTCTCTTACGAAGAGCACCTGTCCATGCAAAGATTGTTGCGACGGAGTTTGTTGATGTCTCCTCTCCTTTGAGATGTTTGTAATAATGTCTCTGAACAGTTCCGTGTGCGGCTTCGTACTCGTAATATCCCTGTGGAGATACAAGAACTGAGGTCATCATTGCAAGTGAACCGAATGCAGAACTAATCATATCGCTCATTACATCTCCATCATAGTTCTTGCACGCCCAAATGAATCCACCTTTTGATTTCATTACACGTGCTACGGCATCATCAATCAGAGTATAGAAATATTCAATGCCAGCCTCTTCAAAAGCAGCCTTATAATTCGCATCAAAAATCTCCTGGAAAATATCTTTAAATGTGTGATCATATTTCTTGGAAATGGTGTCTTTGGTAGCAAACCATAAATCCTGTTTGGTATCTAATGCATATTTAAAGCAACTGTGTGCAAAGCTTTCAATTGAATTGTCAAGATTATGCTGTCCCTGAAGAACTCCAGGTCCCTTAAACTCGTGAATCAGCTCTCTTACGATAGTTCCATCATTTGCGGTAAATACAAGTTCTGCCTTGCCAGGTCCCGGAACTTTCATTTCACTTGCCTTATATACATCACCATATGCATGTCTTGCAATAGTGATTGGTTTCTCCCATGTCTTTACATTTGGTTCGATGCCCTTTACAACAATTGGTGCTCGGAATACAGTACCATCTAACATTGCGCGGATGGTTCCATTCGGGCTCTTCCACATTTCTTTTAAGTTGTATTCGGTCATTCTTGCAGCATTTGGTGTGATTGTCGCACATTTTACAGCAACACCATACTTTTTCGTTGCATTAGCAGAATCTACCGTAACCTGATCGTTCGTACGATTGCGTTCCTCAAGTCCAAGATCATAATATTCTGTATTTAAATCTATGAAAGGAAGTAACAGCTCATCTTTGATCATTTTCCAAAGAATACGTGTCATTTCATCTCCATCCATCTCGACCAATGGGGTTGTCATCTTAATCTTGTCCATAATTTAAATCTCCTTTCCCAAACCTTATTTCATAAGGTTTTCCCAACCTATTTTGTCCATGTTGGATATCGTGTTGCGAATATGAATGCTTGCACAGCGTTCTGCCTCAGCAGCATCTCTTGCTTTCAGTGCCTCGGCAATCTTGCAATGTTCATCCATTGATGCACGGGCACGTGTTTTTTGTTCCAGCGTAATCTTTCGGATACGCTGCAGATAATGGTGATAATCCCGAAGAACACGCGTCAGTTCTTTGCTTCCGCATGCTTCATACACGATTTCGTGAAAACGATTATCCAATTCCACCATCTGATCCCAGTTTTCTTTTGAAAAATGAAAGTCAGAAAGAAAAACGGTCTCTTCCAATTCTTCTAATTGTTCTTTTGTAATGTTGTTTGCAGCCCATCTGGCACATAATCCTTCCAAAAGTGAACGAATCTCATAAATATCCTTGATATCTTTGAGTGTTACGTTTTCGACAAAAGCACCTTTATTCGGAATGATATGTACAAGGCCTTCCAGTTCCAACTGTCGCAAAGCCTCACGTACCGGTGTTCTGCTCACACCCATTTCCTCTCCGATGGATTTCTCTTTTAATTCCTCATTCGCCTGATATTTTCCATTTAAAATATCTTCACGAATCGTATGAAAAACCATCGAACTTAATGAATAATGATCATCTGACATTTTCTAATCACCTTAATATAATATCGAATTTTATTCTATAATACAATACCCAGCTCTTTGCAGACGTCCGTAATTGTTACAACTAGCTCCTGATCCGTAATAACCGTCACACGTCCATCATCATACTGCGCATCTACCCATTCCTTGACATGCTTTACAAGTGCGGAATTCTTATCTACCTTACGGTCTTGCGGCAAATGATAATAATTGTTGATCCAATGGGCAATTCCTGCCAGTCCGGAAGTATTGGATACCGCAACAAGTGGCGGACGGTTTAAGAATTTTCCGGTATCAAAAATATTGTAGATTTCCTCATTTTTCAACAGACCGTCTGCATGAATTCCGGCTCTGGTTACATTGAAATTACTTCCGACAAACGGTGTACGACTCGGCTGCTTATATCCAAGTTCTTTCTCGAAATACTCTGAAAGCTCCGTGATCACAGTCGTATCCATACCATCAAGAGTTCCTTTTAACTGTGCATACTCAAATACCATTGCTTCTAGAGGGGTATTACCTGTACGCTCGCCAATACCAAACAGCGAACAGTTGACACCACTTGCACCATATAACCATGCAGTTGTTGAATTGTTGACTGCCTTGTAAAAATCATTATGTCCATGCCACTCGATCTGTGAAGAAGGCACACCGGCATGTGTTGTCAGACCATAGATAATTCCTGGTACACTTCGCGGAATCACTGCACCTGGGAAGTTTACACCATATCCCATGGTATCACATGCACGCACTTTAATCGGAATCTTATATTCTTCCTGTAACTTCATCAGTTCTACACAGAACGGAATAACAAATCCATAAATATCTGAACGGGTAATATCCTCAAGATGACATCTTGGGCTGATGCCGGTTTCAAGACATTCCCGAATGACACTGAGATACAAATTCATAACCTCACGTCTTGTCATTTTCATTTTATAAAAAATATGATAATCGGAGCAACTGACAAGAATTCCTGTCTCGCGAAGACCGATTTCTTTTACAAGTTCAAAATCCTGCTTGCTTGCACGAATCCATGCGGTTACTTCTGGGAACTTATATCCTCTCTCCAGACATTTGTACACGGCGTCACGATCCTTCTTGCTATATAAGAAAAACTCACTCTGACGTACTTTTCCTTTCGGGCCACCTAATTTATGTAAATAATCATAAATAGTTACGATCTGATCAGTCGTATATGGTGCACGGGACTGCTGACCATCACGGAATGTCGTATCGGTAATCCAGATATCTTCCGGCATATTATGTGGAACGATACGGTCATTAAAGGCAATCTTGGGAATTTCTTCATAAGGGAACAGATTGCGGAATGTGTTTGGTTCGTCCACATCAACAAGCTGATAAAAATGCTCCTCCAACTGTAACAGATTCGTCTTGTTATTCATAACTACGTCTCTCATCGTTAACTACTCCTTTGCCATGCATGAATAATTGTATACAATTATTACGTTTGATAACATTCTATCGATTTACCATGGTAAAGTCAATAGAAAAATTATAAAAAAGGGGAAAAAATTGGAACCCTTTTGGATAACGTGCGTATGCTATTAGTGTAAATATCATTTTTGGAGGTCACTTATGAGTGATTTAGCTGCAACAAACTGTGGATGTTCATCTGAAAACGGATGCAATTCTATTATCTGGATCATCCTCCTTCTCTGCTGCTGTGGAGGTAACGGCTCATGCTTCGGTGGTAACAATTGTGGTGGTGGCAATGACTGCTGCTGGATTATCATTCTCCTTCTGTTATGCGGAAACTGCGGTGGCGGCTGCGGAAGTATCTGCTAAACATATGCAGTCAAAAAGAGGACCTGACAGCAGGTCCTCTTTTTCATTTTTTTTCTCTTTCTTTTTTCTCACGCTCCGCCTGTTTCTTTAAAGCCTGTTCAATCTCACATGTCTGCGATACCTTACGTTTTTTCATACATTCCTCATCAATTTCGTAAACACTGTTACCATCAATAATCAGTTTTCCCATAGCTTTTTATTTTAATATATGCATAAATCCGGAAAACTTACCATAGTATGGTAAAAAAAGAAAGCGATTTTATATGGAAGAACAAACCTCTGTTACATACGATGATATGGTACAGACAAGAAATGTGCAGATGTTAAAATCCATTATCCCGTTTTTAGATTTTTCCTCCCAGAAACCGGCTGCTATGCTGATACAATACTTGGAAATGTGCAATGCATACTCTGCATTTTCCAAAAAGGATAACAGTATGGCAGCCTGTGCACTTCCAAACGGAACCGACAGGCGCAATGCCATGCTGTCTGCAATCCGTCAGTACTGCTCCCCAAAAGAACAGGAAACCATTGACACTATTTTGAATCTGTTCTGTGTTATGGATAATTATGAATTATTTAACAGCTAAAAAGGAGGCTCACGATGGATCCGTCATTTTTTAACAACGCTGCTTTTTCTAATATGAGTCCGGAAAAACTGCAGTTTCTGCTTGCTTTTGCACAGAAAGACAAACCCAAAAACATGAAAGACATTATGCCATTTCTTCTTTCGAATATGAAACAGGCAAAAGATCAGCATCTTGATTTCAGCAAGCCTGAAGTGCAACTAATCTGTGAACTTTTATCCAAAGATTTACCCGCTCCGGAACAAGAGCGGGTAAAAAAACTTATGAATCTTTTAATGGGATGATCAATAACTTATCTATAGGGGAAAGGCTTTGTCCTTTCCCGTCTGTACCTTCCAGATACTTTTCTCCCGCTGATTCAAACAGGACATATAAATGATTGTCGTCAATATCAATTTCCTCAGAGCAAGGCGGCATCTCAATGGTACGTGCCGGATGATTTGGACGCGTTGCAAGCAATGTCACAGAAGTATAATTATAAATATAGGACGAGCGGTTTCGGCCATAAGAGCTGCTTAAATACACTGCTCCAGAGTCATCAAATGCTATCCCCTGTACTTTTGATGGAATTTTGTAATCACTCAGTGCGACCAGTTTATCCTTTGAGTGGTCAAAGTGATATGCAACCATTTTGGAATTCATAAACAGTGTATGCGTTGCAATCCAAAGGCGGCCTCCATAATACGTGATGCAGGACGGTGTATTTTTTACTGAATACTGATCTACAACATCGCGCGCATCAACAACTTCTCCAACATTCTGATATGCCATATTTTTGATAAAATCATACGAAATACGTTCGATAGCGTTTTCATAGGAATTGCATACCCAGACATTATCCCCGTCAAATGCAATGCCACCAAGATGACTATTTTCGTCCATACCAAGTGTAATCATATATTGTCCGGTCTCACGATCCATCACCATAAGCTCTCCCATACAATCATCTTCCGTCGAATAAGATGTAATCAGCACAAAGTCATCCGTAAAACAGACCCCCTGCGGGCACTGGGATTCACTGAAAATATACTGGTTCAGCAAATCATTCTGTCGGGTATCCGGCATGCCCGGTATATCAATTGAATCATAGAATGAGAAATCCAAATCTTTGAGCAAAACCGTACTCTTATCACTGTTTTTTGTACGATAATTATAATGCAATACATTCTCCCGATTGTTAATCTGAGGTGTCCATTTTGCATAAAGGATATATGTTCTCGGACGATTCGTAGAAATGTATTTCACCCGCTTATGGCGTCCTCTGTCTGAATACCAGCCTGCAAAACGGTACCCCTGCCGATATGGCGCATACAAAATCTGTTCTCCGGTATGCACTTCATAACGTGTGCGGTTTCGCTCGTTTGGTATCCCACCGCAATTAAAATAGCACACTTCCACATCCTTTTGATCAGACCACAGACTCGTCTGTGTATCAAAAGAAGAACCCGAAGGGGCATACGCCTCCCCCTCGAGTTCCTGTGCCTCTGCCACATAGGGCATCATGAAATTTAAAATTGTTATTGAAATTATAACTGATAATGCAAATCTTCTTACATTACTCTTCCATGTCAACAAGCTTGCTAGCCCTTTCTTCAATTTGTTTTGCTGCCACATCATCCGGTGCCTGCTCGTAGCGGGCAAATTCATAAGAAAATGTTCCGCTTCCACTGGTGATTGAACGAAGCTGCGTATTATATCCATATAATTCGAGATATGGAATATCTGCAATGATTTCCTGATATCCATTCTCTGCATTCATGCTCATAACTCTGCCGCGCCGCTTGTTCAAGTCTCCCATAATGTCTCCGGTATAAGCATCCGGCACAACGACTTTAAGCGATGCGATTGGCTCGAGAAGTACTGGATTTGCTTCCATGAATCCCTTCTTGAACGCTTGTGCAGCAGCTACTTTAAATGCCATCTCCGAAGAATCTACCGGATGGTACGATCCATCATACAATACAGCTTTCACGCCAATAACCGGATATGCTGCAAGAGGTCCCTTCTTTACAGCCTCTGCAATTCCCTTCTCGACTGCCGGGAAGAAATTCTTCGGAACAGCACCACCTACCACACACTGATCAAATTCATATGGCTCATCCAGATTTCCGGATGGCTCAAATGTCATTTTAACATGACCATACTGTCCATGTCCACCGGACTGCTTCTTATATTTGTATTCTACATCCGCTTTTTTACGCAATGTCTCACGAAATGCAACTTTCGGACGCGTCAGTTCGATCTCTACTTTGTATTTATCCTTAAGCATACTTGCCACAATTTCCAAATGCTGATCCCCCATGCCATAAAGAAGTGTCTGGTGATTTTCTGCATCATTTACATTACGAAGCGTCAGATCTTCCATCAGCATCTTCTGTAACGACTGGGATATTTTATCTTCATCCCCCTTGTTCTTTGCTTTGTATCGCATTGATACATATGGTTTGGAAATATTAGCGCGTAGATAAGCAACCGGATTGTTTCTTGTAGAAAGAGAATCCGTTGTCAGTGACTTTGCAAGTTTTGCCAATGCTCCGATATCACCTGCATGAAGTTCACTGACTTCTTCCGCCTTATTTCCCCTAAGCACATACAGACGTCCGATTTTTTCGTCACAGTCTCTGTGATAGTTATATAAGATATCATCTGTCTTTAACACACCGGAATTTACTTTGATTAGTGAGTACTTTCCAATATAAGGGTCTACAATCGTTTTAAAAATATACGCGCTTTTTGGTTTTGCAAAATTATAATCAGCCTGATAAACCTCGTTAGTCTTTGTATTGATACCTGCACATTCGCGTTTGTCAGGGCTAGGAAAATATTTCACAATATCTGCCATAAGTGTATACATACCACGGGCTAGAATATTAGATCCCATGAGAACCGGTACGATTGAGCCATCGATTACGTTAACGCGTAATGCCTGTCGAATTTCATCTTCCGAAAATTCATCCCCGTTAAAATAACGCTCCATAAACTCTTCGCTTGTCTCCGCAACAGCTTCAAGCAACGCATCTCTGCAAATGCCAAGATTTTCTTTGGAATATTCCGGCACCTCAAATTTGTCGACCTCTCCCTTTTCATTCCAGCGTTTCGCCTTCTGCTGAACAACATTTACATAGCCGACAAACTGCTCATTCTCACGAATCGGTAAATGAAATGGAGCAATCTTCTTTCCATACAGTGCCTGCAGATCTTCAACTACCTGACGATAACTGGCATTATCAATGTCCATATCCGTAACAAAAATCATACGCGGAAGTTTGTATTTCTCACACATTTCCCATGCACGCTTAGTTCCGGTCTCAATCCCCGCCTTTCCAGAAACCACAATAATCGCAGCATCTGCTACCGATACGGCCTCTTCTACTTCTCCTACAAAGTCAAAATATCCGGGCGTATCCAGAATATTTACCTTTACATCACCCCACGGAATCGGGATTACCGATGTATGAATGGAAAACTGCCGCTTGTTTTCTTCCTTATCATAATCACTTATCGTATTGCCGTCTGCGACGATTCCCATTCGAGTGGTCAATCCTGCCAGATATGCCATCGCTTCTGCCAAAGATGTCTTGCCACAACCCCCGTGGCCCAAGAGAACTACATTCCGAATCTTATCAGTTGTGTAAATATTCATAGAAAAACCCTCCTATCTTGAACATCACAGCCCATGCGAAATTTGCTTTCAGCAAATGGGCTGATGCTACATGTCAAGTTTTCATAGAAAACTTGACACTATTTAAAATACATTTGCCGTTCAGAACTTTTATATTCTGATACCCCATCACTATATGGATATATTGTACTAATTTTTCTATACTTTTACAATACTTTTATGCAATTTGTTATATTATACTTTATTGTTCCGCAATTTTAGCAGCAAGTTCCTCCAGATATGCCCATCGTTCCATCTTTTCCTCAATGGCAGTCTCAAGATCTGTCTTTTCTTTTGTCAGTTCATTTAACTTTACAAAATCCCGTGCGCATTTTCCCATTTCCTCGTCAATCGCATCCATGCGCTCTTCCATGGCAGAAATATCATCTTCGATGGTCTCATATTCTTTTTGTTCTTTGTAGGTAAATTTGAGTTTTTTTGCATGTGTCCATGTCTCTTTCGAGTCTGTTGTATTCTCTTCTTTTACTTTATTCCCGGATGGTTCAAAAGATGCACGGGAATTCAGTTTTCCTTCTTCCATTGCCCGGTTATGGTAATCACTGTATCCGCCCTCATACTGGCAGAGAACTCCGCCTTCTTCAAAAGCAAAAATGCGGCTTACAATGCGATCCAGAAAATACCGGTCATGAGATACGGTAATTACAATACCCTCATAATTATCCAGATAATCTTCCAAAATCGTAAGTGTCGTAATATCCAGATCGTTTGTCGGCTCATCTAAAATCAGAACATTCGGAGCTTCCATCAGGACACGTAAAAGGTTTAATCTGCGCTTTTCTCCACCGGACAGTTTTTCAATCAGACCGTACTGTTCCTCCGGTGGGAACAGAAATTTGTCCAGCATCGCTGATGCAGACACCAGTCCATCCCTGGTGCGGACATATTCCGCCGTATTCTTGATATAATCGATGACACGCAGTTTCGGGTCCATATAGGCAATGCCTGCAGATGCATCCTGCTCGATTTCCTGGGTATAATACCCAATCTTTATTGTCTGTCCGATCGTAACAGAACCGGAATCCGGCGCTATACGGCCATCAATAATCTTCATTAACGTTGTTTTTCCACAGCCATTGCTTCCAACGAATCCCACACGATCATTTTTTAAAAAGATATAGGAAAAATCATCGATCAGTATTTTATCCTCATATGCTTTATGAATATTCTTAAGTTCCACCGTTGTACGTCCCATACGTGAGGTAATAGAACTCATTTCTACCTTACGGTCGATCTCGGGTGCTTTCTGATCTCTTAATTCTTCATATCGCTGAATGTGCGCTTTCTGTTTG
Source organism: uncultured Lachnobacterium sp. (assembly GCA_900550545.1). GTDB lineage: Bacteria > Bacillota > Clostridia > Lachnospirales > Lachnospiraceae > Roseburia. Next base: position 25,065 of record URSS01000006.1, on the reverse strand, counting down.
GTCGAACGCGCCCGTGCCCCGCGCTGCATCCATTCGATTTCTTTTCGAAGAATCGACTTTCTCTTCCGTTCCCCGGCCCATGCGATATCTTCCCGTTCCTGTTTTGCTGCCAGAAAACCGGAATAGTTGGTGTCATAACTGAATATTTTTCCCTTGTCCACTTCTACAATTCGATTGCAGACGCTATCGAGGAAATAGCGGTCATGGGTAACCATAACCATCGTTCCCCGGTAATTCTTCAGATAATTTTCCAGCCATTCCGCCATCTCCGCATCCAAATGGTTCGTTGGCTCATCCAAAAGCAGAACATCACATGGTGTCAAAAGCACCGCTACCAGCGCCAGTCGTTTTCTCTGGCCTCCAGATAAATGTCCGGTCTTTTCCTCAAAATCATATATTCCAAGACGGGTCATCATATTCTTTGCTGTACTTTCCAGATTCCAGCGCTCATGTTCTTCCAGCACTTCCGCTTTATGTGTGCTTCCGGTCTTTGCATAGGAAAGAACACTTTCTAAAACCGTATCCTCAGCACGAAACTCCGGCATTTGTGGAAGGTAACGAATCACAAGATTGTTGGCTCGGATTACCTCACCTGCATCCGGCTCCTCCAGCCCTGCAATAATTTTTAGCAGTGTGGATTTTCCGGTTCCGTTAATGCCAATGATTCCGACTTTTTCCCCTTCCTGCAAATAAAAGGATGTATCATCAAATAATTTGCGATGAGTAAATGTTTTGCTTATATTGTCAACCGTAAGTAAATTCATACGAAACCTCTTTTCTTTGTTTGTTCTCGTAACATCATAATATATTTTTAAAATACATTCAAATAATATTGTTTTTTTATTTCTTTAATACTTTAACGCTTAAAAGTGTTGACGAAACAAAATATTATAGTAAAATAGATAGTACATTGTAAAAGAAGGGAAATAACCATGAATTTTCAAAAGATCGGCTTTATCGGACTCGGCCTCATTGGTGGTTCCATTGCCAAAAAAATAAAAGCAAACTGTCCCGAAACACAAATTTATGCGACAGCGCATCATATTGAAACGATTCAGGAAGCCTATAAAGAAGGAATCATTGAAAACAGCAATCTGCTTTCCATGTCAGATTTTTCTGAATGCGACTGCATCTTTTTATGTGCGCCGGTACAACGGAATCTTGATTATCTGGCACAGTTAAAAGATATCATAAAAAAGGATTGTTACATAACAGATGTCGGCAGCACCAAAACAGAAATTCACGAAGAGGTCATCCGTCTTGACATGGAAGCCAACTTTATCGGAGGCCATCCGATGACCGGCTCCGAAAAGACCGGTATATCAGCTGCAAACGCTGCCTTACTGGAAAATGCATACTACATCATTACCCCGACTGCAGTAACTCCGCAACAAGATGTTATGGACTTCCGGGATTTTGTTGTATCACTTGGCTCACTACCGTTGATTCTCGATTATAAAACGCACGATTATTCTACGGCCGCTATCAGTCATCTGCCACACATGATTGCTTACACACTGGTAAATCTTGTGCAACAGAACGATGATGAAAACGGCACCATGAAACGGATTGCTGCCGGAGGCTTCAAAGACATTACAAGAATCGCTTCCTCATCTCCAGTGATGTGGCAGAATATCTGCGCATCGAATCGTACGCAGATTCTCTGTCTGATGGACAAGTATACGGATCTGCTCGGACAGTTACGGCATTTGATCGAACAGGAAGATGAACAGGGACTTCTTAATTTCTTTCAACATGCAAAAGATTACCGTGATTCCTTTGCATTGCCAAAAATCAAATCTCCGACCGACTGCTATGAACTCTTCGTTGATCTGCTGGATGAAACAGGTGGAATCGCAACAATTGCCCGCATTCTTGCGGATCATGAAATCAGCATCAAAAATATTGGAATCATTAACAACCGAGAATTTGAAGAAGGTGTCCTTCATATCGTATTAAAAGATGAAGAAAGCCTGATTTCCGCCGAAAAAGTTCTGCAAAAACATTCCTATGTGATTCATAAACGCTAAAAGGGAGCCTGCGCTCCCTTTTTCCATATCCTTTTATGCCTTGCAAACAGCATCTTCAAGTACTTCAAAATAATTTTCAAATGTCTTTCTGCAACAGCCCGGATCCAATATAATGATTCCTGGCTGCACAAGTCCCGGTATTGCAAATGACATTGCAACACGATGATCGTCATAGGTTGAAACTTCGCAAGCCTGTGGCGTACCCGGTTCAATGCAGATGCAGTCATCTCCGGCTTCTTTGCATACAATCTTCATTTTCGTGAGATTTTCTGTGATTGCATGCAAGCGGTCACATTCCTGATAACGAATATGTCCAATTCCCGTAATCGTTACCGGTGTTTCTGCGAAGCAGGCAATTGCCGCCAATGTCAGTGCCTGATCGGAAAAAGCAGATAAATCAAATGTTCCTCCCTGCATTTTTTCTTCCGGTGGAAGCAGAAGAATTCCATCGCTCTCTTCTTTACTCTTACACCCCATTTTTTCTAAAACATGTAAAAACTGTGTATCCCCCTGCAAACTGTCCCAATGCACATGCAATACTTTTGCCGGCACATGCAAAACCGGACACATGGCGTAAAAATAAGATGCTGCGGAAACATCCGGTTCAATCTGATATTCTTGTGCTTCATAAGCTGCTTCTTTGGGTATACAGAAATCACGCGGAGATTCCTCTAAAACTGTCACGCCAAACTGCCGCATCATGGCGATTGTCATCTGCACATAAGCCATGCCATGAGTTCCTTTGACATGAATATGGAAATCCTCTTTGAATAACACTGCAGAAATCAATAAAGCACTTAAAAACTGGCTGCTTTTGTCTACGTCAATTGTTACTTCATGTCTCGTGACACCATCATTTCCAATCGTAAATGGGAAATGATAACATTCTTCATCATAGGCAATTTCTGCCCCTAATTCTTCTAATGCCGTAAGAAGTTCCTGCATCGGTCTCTTTTTCATCTGTTCCGAAGACAGTATATGGTAATTTCCTTTAGACAAGCCAAGATACGCTGTCAAAAAACGGGCAGCAGTTCCTGCACTCCCCACGTCAATCTCAGCCTCTGTTTTTGGAATCTTTCCACCAAATCCTGTAATTGTTACGACTGCATTGTCCTCATCCACCTCTACCGGAAATCCCAAAGAGACAAGTGACTGCAAAAAATGTCTGCTGTCATCCGAAAAAAGCACTCCACGCAATACACTTTTCCCTTGCGACAAAGCCGCAATTAAAAGCGCACGGTTTGTGATACTTTTCGATCCAGGAACAGACACCTTAATAGGTTTGCCGGAAGCTTTCTTTACTTCATATCGGTCCTGCATATTCATCTGTTATTACTCCTTCTGCAAAATAAAATTTTGCTGATTGTTGTAATCGTAAAAAAAGAGGTTGCAAGCAACCTCTTTTCTTTTTCTTATAAATCGTTGAAAATCTGATAGATGTCAATCTTTAATGCATCGGTATCTGTCATACCAATAAAGATTGCACCATAATGATATCCATTCGGTCCATCCTCACGGCGAACGATTTCAATCACCGCATCTACAATTTCCTTTGTCCAGATCTGGATCTTTGTGTCATAATAAGTGCCGGTCTCAAGTTCCTTCTTGCAAGTAAAACCAATACCGCTTCTGGAAATATCAGTTATATCTACATGCACATACTTAAGAGTGGTAACACCTTCTTCGTCCAGTCTTTCAAGCTGAATCTCAACATCCAAATCTAATCTTTTATGCTTTCTTTTCTCTTCCATAAAAATCTGCTCCCTATCTACATGTTCTCATAGCTAAAAATACATATTTATATTAGTACATATTTTCCCGTTTGACAAGGCTAATTCACACATATTTTACCAATTTATTGAATCAGCATGGCATCTCCAAACGAGAAAAACCGGTATTTTTCTTTTACAGCGATCTCATATGCATGAAGAACATGTTCTCTGCCTGCCAAAGCAGATACAAGCATGACAAGTGTAGATTGTGGCAGATGAAAGTTTGTAATCAATCCATCGATCACCTTAAACTTATATCCCGGATAAATGAAGATTTCCGTCCAACCGCTTGTCTCATGAAGTATTCCATTCTCATCGGCGGCTGACTCCAAAGTTCTTGTACTTGTAGTGCCGACCGAAATCACGCGACCTCCATTTGCTTTTGTACGATTGATTTTCTCAGCAGCTTCGGCTGACACCATATAAAATTCCGAATGCATATGATGATCAAGTACATTGTCCACCTTGACCGGGCGGAATGTGCCAAGTCCTACATGCAAGGTTACTTCTGCAATATCCACGCCCATCTCTTTTACTTTTTCAAGAAGTTCCTTGGTAAAGTGAAGTCCTGCCGTCGGTGCTGCTGCAGAACCATCGTATTTCGCATAAACGGTCTGGTAACGGTTCTTGTCCTTCAACTGATGTGTGATGTATGGCGGAAGTGGCATCTGGCCAAGCTGATCCAAAATTTCTTCAAAAATTCCTTCATAATGGAACTGGATCAGACGGTTTCCTTCCTCGACCACATCGACAACTTCACCGGTAAGAAGTCCTTCTCCAAAAATAATCTTTGTGCCTGGCTTTGCCTTTTTACCAGGCTTTACCAAAGTCTCCCAGATATCATTTTCTTTTCTCTTGAGCAAAAGCACTTCAATCTTAGCCTGCGTATCTTCTTTTACACCAAACAGTCGCGCCGGAATTACCTTGGTATTATTAATTACCAAGCAATCTCCCGGATGCAGATATTCCAGAATATCCGTAAAATGCTTGTGTTCCACCTCCCCCGTCTGACGGTCAAGTACCATCAGACGGGAACTGGAACGGTCTTCAAGAGGATCCTGTGCAATCAGTTCCTCTGGGAGATCGTAGTCATAATCTTTTACATTCATTCCATCCATTGTATTAGCCTCTCAACTGGATTCCCATCTTTTCTAATCCTTTTAAGATTTTGTTCATAGCACTGGTAATATCATTTTCCTCTAAGTTCTTGTCTTTTCCACGGAACTTCAAAGAATATGCAACAGACTTGAATCCTTTTTCAATCTGCTCACCTTCGTATACATCGAAAAGCTCATAGCTCTCTAAGTATGCGCCGCCTTTTTCATCGAAGACTTTCTCAATATCTCCAACAAGAATATTCTTTGGAACAACCATAGATAAATCTCTTGAAGAAACCGGGAAGTTTGTAATTCCTTCATATTTGTAATCAAATGATGCACGGGAAACTATTTCCGGCATATCAACCACTGCAATGTAAACACGCTCTTTCATTGCATAGTTTGCTGCAACTGTCGGGTGAACTTCACCAAGATATCCGATAACCGTACCATCATAAACAACACTTGCTTTGCGTCCCGGATGAAGGAATGGAAGATCTGCTGTCGGATCATACTCTGCTTTGTTTCTTAATCCAAGTTGGGAAAGAAGTTCTTCAACAACGCCCTTCATTGTGAAGAAATCTCCATCTCCATACATACCAAAAGTAAGCTGCATACGTTCTTCCGGAAGTTCTGTAAGCGGTACCTGTTTTGGAAGATAAATATTACCCATCTCATACAGACGTACATCTTTGTTTCTTCTGCCAAAGTTCGTTGACAGAGAAGCCAGCATTCCGTTCAACGGCAATGTGCGCATAATAGAATAATCTTCTCCTAATGGATTGGATATAACAACTGTTTTGCGCAAATCAGAATCTGCCGGAATCAATAACTTGTCAAATACCTTCGGGCTTTCGAACGAATAGGTCATAGCCTGTGAAAATCCGCAGAATTCTGCAACTTCACGGGCTTTTTCCTCCATGCGAAGCTTAAAGCTCTTACCGCCGGCAGTGGACTCTCCACTCGGAAGTGTTACTCCGATATTGTCATATCCATAGAATCTTGCAACTTCTTCCGCCATATCTGCATCGCAAAGCAGATCCTGTCTCCAGGAAGGAACAAGAATTTCATTTGTAGCTTCATCATACCCAAGATCAATCTTCTTGAAATACCCAATCATGGTCTCTTTGTCAATATCAGTGCCGAGAAGTTTGTTGTATTTGTCTGGCTCAAATGGAATACGGATACCTTCACGTTTCACCGGATAAATATCTACGGCTCCACCAACAACCTCACCTGCGCCAAGTTCTTCTACAAGCTGACATGCACGGTTCATCGCTTCCATGGCAAGGTTTGGATCCAATCCTTTTTCAAACTTAGCAGAAGCATCAGTACGGAGACCAATCTTCTTGGAAGATTTACGGATATTTGTTCCATCAAAACATGCTGCCTCAAAAAGCATTGTGTGTACATTCTCTGTAATCATGGAATTTTCACCACCCATGATTCCGGCAATACCGATTGCTTTTTCTGCATCACAGATCATCAGTACGCTGTCATCCATCTGACGCTCCTGACCATCCAGTGTAACAAACTTTTCATCTTTTGCTGCACGTCTTACAACAATTTCATTTCCTGCAATGGTATCTAGATCATAGGCATGCATCGGCTGGCCATACTCTTCCATTACATAGTTTGTAATATCAACCAGATTGTTGATTGGGCGAATGCCATGGGAACGAAGACGTTCCTGCATCCACTTTGGTGATGGTGCGAATTTCACGTTCTTAACAACTCGTGCTGTATAACGACTGCAGAGGTCCGCATCCTTTACGGTTACCTTTACAATGTCATTAACATTTTCATCATTTCCGGTTTCTGTAACAACCGGAGGGACAAACTTCTTATCAAATGTTGCTGCAGCCTCTCTGGCAATTCCAAGAACAGAAAAGCAGTCTACACGATTGGAAGTGATTTCATATTCAATCACACTGTCATCCAATCCGAGATAAGATACTGCATTCTCTCCAACCGGTGCGTCTTCGTCAAAAATATAAAGACCATTCACTGGTGCATCCGGGAACATTTCTCTTGAAGAACCAAGCTCCTCGATGGAGCACATCATACCATTTGACTCAATGCCACGAAGTTTGCCTTTTTTGATTTTGATACCGCCAGGTGTCTTTGTGCCATCATGTCCGCCAGCAACACGTCCACCGTCCAATACAACAGGAACTTTTGCACCTTCGAATACGTTTGCTGCACCTGTAACAATCTGTGTCAGTTCCGGCTCACCGATATCTACCTGACAGATCACAAGCTTGTCCGCATCCGGATGACGCTCGATTTTCTTTACCTGTCCAATTACGATTTTGTCCAGATCTGCATCCAGCTGCTCGTAGCTTTCTACTTTTGATCCAGACAGTGTCATTGCATCTGTATATTCCTGTGCAGTACAGTCAAGCCCAGGAACTAATGCTTTTATCCATTTTAATGATGTATTCATCTAATCTAACCTCCTAGAACTGTTTTAAGAAACGATCATCGTTTTCATAAAGAAGACGCATGTCATCAATTTCATATTTCAGAAGTGTGATACGCTCCTGTCCGATACCGAAAGCAAAGCCGGAATATTCTTCCGGATCAATACCGCTCATACGAAGCACACGTGGATGCACCATACCACATCCAAGAATTTCAATCCAGCCTTCTCCCTTACAGAAACGGCAACCTTTTCCTCCGCATTTAAAGCAGGAAACATCCATCTCAGCAGATGGCTCCGTAAACGGAAAATGATGAGGACGGAATTTTACTTTTGTTTCTTTTCCAAAAAGCTGCTGTACGAACTGGGTTAATGTTCCCTTTAAGTCAGAAAATGTAATACCTTTGTCAATAACCATTCCCTCAATCTGATGGAATGATGGGGAATGTGTTGCATCCACTTCATCCGCACGGAATACACGTCCCGGTGCAATCATACGGATTGGTGGCTTCTTGTTTTCCATCACACGAACCTGTACCGGAGATGTCTGTGTACGAAGAAGAATTTTATCCGTGATATAGAAAGTATCCTGCTCATCTTTTGCCGGATGATTTGCCGGAATATTCAATGCCTCAAAATTGTAATAATCGTACTCTACTTCCGGTCCTTCTACGACTTCGTATCCCATACCTGTAAAGATACGCTCAACTTCCTCTAATACCATCGTATTCGGGTGTGTATGACCAACACGATTCTTCTTTGCAGGAAGTGTTACATCAATCACTTCATGTTCCAGGCGATGCTCAAGTTCAGCTGCCTCAAGTTTTTTCTTTGTCTCTTCAAGTTTTGCTTCAATGGCTTCACGTGTTTCGTTTACCCACTGTCCGACTTTCGGACGATCCTCCGGAGCAACATCCTTCATTCCTTTTAATACCGCAGTCAGTTCACCCTTTTTACCAAGGACAGAAACTCTGACATCATTGAGTTTTGCAAGACTATCGGAATTTTCGATTTCAGCCATTGCATGTTCTCTGATTTTCTGCAATTTTTCTTTCATGATTTTCTCCTTTTTCATTATTTTATTCATTATTTATTTTACGGAAATCACAGTCAATTGCTTGTTCTTGTTATATAAAAACTCCCTTTGTAATTCTTATATAACAAAAAAGTCCCTTGCAGCTTCCTGCAAGGGACGAATTAATCCGCGTTACCACCCTGATTCCTGTATCTGTCATACAGGCTCTCATTTCTGCTTAACGTGCAGCTTCCGTCATGAACTAAACAAATAAAACTCTTCATTCATGAAGCTCCTGTGCGAAAATTCATATCTTAATCTGACTTAAAGAAGCTTACAGCCGATGACTTCCTCTCTCTGAAAGTGATTTAAGAATTACTGTACACATTCATTGCCTTTAACACGTGTGCTATTTTAACACAAGCAATCTGATTCTGCAAGTGTTTCCTCTATTTTTCCTGCTCCAAATCTACATCAAAGATATTTTCAATCTTTACATCATGATAATAGAACTGTAGAATTTCCTGCCAGCTCATTCCTTCTTCGCCCATGGCATTGGCTCCATACTGACTCATACCGATTCCATGTCCAAAGCCACCTCCAGATAAAACAATCGTTCCGTTTTTCTGGCTTTTAACTTCAAAGCATGCGCTCGGAACCGAGTTCACATCCGTTCGCACCGTTCCATCGGCCAGTTTCAGTTTTGTCATATATTTTCCAAGAAAAAAACGAATATCATTTTCTGCATCATAGTCTCTGTCGCCTTGTTCAAAACTGGCAGTAAGCGAAAGCACGTAGCCAGAACTGCTCCGTTCTTTTACTTTGATTTTTTTCAGGCGTCCAAGTTCCGGATCCATTCCCATCTTATTTGAAATGGTGGCGGTCCAACGATAATAAGGTGAATCCGAATCATAGGACTTGACTTGCTTGTTTATAAATTTATGAAATGCCTGTTTATTGGACAGGTCTTTTGTTTTCGCCTGTGTATGGTTTTCGCCTTTCAGATATCCCGGTGAATCTGCGTTCCATACTTCCAATGTCTCCGAGTACCCCGATGAAGTCGAATAATAATAACAGTCCGTCAAAGCACCATCGTATGTCAGGACCATTCCACTGGTGTCTAGTACAGCCTGGTCTGTCACATCATATGTCGTCGTTGCATGATAGACCTGATAGGCTGTCGTATCATCTAAATTAGCCCCGTACTGTGCGTAGGCCTGGTTATGCATCTGGCCATAGGCAAATGTCCGGGCACACACCGCCTGTGCTTTCAGTGCCTCATAAGAAAATCCAAGTGGCATCTCGGATGGCAGAACATAACGCACATAATCTTCTACCGGAAGTTCATTGATCAGTATATATCCATCCGCTTCCTTACGGATAATAAAATTGCCTTCATAGCCTTCAGCTATTTTTTTACCTCTGCTGTTGCATACAAACAACTTTCCTGTTGTCGGGGAAATGCAGATTTCTTCTCCGTTCTTTTTTCCTTTCAAATAACTGCTTGCTGCTGTCAGTTTTTTTGTCCTTACCTTTTTCTCATTTACTGTATAGGTTTTGTTACTCTTTATGTACAAATCCGAATAAGTAATGTTATTTCCATTTTTTAACAGTACACGGATATTATTTGCAATATCTTTGGAATACTGGACAATGGCACAGGCCTTCTTATCCGCTACAATCAGTTTCACCTTTGAATTTCCAATCACCAGATCCGACATTGCAATCTGGCGCACAGGTTGTCTGACGAAAAGTGAATCGGAAACTACATATACCGGAAGTGTTCCTTCATAAGATAATGCCTCATAATCTTTGATCTGAACTTCTTTTTCGGAATAACAGTCCAATATACCTTCTATTCCATCTGATTTTGCCAGAATATGCGTAATCTTTCCGTTTGAAAGTTCGATATCTGCGACTCCGGTATAATCACTCTGTGCGGTGCCTTTTGCAATATAGTTCGTATGATCGTAAAGAATTATAATTTTGTTTTCTTTATTTGACATGATATAAACATTGCGAATCCATCCGCTGTAGGAATCATCAAAATGTTCCTGTTTTTGCCCTGTCTGCTCTGCCGAATCCGACATATTCATAACAATTACAAATGTAATGATCACCGTGATAGCCGTTATCACCAGAAGTAAAACTCCCAGCCGTTTCATTTTGTCTTTCTTTTTCATTGCATCTAAACTCCTGTGTCTGTTATGTCAATAATAATATAATAAGGAGCCACCATCAAGGCAGCTCCTTTTCTCTTTCGTACTTTCAAAACTCTTTTGTTCTTTACAAAATCTTTCGTATATTCTATGAGTAACCCAAAATGCCGGTTCCTACAATTTAGACTCCTAGCTAATGCTAGGTGGGCGACCGCAGTTTACCTTCTGCCTTCCACTGATACGAGGCGGCCTGACATCCAGTAATTCATATAGGAATCCCGTTTAAAGTAAATGTAGGTTCTAAATAGTAGGAGTTGTCGCACATCCCAGGCTAAATATTTATCTTAAGTACATTTTATTTATTCTTTTGTAACCTCTCTTATTATACTTTAATATGTGTACAATTTCAATGATAAATTCCATGTACTTTTTACCAAATTTCGTATCTGAATTTTTACTTACACAGAAGATGCTGATAAATCATAGTTTTTAGCATTTAAAGAATATATTTACTGCGGTTTTCTCTCATACCATGTGCAAATATCGCAAGGGCAATCAAAAAAGCAACCAGTTCCACATATGTCCAAACACGTCCAACCTGAATGATCTTACGGTCTGCAAGAATTCCTACAACTCCGACAACAAAAGAAACAATCGCGAAAAAAATCATATAAGGGAACGAACTCTTAATATAGGCCTTTGGATCCTTGCACTTTTTTATTTCATCTTCTGCCACAACCACACTGTTGATTTTTCCGGTTTTCTTCATTCGGATTGCAATCACTCCAAGATAAATTCCAAAAAAAGCAATCACAATATCCATCAATAAAATTGTCTTCATAAATTATTTTCCTCCTGCTTGTCTTGCGTGTTTTTTATTGTAACATCTTTTCTTATAAATGAAAACCTTTGTGTTTTTTGTCAAAATATGCAAATATTATTGTATTTTTTAGTATTTTATAGTAAAATATACTTAATATTTAAAAAGGAGACAAAAATATGAGTATGGAAAATGCTAAAATTTTAATTACTGACGACTCTATCCTTGCAAGAAAACAACTAAAGGATATCATTTCAACATTAGGCTCTCCCGTTTTTATCGAGGCTGTAGATGGACAGGATGCAATCGACAAATACAAAGAATCCAAGCCAGACCTCGTTTTTTTAGACATCGTTATGCCAAAAAAAGACGGCAATGCTGCAATCAGAGAAATCATGGAATTCGATTCTGAAGCAAACATTATCATCGCTTCCTCTGTTGGTACCCAATCCCAGTTAAAGCTTGCACTTGAAGCCGGTGCAAAAGACTTTATCCAGAAACCTTTGGATAAAGATCAGGTACTTAAGGTAGTCAGCAAATTCCTGGAAGGGAGATAAAATATGTATACACAATTTTTCGGAAACTATTTATTATCCAACGGATATGTGACACAGGAACAGCTTTTTTCCGCAATGCAGCGGCAGGCTGATAATCACTTAAAGTTAGGTACCCTTGCAATTCATGCCGGATACATGAATGCTTCAGAAGTCGATGATACCGTCATTCACCAGACACATCAGGATCGGAAATTCGGTGAGCTCGCGGTAGAACTTGGGTATATGACAGATGAACAGGTAATGGAGCTGTTAAAAGAACAAAAGCCAGCATTCCTTTCTCTTGGACAGGTATTGCTGGATGACGGAATTTTAAGCAACAGTGATTTTGAACAGATTATGAATGATTATCGTTCCAAAAACGGGCTTGTTGAATCCGATATTGAAGATTCCGCTGTTGTTCGCAATCTGTTCCGCAATCTCTTTGCTTCTTCTAATGTATCGCTTTCTCACAACGGTCAGATGTTTGTAGAGCTTCTGTTCAATGATTTTATCCGCTTCATTGGTGACGATTTTACATTAGGCGGCATCAGTGAAGCAAAAGAAATTCCTGTAAAATGCTGTGTAAAGCAGGAAGTATTTGGCGATTATGCAATTCGGACATACATATCCATGGAAAAGGATGTTGCGATTGCATTCGCATCTCGATATGTAAAAGACACATTTAACGACTATGATGAATATGTTCAGGCATCTCTTGAAGATTTCCTGAATCTGCAGAATGGTCTGTTTATCGTAAATGTATCCAATGATTCTTCTACCGAACTTACGATTGGTGCACCGGAACATATTACGGGTGATACATTCTCTTTTGAGAATAAAGCATATCATTTTCCATTTATGTTTCCGTTTGGAACTGTTAATATTTACATTGAAGCTGTCAAAATTAATGAGTAATCAATAAAATATGTAAAGCAAAACCCCCGCCAGATTTCTGACGGGGTTTTGCTTTATAAAATATTTCGTTCTATAAGACTTTTGATAAAAATTCACACAAACGTGGATTCTTTGGATTGGCAAAAAATTCTTTCGGACCACTCTCCTCCTGAATCTGTCCCTCGTTGATAAACATGACACGTGTTGCAACCTCTCTGGCAAATCCCATCTCATGCGTTACCACAACCATAGTCATTCCATCCTGCGCAAGTTCTTTCATAATTTCAAGAACTTCACCGACCATTTCCGGATCCAATGCAGAAGTAGGCTCATCAAATAACATGACATCCGGATTCATAGCAAGCGCACGTGCAATTGCAATACGCTGCTTCTGTCCACCGGAAAGCATTGCCGGATAAGTGTCCGCTTTGTCGAACAGGCCAACTCTTTTTAACAGTTCATCGGCTCTCTTGGAAGCTTCTTCCTTATTCATAAGCCCTGTCTGCACCGGCGCAAGCATAATATTTTCTTTCACGGTATAATTTGGGAACAGATTAAACTGCTGAAAAACCATACCAATTTTCTGACGCATCTTGTTGATATCAACAGACTTATCTGTAATATCGGTCCCTTCAAATGTAATCACACCGGAAGTCGGCTCCTCCAAAAGATTTAGAGAACGTAAGAATGTAGACTTACCACAGCCTGACGGCCCGATAATCGCTACAACTTCTCCCTGAACGATCTCTGTTGAAATACCATTCAATACATTCACTTCACCAAAAGATTTACACAAATCTTTCACTTCAATTAATACATTCTTATCGCTCATTTGTTCTCAACCTCATTTCCAGTTTGTGTACGCCGGCTGTCAGAAGCATGACAATTGCAAGATATATGATGGCAATACCAAACAACGGCAAATATGCATCAAATGTCTGGCTTCGAATCAAATCTCCACCTTTTGTCAGATCCGGAATTGCAATATATCCACTGATAGAAGTCTCCTTCAGCAATGTAATAAATTCATTTGCAAGTGCCGGAAGAACATTCTTGAACGCCTGCGGCATAATGATAAGCCGCATGGTCTTACTGTAATTCAGTCCAAGACTTCGTCCTGCTTCGAACTGTCCTTCATCTACGGCCATAATACCGGAACGAACAATTTCTGCTATATATGCGCCTGAATTAAGTCCAAATGCAACAACTGCCACCAGAATCTTATTATTCAAGGATACAAATACAATGTAATACATGATCAAAAGCTGTACCATCGTAGGAGTTCCACGCCAGACCGTCAGGTATACTCTGCAGAGAAAATTTAAAATATTCAAGCCACCGTGTTTATCATGGGTGGAACGAATGATTGCAACCAGAAAACCAAGGGCAAGACCTAACAGTACTGCAAGTACCGTAATTAACAAAGTATTACCAAGGCCTTTTACCAGATACATATATCTGTCATCTTTTATGAAATCCAGTTGAAAGCTACTAATAAAACCGCTCAAGGCTTTTCCTCCTAATACCGATTATTTCTTTCTGACAACGATAACCTGGCATGCTGTTGCATAAGTATCAGTAAAGTTAATGTTCTTTAAACGATCCTCTGTAACGGTCATACCGGCAGCACCAAAATCTGCTTTTCCAGAAGATACTGCAGTGATGATTGCATCAAACTCCATATCTTCAATCTTCAGCTCATAACCAAGCTTGTCACAGATTGCTTTTGAAATATCCGCATCAATACCAACAACATTATCTCCATCATAATACTCATATGGCTCAAACTGTGCATTGGTTGCCATTGTTAACGTACCGTTTGGATACTCTGTTCCTTCCGGAGTCTCATATGGATGCTTGCCCGCTTCATCTCCAATATAGTTGCTGATAATAGAATCAATTGTTCCATCCTTCTGTAACTCTTCGATTGCCTTGTTAAAAGAATCTGTCAGTTCTGTATTATCTTTAGCGATACAGATTGCATACTCTTCCGGATCAAAAGTATCAGAAAGAATCTTTAAATCGTCATTCTTCTCAACGAATTTTTCTGCCGGCTGCTGGTCAATAACAACACAGTCAATCTTTCCTGCCTTCAATGCCTGAATTGCATCGACACCCTTGTTATAACGTTCTACTGTAGATCCATTTTCTTTTTCATAAGTAGTAGCATCTTCATCGCCCGTTGTACCAAGCTGTACACCAATGGTCTTTCCCGGTAAATCATCTTTGGAATTTACAGAATTTGCCGGTACAGAAGAACCACAGCCTGCCATTGCAGCTGCCATCGCTGACACAAGCATAATTGAAATCAGTTTCTTTTTCATTTTGTTATCCTCTTTTCTTCTATTGTATCTATTGATTAAACACCCAGGAATTTTTTAACAACCTGTGGCATTTCCTCCACTTCACATACGGTGTCATGTAATACCTTTGCATTGCGAATTTCTTCAATTGCCTGTGGTACCACAACATTACCAATCTTTGACAATTCGTCTACCAGTTCGAAGTCTGTCATGGAATCGTACTTCTCATCGATAGCATCCATAACGCTTCTTGTGAACTTGAACGGACTTGCAGTACTTGCAATCACCGTCTTAGTCTCTGTATCCCCTGTCGCAGCCTTATACTTGTCATATACACCTGCAGCAACTGCTGTGTGGGTATCGATAATATAACCTGTGTCTTCATATAATTTCTTGATTGTAGAAGCAGTCTCATCTTCGCTTGTATAATTTCCATAGAAATCAGCCAGCTGTGCCTTCATTTCATCTGTAATCGCATATTTACCTTCAGAAGAAAGGCTTGCCATCAATTTTGCGTTCGCTTCTGCATCATTTCCGGCAATACGATAGATCAAACGCTCAAGGTTTGAGGAAATCAGAATATCCATAGACGGAGAACTTGTAAGAATAAACTCACGGTTTCTGTCATATGTACCAGTTGAGAAGAAGTCAAATAATACTTTGTTCTCGTTGGATGCGCAAATCAGCTTTCCAATTGGAAGTCCCATATTCTTTGCATAGAAAGCTGCAAGAATGTTTCCAAAGTTACCTGTCGGAACAACCACATTGATCTTCTCATCTTTTGCGATCACACCATTCTTGTAAAGTCTTGCGTATGCATATACATAATAAACGACCTGTGGAACAAGACGTCCGATATTGATAGAGTTTGCAGAAGAGAACTGATATCCGGCTGCATCCATTTCTGCTGCCAATGCAGAATCGTTAAACATCTTCTTGACGCCAGTCTGTGCCTGGTCAAAGTTGCCATGGATACCTACAACAAATGTATTGGCTCCTTTTTGTGTTACCATCTGCTTTTCCTGAATCGGACTTACACCGTTCTTTGGATAAAATACGATAATCTTTGTTCCCTCAACATCTGCGAAACCTGCCAAAGCAGCTTTACCGGTATCTCCGGATGTTGCAGTAAGAATTACGATATCATTCTTTACGTGATTCTTTCTTGCGGATGTAATCAGAAGATGTGGCAGAATGGATAACGCCATATCTTTGAATGCAATTGTTGGTCCGTGGAATAACTCCAGATAATATGCACCGTCTGCATCTACAAGTGGTGCAATCTCTTTTGTATCAAATTTGCTGTCATATGCTTTGTTGATGCAATTCTTTAACTCTTCTTCTGTGAAATCCGTAAAGAACTGTTTCATTACCGCATAAGCAGTCTCCTGATATGTCATATTTGCCAGTTCATCAATGCTGACATCTAAAGCCGGAATTGTCTCCGGTACGAATAAACCACCATCATCTGCAAGTCCTTTTAAAATTGCCTGTGATGCTGTAAATTTTACCTGTCCATTTCTGGTACTAGAATACATTAAATCCATTTTAAGTCCTCATTTTCACAAATTTGTCCTGTAAGCTTCTCGTACATTATAGGAAAAAAAGCAGGTGGTGTCAATGAAATTCCTATGTTATACTTATGTAAAAAGTGTATGTTTTTTCATTCAAAGGAGTTTTTTATGTTACCTGGTGTTTATCTTGCAACGAAAAAGGACGGAACCGTTTACTATCGCAGCAGCATTACTTATCGCAGCAAGCACATCAGCCTCGGGAGCTTTCCGACCGAAGAAGATGCCCACTGTGCCTATCGTTGTGCTTTAAAAATTAGCAGCGAACCTCTTTCTCTGGAAGAATCACTGGCCTTTACCAACTATCTTTCTTTTGAGAAAATTATTTCCCTGGTAAATTTCCGTGACAACGGCATGTATATCCCGACACCAATTTATCTACATAAAAATTACTTCAGCTACTATCTCGATCTGCACCACGAATTAAAATTTGATATTGATGATTTGTTTTATTACAGCAGTCATAAAATCTTAAAACGACAGGGACATTTGTATGTAAACGACTACGGTATGCAGATCACGATTTTGAACCGGTATGGAATCAAAAATTATGGTGTGCGTGACCGGGATTACCGTTTTGTCAATGGAGATGACCACGATCTGCGCTACTCCAATATCGAAATTATCAACCGTTATCACGGGGTCTTTGTCTTTACAAAAAACGAGAAAACACGCTACCGCGTACGCCTGCATATCAACGGCAATTATACAATTGGTACTTATCGAAGTGAAACGCAGGCTGCCATCGCCTATAACAAAGCAGTGGATTTAGCGCGGCAGCACGGCATCTGTAAGAACTTCCCGGAAAATTATATCGAAGATCTGTCTGCACGTGATTATGCCGACATCTATACCAAGGCAAAAATATCCACCAATTTTCTTGAATATCTCAAAAATCTGTCCACCGAAAACAACATCGTATAGGAATTTTATATATAGTAAAAATGAGGCTGCATCCGCAGCCCCATTTTGTATCACACTCTGTTTATTTCTGATTAATGTAATTTACCAGGCCTTCACAGTCGATAATCTTCTGCATGAATGGCGGGAATGCCTGTCCCTGGAATTTTTCTCCTGTTGTCACATCTGTGATTACGCCGGAATCAAAATCCACTTCCACCTCATCTCCAACGGAGATTGCCTTGGCAGCTTCCGGACATTCAATAATCGGGAGTCCGATATTGATCGCATTACGATAGAAAATGCGGGCAAATGTCTCAGCGATTACGCAGCTGATGCCGGATGCCTTGATTGAAATTGGTGCATGCTCACGGGAAGAGCCACATCCAAAATTCTTATTAGCGACCATGATGTCGCCTTCTTTTACATTATTTACGAAGTCTTTATCGATGTCTTCCATGCAATGTGTTGCCAATTCTTTCGGATCGGAAGAATTCAGATATCTTGCCGGAATGATTACATCGGTATCTACGTTGTCACCATATTTAAAAACTTTACCATGTGCAGCTTTCATTTTTTCTCTCCATTTCTATGGACAATTCTTAGTCCATTACTTCGTCAGGTCCTGAAATCTTGCCGGTGATTGCACTTGCAGCAGCAACTGCAGGGCTTGCAAGATATACTTCAGACTCTACATGACCCATACGTCCTACAAAGTTACGATTTGTTGTAGAAATACAACGCTCGCCCTCTGCAAGAACTCCCATATATCCACCAAGACATGGACCGCAGGTTGGTGTGCTGACAATTGCTCCTGCCTCAATAAATGTACGGATCAGACCTTCTGTCATCGCGTCCAGATAAATCTGCTGTGTTGCAGGAATTACGATCACACGGATTCCCTTTGCAACTTTCTTTCCCTCGAGAATCTTTGCCGCAATGCGTAAGTCATCCATACGTCCGTTTGTACAGGAACCGATTACTACCTGGTCGATCTTTACATCGCCAACTTCATCAATCGTTCTTGTGTTTTCCGGAAGGTGAGGAAAAGCTACTGTTGGCTTTAAAGTACTTAAGTCAATCGTATATTCCTCATCATACTCTGCATCCTCGTCTGCTTCATACTCAACGAATGGACGCTTAGAATGTTCCTTCATATAAGCACGTGTCAGATCATCTACCGGGAAAATACCATTCTTTCCGCCTGCCTCAATTGCCATATTTGCAATTGTGAAACGATCATCCATTGTCAGATACTGGATACCATCTCCAACAAACTCCATAGACTTGTATAAAGCGCCATCTACACCGATCATACCAATGATATGAAGGATAACATCTTTACCGCTGATCCACTTTGCAGGCTTACCTGTAATGTTGAAACGAATTGCGGATGGTACTTTAAACCATGCCTTTCCGGTAGCCATACCAGCTGCCATATCAGTACTTCCGACACCGGTAGAGAATGCACCAAGTGCGCCATATGTACATGTGTGTGAATCCGCACCGATAATCACATCTCCGGCTACTGTAAGACCTTTCTCCGGAAGCAGTGCGTGCTCGATTCCCATCTCTCCAACATCAAAATAATTTGTAATTTCATTCTTGCATGCAAACTCGCGGACACATTTACAGTGCTGTGCAGATTTAATATCTTTGTTTGGTGCAAAATGATCCATGACAAGTGCGATTTTGTCCTTGTGGAATACACCGTCCACTTTCATTTTTTCAATTTCATGAATTGCCACTGGAGATGTAATATCATTGCCCAGAACCAGGTCAAGATCTGCCTCTATCAGCTGACCGGCACTCACGCTGTCTAACCCTGCATGCGCAGCCAGAATTTTCTGAGTCATTGTCATACCCATGATTGTTTCCTCCTTTATACTTTCACTCACTAGCATGTGCTATATTTCCATTGATAGTATTCTAGCATGGTTTATTTCATAATTAAAATACATAATAAACATATTTACCATAACTTCATTTTATGATATACTACCTATGTATTATAACACAACCACCATAAGAATGGAGGTCATTATGAATCAAAATCTATCATCTTACTGGATTTTTTATACAGTAGCCAATGCTGGCAATATATCAAAAGCCGCAAAGGAACTCTATATCAGCCAGCCGGCAATCAGTAAATCCATACAAAAATTGGAAGAAAATCTCAATTGCAAGCTTTTTTCCAGAAGTTCCCGCGGGGTGCTCCTGACAGACGAGGGCCAGCTTCTGTATGGTCACGTAAAAGAAGCTTTTGAAACATTGAATCTTGGGGAGGACAAGCTGCGCCGTTCGATCGAATTAGGTGTCGGTCATCTGCAGATTGGAGTGAGCTCCACGCTCTGCAAACATATGCTCCTTCCTTATCTGAAAGAATTTATCCGCCGTAATCCCCATATCAGCATTTCCATCAGCTGCCAGTCAACCAACGAAACCCTTCGTCTGCTTGATGAAAATAAAATTGATATCGGACTCATTGGCAAACCGGAAAATCTCAAAAACATTGACTTCTACTATCTGGACAATATTGAGGACATCTTTGTTGCGAACCGCGATTACCTGAACAATCTAAAAAAAAGAGGCATCGCGGAAAATGAAATTCTCAGTAATTCTACGCTCATGCTTCTCGACAAAAACAATATGACCCGCCAGTATATCGACGATTATCTGCAGGAAAATCATATCTCCGTCGCTGATTCTATTGACATTTCCGATATGGATCTTCTGATTGATTTTGCTAAAATCGGTGTCGGCGTAGCCTGCGTCATCCGAAGTTTTGTGTCCGGTGAGCTTGCAGACGGAAGTCTTGTAGAAGTCCCGCTCGGTATCCCGATCCACGAACGTGAAGTCGGATTTTCCTATAAAGAAAATTTAAAACCATCGAAATCCCTACAGAGTTTTATTGATTTCTATAAAAATTTTAATCCAAAGGAGCAATCATGAAAGAACAATTACACACTATCCCTATCTCTGATGCCATGGCCAATGCCGGAGAATGTCCCTTCTGTTATATCGAACGCAAGACCGAAGAACATATGATGGATTTTGTTCTTGGTCACGGCGCATCCTATATGGAAGCTGATATCCGTGACATGACCGATCGCGAAGGTTTCTGCCGCGCCCATTTCAAAAAAATGTTTGATTATGGAAATTCTCTTGGAAATGCATGGATACTAAAGACATTGTACAAACGTCATCTCGAAGAAATGGATCGCGAGTTCAAGCGCTTCAAACCGGAAAACGCCGGAAAAAAAAGCGGATTTTTCAGCAAAAACAAATCCGATTCCAGCAGCAATTCGATTGTAAACTGGATTAACCGCAGAGAATCTACCTGTTTTATCTGTACCAGCGTACAAAACACGTTTCAGGCATATATGAAAACTTTTTTTGACATGTACAAAAAACATCCGGAATTCCGTGAGCAGGTTGCCACAACCAAAGGTTTCTGCCTCGATCATTTCAAAGTGCTCTGCGAAGGGGCAGATGAAATGCTTTCCGACAAGGAGCGAAAAGATTTCTATGACACTATGCTTCCTCTCATGCGCGAAAATGTTGAGCGCGTCTATGAAGATGTTGCATGGTTTGTAGAAAAATACGATTATAAGAACCGTGATGCAGACTGGAAAAACTCCAAGGACGCCATCCAGCGGGGCATGCAGAAACTCCGCGGAAGCGATCCTTCTCTTCCACCACATGTTCTGAAAAAATAGCGGTCATTTACTTCCTGTGAATTTTTCATAACCCAAATCCATCAGGAAAATGCAAAGCAGAATCAAGCCGGCATAGCCCAGCAGGTATCCCGGATTTCCCATCCATTGTGCAAGCCACTCAAGGGGAGATCCGCCAGACGGCCGGTTTACAAACATATAATTCACCTGATATTTCTTATCAAACACATAAATCGGCGGAACAACGACTGCAAGAAATACAATTACCTGCCACATTTTTTTCATCTGTGGAACAACTTCATGTGATGTAAGCAGGCATGTCACATACAAAATAATCCCTAAATGAAACAATATCGCTTCCAGGGAAATAAAATGGATCAATGGATATGCATTCCAGTTTGGAAAAAGCAATGCCAGTATTGCCCCAGGCAGACACAATGCATACAGCACCTGTCCTAACCATTTCCACTTCGTGAAACAATGAATCCCACATAAAATTCCTGTCATACTGCACAAATGAAACGGAAGTTCATATAAGAAATTCTCCCCGATGACCGCAATATAAATTGCCCGAAGAATCATCCAGCCAACCAGCGACAAAGCAATTGTTTTTTCGACTTTTTGCTTTTTTTGTGCCTTTGCCTTCCAATACCAGTGTAAAGAAACTACTGTAACAGCAAGACATAACAAAAGACACAGAATATGCCATATTCCAAACAATTTAAATCCAATGCCATCCGGAATTTTGGTTTCATATGTAAAAAAATATTTCAAAGATGACAATTTCATGACTTCATTCACACTCCAGACCTTTTGATGATATATAGTTTATCCTTTTATTGAATTTCTAAAACAAGAACCCCGGAATAAATTCCAGGGTTCTAATCATATAACTATGCTATTTCATTACAATATTTACAAGTCTTCCCGGAACATAAATCTCTTTAACAATATTTCCAGTCAGCTTGTCAGCGATTGCTTCTTTTGCTTTCGCAATAACTTCATCCTTCGGATCATCCTTCTGAATTCCAAGTGTTCCTTTTACTTTTCCGTTAATCTGTACTGCAATTTCTACAGAAGACTCAACGGTCTTTGCTTCATCATATTCCGGCCATGTCTGCTGGTATACTCTGCCTTCGCAGCCAATTGCCTGCCACATTTCCTCTGTGATATGAGGAGCAACCGGATTGAGCAGGATAATCAGAGTCTTAAGCTCGCCCTTTGTGATAGATCCCTTCTTGTAGAAATCATTGAGGATTGCCATCATTGCAGCAATTGCAGTATTGTACTTCAGATTTTCGAAGTCATTAGAGACTTTCTTAATTGTCTGATGCATCTTTGTCTCAAGATCCTTTGAGTATCCTTCTTCTTCCGTCATAAGATCCTGCAGCTTCCATACACGATCGAGGAATCTGCGGCATCCCTTTACACCATCCTCTGACCAGGAAGCAGCCAGATCGAATGCACCAATAAACATCTCGTACGTACGAAGTGTATCTGCACCGTACTCGTTTACGATATCATCCGGATTAACAACGTTTCCTCTGGACTTTGACATCTTCTCGCCGTTCTCACCAAGGATCATACCGTGTGATGTTCTCTTCTGGTATGGTTCCGGAGTCGGAACAACGCCCTGATCATATAAGAATTTATGCCAGAAACGAGAATACAGTAAGTGAAGAGTTGTATGCTCCATTCCACCATTGTACCAGTCCACTGGAAGCCAGTATTTTAATGCTTCCGGACTTGCAAGTGCCTTATCATTATGTGGATCTGTATATCTTAAGAAATACCAGGAAGATCCGGCCCACTGAGGCATAGTATCTGTCTCACGCTTTGCAGGTCCACCACAGCAAGGACAAGTTGTATTTACCCAGTCGGTCATCGCTGCAAGCGGTGACTCACCGTTGTCTGTAGGCATATAACTTTCTACTTCCGGCAATAATAATGGAAGTTCACTCTCATCAATCGGAACATATCCGCACTTGTCACAATGTACAATCGGTATTGGCTCTCCCCAGTAACGCTGACGTGAGAATACCCAGTCTCTTAATTTGTAATTTGTCTTTGCCTGACCGATGCCTTTCTCTTCCAGGAAGGAAATCATCTTCTCTTTGGCATCCTTTACTTCCAGTCCGTTTAAGAAATCAGAGTTAATGAGTACGCCTGTTGCAACGTCCGTAAATGCTACTTCATTGACATCCACTTCCTCACCGTTCTTTGCAACGACCTGAATAATTGGAAGGTTAAATTTCTTTGCGAATTCCCAGTCTCTTTCATCATGTGCAGGAACAGCCATAATTGCACCTGTTCCGTAGCTCATAAGTACATAATCAGATACCCAGATTGGAACTTCTTTCCCGTTTACCGGATTGATTGCAGTCAGTCCATCGATTGCAACACCCGTCTTATCCTTTGCAAGCTCTGCACGCTCAAAATCAGACTTTCTGGAAGCCTGCTCACGATACGCAAGAATCTCATCCCAGTTCTTAATCTGATCTTTGTATTTGTCCAGATATGGATGTTCCGGAGATACAACCATGTAAGTTACACCGAACAATGTATCACATCTTGTTGTATAAATGCGAAGCTTATCTTCCGTATCTTTGATCTGGAAATCAACTTCCGCACCGGTAGAACGTCCAATCCAATTCTTCTGTGAAACCTTAACACGCTCGATATAATCAACGTCATTCAGACCTTCAATCAGCTTGTCTGCATACTCTGTGATTTTAAGCATCCACTCGCTTTTTACCTTGCGGACAACCGGAGCTCCACAACGCTCACATACACCATTGACAACTTCCTCATTTGCAAGACCAACCTTGCAGGAAGTACACCAGTTAATTGGCATCTCTTTCTTATAAGCAAGACCAGCTTTGAACAGTTTCAGGAAAATCCACTGTGTCCATTTATAATAATTTGGATCGGTTGTATTGATCTCACGAT
This sequence comes from uncultured Lachnobacterium sp., assembly GCA_900550545.1. Taxonomy (GTDB): domain Bacteria; phylum Bacillota; class Clostridia; order Lachnospirales; family Lachnospiraceae; genus Roseburia. The sequence continues at coordinate 920 of URSS01000006.1, read as the reverse complement.
CCCAGTCAAAAGAATAGCCAAGAGAATGTAACTGTTCCTTGAAATGTTTTACATTGTTCTCTGTTACGATCTTCGGATGAATCTTATTCTTAATAGCATAGTTCTCTGTAGGCAAACCAAATGCATCCCATCCCATTGGATAAAGTACATTGTATCCCTGCATTCTTCTCTTACGGGCAACGATATCCAATGCCGTATATGGTCTTGGGTGTCCTACATGAAGTCCCTGTCCAGATGGATATGGGAACTCAACCAATGCATAATACTTTGGTTTTGAATAATCATTTGTTGCAGCAAAAGCCTTCTCATCATCCCAGACTTTCTGCCACTTTTTTTCCACGACTTTGTGGTTGTACACTTCTGACATATGTTCCTCCTTTAAAATCAAAAAATCTTCGTCTCTATAATTTAAGAGACGAAGATTATACTCCGTGGTACCACTCTGTTTCGTGTCTGTTTATAAACAAACACGCACTCATAATCTTTTATCGAAGATTAACCGTCCAAACCTAAACAACTTCCGTCGAAGTCTTCTGCCTGGCTGCTCCAAGGCGAGTTCAAATTCAAAATCTACTGCCTCGCACCTGCCGACAGCTCTCTGAAAAATCCTTGAATCCTACTATTCCTCTTCATTGCATTGTCTATTCAGATTTAACCAAATAACAGATTTATTCTATCATAGTTCCGGTTTTTGTCAACTGATTTTCATAACAAACCGTAAAACCCATTCCATGTATTGGAATAAAAGCAAAAAGGCTCCGGCAAAATGCCGAAGCCTAATTATGTACGGATTAGTTATTGATGAGCTTGTCGCCCTCGTTGTTCCAGCTGTACAGCTTACGAATCTCAGCTCCAACCTTCTCTGATGGATGCTCAGAAGCAAGCTTTCTCATAGCCTTGAAGTGAACCTGACGTCCTGC
>URSS01000005.1 GCA_900550545.1 uncultured Lachnobacterium sp. | reverse complement strand
AAGCCCTGTATCTGGCAACTTTCGAAGCTACTAAAAAATGGACTATGAGCATTCGGAACTGGGGACAGGTCTACGGCGAACTCAGCATTATGTATGAGGGATGACTCCCAGAATAACAGAATCTGTATGCATGATGAGAAGGACGTTTTTGACGTCTGCTCTTGACATGCCCGAAATCATGTCGTATATATAAAACAAGAGCTGGAAGCTCCAATTTAGCGCTTCCAGCTCAATCATTATCATAGAAGATTATTATTTACAGACTTTTCTTCATAGTCTCAATTTTCCCATTCAACATTGCATAATCGTTCCCGGATTATTTTTTCTCCAATACTTTTTGGGCAAGTGTTGCATCATATCCTAATGCAACCAGTTTTTCCACGGTATCATTTCCGTTGTTGATTTCATCCATGATCTTAAGAATTGAATCGCGACATTCTAAGTAACCAGATTCGTGTCCTTCCTCCCACATGGACTTGGCAAATTTCTTTTCATCAAACTCTGTTAAAAGCATATGACGCACCTCGCTTTGATTTTTCAGCAGAACATCTTTGAGGATGTCATGATCAATGCAATATGTGATAGTTTCATCAATTGCCTGTTCGACTGACATTCCATTGTTGGTATTCTGCCGGATTCTTGCAATAAACAATGAATAATGCATTAATCGTTTGCACTTATTCATCAGCTCCGCATTATGTCCACTGTTGACATTCATTACCCGCGCTTTGCATTCCAATGCTGGTTCCATCTCGTTCGCAGTCGGATCACTTTCAAAAGCATCTGATAACACAAGCGTGTGATCATCTGGGATTTGTTCTGTGCCATTATAAAATACAATATACTGCGGCATCGGCAACTTGATAAGCTTATGCCCATACATATTCAAATCGTGCAGCTTAATGTATTCATCATACAATTGTGCAAAATAGAGCAATCCCCGGATCGGCATATTCGGATTCACCGTCGATTGATGTTCATATAAATTCATCGTCGAAGAAATCATAAATGACTTATCATTTTTCATCGACATAAATATGACATCCTCTAACGTTGTAATCTCCAGTTCCTCTGGATCCTGATGATTTGTTCCGTTGATCGCATTGTACAAGTTCAAAAGATCCCGTTTATCCTGAAACACTCTCTGAAATAAACGGTCCTTGTACTTCCGATTGTGAAACTTCAGTCTGCGAACAAACTTTAACCAGCTTTTTGTTCTTCTGTAATTCAATGATTATCCTCCCTTACATTATATAAAAAGGGAAACGGTTATGCAATGTATTCAATTTTATTTGTCATGGAAAATTCAGCGATATGCTATTGATTTGCCACTCAATGTATTTACTATACAATACATGTCGATTTTTAGCAACTATAATATTTTTAAGTAAAAGGCTAATTATGAAATTCTATGAAGAGAATAAAGCAAAAGAGCAATTAATGGCTGCTTTAAAAGCGGAAAATTAAAGGATAGTGTCAGCTCGGCCGAAGGCAATTTTAATGGGGTTGATGTTCAAAGTTGGAGGTTATCAATATGGGGAAAAGCAGGAACTTGATTTTGAAGGCAAATGGACATATGTGAAAAACAGAAGTGTAATGTCCACAAAAAACAGAAAGATAGGACATATGCAAAATAATTGATTGAAAATGTCCTGTAAATAGATATTTATTGGAACAAAATTATGGAGATTTGATACATATGTCCAATATAAGAAAAAAACAAGGACATTTATTAAGAGAAAAATTGTATATGTCCAAAAAGTGAAAATAGTGAGGATATAATAATAAATTTCTATGTATATGTCCAAATCATGGAACTATACGCAACAAAATTTGACAGCAGTACACAAAAGTTTGTCATCCAGTATAATGAATCGTGTCCATTGACATACATAAAGCACTTCGCGGCAGATAACCGTGAAGTGCTTCTTTTTTAGGTATAAACTTCCCCATTACTCTTTATTTAAGAAGTTCCAAAAGCGTAGCTCTGGCCTTAGTTTTTTGGTCGCCTGGATAGCTGACACCAATGCGATAACTAATGGTGTCTTTGACCTGATAAGCATCTATGGAATCATAAGAATCATCGGATGCGTTGGTTGTTGTGATAATTTTCCAGGTTTCGCCGGATGCGCTGGTGTAATCTTCTGTAGTGTAAATGCTGGCATCATCCATATTGGACGGATAATCAATATCAACGTAATCCGAAATTGTGCTATGTTCCGTATAAATGTCGGCAGAGGCAGAAACGGAAAGATCGGCATTTTCGCAGGAATAACTCTCAAGGAAAGAGATATAGCAAATATTGCCGGATCGATCACCAAGTGCAGTGACTTCGACGTGTTCAGGTGTCTGCGGCAATTTTATAGGCTTTAATTTATCGTATCCGATATAAGCAAGTGCCTCGTCTTCTGAAGAGAAACTTTTATAAACAGAACCCGGAGACCAGCTGTTGATTGGCTGGTATGTTTTGTACTGTTGGATAAAAGTGTCTTTTTCATCCCGGACACTTCCGGTAATTTCAGCATCTGCGACTTTCGTAATTGCTTCGGTCAGGCGGTATCCTCCTTCGGAAAGGGAGGAATAGACAGTATTTAAAATACCGGCTTTGGCAAGAAGTGCCTGAAATTCGGTGGCAGAATTGCGAAAGTATGCACAAGTGCCACGAAAGTCCTCTTCGCCTTGTTCTTTTGTGTAAGTAAAATCTGTTTTTTGACCATCCAGCGAATAGGAAAATGTCACACTGCCAAGATTTTCGGTGCAGACAAGAATAACCATGGCATAGTTTTTCATGGTTCTTTCCAGTTCTGTCTGTTGGGATTTCTTAAAAGATCCATCGAGATTCATTGTCCAGCCATATGGCTCATCGGTTGTCTGCAATTCGTGTGTTGCAATCGGAAGTACATCATTGATTCCGAGCGCCGTGAGAGTTTTTCCGTTGTCAGACATGCTTCCGACATAAGGGTGAATGGTGTTATAAATCTGTGCGGCCTTTGGCTGGATGGCAGTACCGTTTTCCCATGCAATCCAGTCGTTGACATACACTTTTTCAATCTTATGCTTTTCGGTGGTTTCATCTGAAAAAGTGTTGTTTTTGGATGCAGACAAACGGTTGGCCCGGACATTGATTGTGACAATTCCAGGATTGTCAGCATCGACCGTGTAGTTTATGTCAGATACGCCAAGTGAGTGATCGGTAAGAGATCCATTAATCTGGATTTTTTTGGAATCTGTCACGGTCACAGAATAATTCATCATGGATGTATCCGTCATGGAACGTGGGGAAATGTATACTTTCCATCCCCAGAATCCGGAAAGCAAGAGAGCAACCGTTAAGACCGAGGCCAGAATCCGGTTCCGGTTTTTTTTGCGGTTTTTCTTCAAAAAATCTATGGTGGATGTGTCCGCCGGATCTTTTTCAGGAAGTGATTCCGGTGCCTGCATGGCAGCAAGAATTCGCCGGCAATCTTCGCAGTTTTTTACATGAGATACAATTGCGGTGTTTGTTATATCGCTTGTGAGATGGTCAACATAACTTGGCAACAGATCCTGTACAACTTCGCAGGTTAATTCATTTTTCATATACATACAGCTCCTTTCTTATAAAAGTTTTTCTTTACCGCGATAAAACATTACGCGCGCCCAGTTTTCGCTTTGTCCCATAATCTGCCCGATTTCCCGGAAGGAAAGGTTACCGAAAGCCCGTAGGTAGATCACTTCCCGGTATGGTTCTTTCAAGTCGTGAAGATGCTGCAACAACTCCATTTTTCCCATGGAAGAAAGTACTTCCTGCTCTGCGGATGGAGAAGGGGTAATATGTGCCTCGGCATCCGTCAGATCCTCGTGCAGTGGGTGCTTTCGCAGGTAGGACAAATATTGATTTTTGGCAATCGCACAGAGCCAGGTAGTGATTTTGCAGCTTCCATCGTAGCGATTTATACTGTTGACTGCCTGACAGAACGTTTCCTGGGCCAGTTCTTCTGCAATGTCCGGATTGTGGACCAATGACATCAGATATTGGTAAACCATCTGAAAATGCTGGCGGTAAACGGCGTCCATGTCCTGCATGATCGGGCTCCTTTCTTGTGGGATATTGATTGGTTACATGGATTAATGTAAAAAAATGTGATTTCGTTACAAAAAAAATAAAAAAAATCAGCCCGCGATTATGCGGGCTGTGTTCTTAGGCAATGTTGCGACGAATTTCTTTGTACTGTCTTCTTTTAAGAGGATGGATCTTACCACAGTTTTTACACATAGTTCCTCGCTTTTGACAGAAACCAAATGTTGGAATATGAAATAACGTAAATCTCCAAATCTTTCGGAAAAGCATCTGTGGAGCAAAATGACCACAATTCTCACATTGTACCGGCTGAAGTTCTGCGTCAGTTTTTAAATCTGTTCTCGTACCATATATAATAAACATTATTGTGTACCTCCGGTTATATTTTTTAATAAATTCATGATATCATCAAAATCTTTTGACTGTTTCTTTGAAATGCCGATGACATGTTGCTGACCATCTGCTGTATCAAGAGCAATTCCGGAACCATTTATCGGATGCCCGTTTACCATACTTGTTTGATAGACATTTATGACATTATCCAATGGAACGACATGAAACCCTTCTTTTTCCGCCAGAAAATCCATTGCATAATGCGGTAAGATCAATAATCGCATGGACTTGGATAAAGTCTGTGGTCCGGTCTGAAAATCATCGTATATAGCCTGTAGCTGTCCGTTTGCTTCAAGCATATCAGCTTTTTTGCGGATTGCCTTTTTGCGTTGATTGACAGCACTTTGGAACATAAGTGTAATGATACCAACAAAGATGCCGACTCCAAAAAATGGATATCCGGCCGACAAAGTATCATAGGTGGTATCCAAATAGCAGGACCCCAAAAGGGTATCCACATCTGTGCTTGTTAAACCATAGGTTTCCAGTAAATAGGTTTTGGCTTCAGCCGGTAAGGTCTCGCTTTTTCCTTTGATCTCCACTGGTTTGTAAGAAGCAAGTTCTTCTGATGTAAAATCGCTGGATAATACAGGAAAATCATTCTTAGGATTCAAACCGACAACATACATGTTGCTATCTTCGCCGACGGCGAGCTGAAACTGCGTATTTTTGTACTTGTCACCTACCCATTTGGCAAATGGCTCATCTACGCATAAGATTTTGGTCTTGGCAAAGCCTTCTTTATTACCATCATAATCGGAATAGGCAGGAAGACATTTTATAACACCGAAACCAATGCAGAGAGCACATAGTATATAAATAGTTACAAATACACCGGTAAATGATTTTTGTACATTTACCAGATATCTTTTGAAATTTTCCATATTCATTTGTTTTCTCCAATTTATTTCATAAACATTATAAACTCCATAATAAATATAGAGAATTTCCGTATACAAGTCAATTGTACGAAAGTCCTAATTTTAGCGATTATAGGGGAAGTAGTAACGAGAGGAAAAGATCCCTTTTTATTGGAATTTATTCCTATGTATAGATAATAGAACAAACACTTTTTAAAAAAATACTACAAAACCTATTGACATACTAGGAATACAAGGATATAATACGAAACATGAAATGAAAGGAGACATGACAAAATGAGAAATGTATTTACTTTGAACAACATGTGTATGTGCTGTCGAATGCTAGACTCCCAGGCAGATCATATGGCCGGGTGTAGGGCTCGTTTGTCATGCACCTGTTTGCAATAATTTGTGATACAGATTAATGTAAGCCATTGCCTGGGAGAAACATCCAGGCTTTTTCTTTGCAAATGCAAGAGGGTGTGAAAAAGTAAACTTACAGAATGCAAACAAATAATGTTAGAAGGAGAAAATTATGAAAAAGAATTTTTTGAAGAAGTTAGTAACTGGCGTTTTAGCAGTAACCTTAGGAGTGACAGCTCTGGCAGGCTGCGGATCAGCCAAGACCGCTGATAAAGGTGATCAGGTTTACCGTACATTAGATGAAATCAAAGACAGTGGAGAAATCAATATCGGTGTTTTCTCTGACAAAAATCCATTTGGTTATGTAGATGATAACGGTGATTATCAGGGATATGATGTATACTTTGCAGAGCGCCTTGGAAAAGATCTTGGTGTAAAGATCAATTATGTATCCACAGAGGCAGCAAACCGTGTTGAGTACTTAGAGACCGGAAAGGTAGACGTTGTCCTTGCAAACTTTACCGTAACCGACGAGCGTGCAGAAAAAGTAGATTTTGCACTTCCATACATGAACGTAGCACTCGGCGTGGTATCCCATGAAGATAACGTAATCAAGAGTCTGGATGAAATCGGAGCAGATGATCAGGTAATCGTAATTTCCGGAACTACTGCAGAGACTTATCTGGAAAAGAATGAGCCGGACATCAAGCTTCAGAAGTTTGATACTTACGCAGCTGCAAAGACTGCTTTCGAGAACGGAACCGGTGTTGCATGGGCAAACGATAACACAGAGGTTATTGCTTATGCACAGGAAAATAAGGGTTATGTGGTAGGAATTTCTTCCCTTGGTGATCAGCAGAGCATTGCCCCTGCAGTAACAAAAGGCAACAGCACACTCCTTAACTGGATTAACGACGAGATCAAGAGCCTTGGAAAAGAGAACTTCTTCCACGCAGATTATGAAGCAACATTGCTTGACACATATGGTGCAGATTATGAAGATAATCTGGTAATTGAAGGTGGCGGAGACGCAGCAGACAAAATAGATACAGAAGCAACAACAGAGGAAGGTAAATTAGACATTACACCAGGAAATGGAGAGACCATTAAAGTAGCAGCATCTCCAATTCCACATGCAGAGATTTTAGCAAAAGCAGCAGACATTTTAAAAGATTATGGATATGACCTTGAAGTAACGGAATTTGATGATTATGTGCAGCCAAACCTTGTTGTAGAATCTGGTGAATTTGATGCAAACTACATGGAGCATTTACCATACTTAAACAGCTTTAACAAGGAGCAGGGAACACACCTTGTAGATGCCGGCGATATTCATTATGAGCCATTCGGCATTTATCCGGGAACCAAAAGCAAACTTGAGGATATTGCAGACGGAGACCACATTGCGATTCCAAACGATACAACCAACGAGGCAAGAGCACTCCTGTTACTTCAGGATAATGGTCTGATCAAATTAAAAGACGAAACAAGTCTTACCGCAACTGTAAATGATATTGCAGAGAATCCTCATAATCTTCAGTTTGTAGAGCTTGAGGCAGCACAGGTTGCAAGAGTTGTAAATGAAGTTGAATTTGTAGTTTTAAACGGAAACTACGCACTTGAGGCAGGATATTCTGTAGGAAAAGATGCCATCGCATATGAGGCAAATGATTCCCTCGCAGCAAAGACTTATGTAAACATCATCGCTGTAAAGGAAGGAAATGAAAACAGCGACAAGATCAAAGCACTTGTTTCGGTTCTCAGATCTGACGAAATCAAGAAATTTATTGATGATACTTATGACGGTGCAGTTATTTTCTACGAAAAATAAACATGGAAAGGAAAGGAGGGTGTAAATCCCTCCTTTGTCACTGGTGAAAAGATGAGCGAAATTGAAATTAGAAATCTGACAAAAACATTTGATATAAAAGGGCGCACAGTTCACGCATTAAAAAATATCAACCTTTCTATCGAGCAGGGCGATATTTTCGGAATCATCGGAATGTCCGGAGCCGGAAAAAGTACGCTGGTGCGGTCCATCAATTATCTGGAGAAACCAACGGAAGGACAGGTTTTGATTGATGGGGTGGATCTGGCAGATCTGACAGAGAAGCAGCTTCGCAAAAAGCGCAGCGATATCGGCATGATCTTTCAAAATTTCAATCTTCTGGAGCAGAAAAATGTTCTGGATAATATCTGTTTTCCACTTGAGATTGCCGGGGTTAAAAAAAAAGAGGCAAGAAAACGCGCCGAAGAACTTTTAAAGACGGTTAATCTGGAGGAAAAGGCAAAAGCGTATCCATCACAGTTGTCCGGTGGACAGAAGCAGCGTGTCGCTATCGCGCGTGCACTGGCTACCAATCCGAAGATTCTGCTGTGTGATGAGGCAACGAGCGCACTTGATCCACAGACGACAGCCGCAATCTTAAAACTCTTAAAAGAGATCAATGAAACACTGGGAATTACCATTATTATTATTACGCATCAGATGTCGGTTGTTACAGAAATCTGTAAGCGTGTGGCAATCATAGACAGTGGAAATCTTGTAGAAGAGGGATTGGTTGAAAAGATTTTTGAAAATCCACAGTCTGACGCAGCGAAAGAATTGATATCCGGTAAAGCCATTCGTTATACGCCGGTTGAGAATCTGGATGTAGAACGAAAGATTCGAATTGTATTTCAGGAAAATTCCGCATTTGAGCCAGTGATCTCGAATATTATTTTACAATACCAGGTGCCGGTCAATATTTTGAAGGCTGATACCAAGAATGTAAGCGGAAAAGCCGTTGGTGAGATGATCCTTGGCTTGCCGACAGGAAAAGAAACACAGGATGAAATTATCGCTCATCTGAGAGAGCGTGGGTTAATAGTGACGGAGGTGACAGAAAATGTTTGATAAACAAGTAATACAAATGATTGCAGAAGGTATTCGTGACACCTTGTATATGACACTGTTTTCGACTATTATAGGATATGTGATTGGATTACCATTCGGCGTGCTGCTTCACGTCACAAGTGAAAAGGGACTGCATCCGAATCGGATCATTTACCGGATCGGAGATTTTATCTGTAATATCATTCGAAGCATTCCGTTTTTGATTCTGTTGATCCTGCTGATTCCATTCACACGACTCATTGTAGGAAAAAGCTATGGTTCGACTGCAACCATCGTGCCGCTTGTTATCTGTGCAGCACCATACATTGCAAGAGTTGTAGAATCCTCTTTAAATGAAGTGGATGCTGGGGTCATCGAGGCAGCAAAAGCGATGGGTGCAAGCAATATGCAGATTATTTTTAAGGTACTTCTTGTGGAGGCAAGAACTTCACTGATCAATGGAGCAACCATCACAACGGGACTGCTCCTTGGATATTCAGCAATGTCAGGAACCGTCGGTGGAGGCGGACTTGGAGATATTGCGGTACGATATGGTTATTATCGTTGGCAGACCGATATCATGATTGTTACGGTCGTGCTGCTGATCGTTATTTTCCAGATTATCCAGAATCTCGGAACAAGGTTGTCCGGTCGATTAGATCATAGAAAGCGTTAGGATGCGATAGCATGAATTTTGATGTAATATTTAATTATATGCCGATGTATACAAAGGCATTCTTGTTGACAATAAAGATAGGATGGATAGGAATTGTACTTTCAATCGGAATTGGAATTGTTGCAGCTTTTATTCTGCATTTTAAGATTCCGGTTCTGTCACAGATTGTTAAAGTGTACGTGGAATTGTTCCGCAATACGCCGCTTCTGGTGCAGCTGTTCTTTATCTATTTTGGACTTCCGAAGATTGGTCTTTCCATATCCGCAGAAGTGTGCGGAGCCGTGGGATTAGGCCTTCTGGGTGGAAGTTATATGGCAGAGAGTTTCCGAAGCGGCCTGGAGGCCGTGCCGCTTTCGCAGACGGAATCTGCGCTGGCATTGGGAATGAACCGGCTGCAGATGTTTGGATCGGTAATTCTTCCGCAGGCTTTTTCTATCAGTGTACCGGCAATTGTTGCGAATATCATCTTTCTGCTGAAAGAAACCAGTGTATTTTCTGCAATCAGTCTGATGGACCTGATGTTTACTGCAAAAGACTTGATTGGACAGTATTATAATACAACGGAATGTCTGGTTATGCTTGTTGGATTCTATATTGTCATGCTGCTTCCGGTATCTATTTTAGGAAGTCTGGTTGAGCATAAAGCAAGATATCGTATGTTTGGAGATTAACGAGATGGGATTTGAAATTTTACTAAAAGGAAATAATATGATCCGGCTTTTGCAGGGACTCTGGGTGGCACTTCGAATCAGCTTGATCTCTGTTGTGCTCAGCATGGTGCTTGGAATTTTACTTGGAATGCTTATGACATCAAAGAACAAAGCCGTTCAGGTGATCACAAGAATTTATCTGGAGATTGTGCGCATCATGCCACAGCTCGTACTTTTGTTCATTGTATATTTTGGAGCAACCAAAGCGATGGGCATTAATATGTCGGCAGAGACTGCGTCCATTATTGTTTTTGTATTCTGGGGAACTGCAGAGATGGCAGATCTGGTCAGAGGTTCTCTGATCAGCATTCCAAAGATTCAGTATGAAAGCAGTGAATCACTTGGCCTTAGCCGCGGACAGACATATCAGTATGTGATCATTCCGCAGATCATTCGAAGAATGATTCCGCTTTCCATCAACCTGATCACCCGAATGATCAAGACAACGAGTCTTGTTATGATGATCGGAATTGTGGAAGTGTTAAAAGTGGGACAGCAGATTATAGAGGCAAACCGAAAGACCGCTCCAAATGCTGCATTTGCTATATTTGCAACGGTCCTTCTTTTATATTTTATTGCCTGCTGGCCGATAAGCTGCCTTTCAAAATATCTTGAAAAACGATGGGAGAACTGATATGGACGAAATATTGCGCATCAAAAATTTAAGCAAACGATATGATGATATAAGTGTTTTGGAAAACATAGATCTTTCTGTGAAAAAGGGAGAAGTGGTCGTGATTGTCGGACCATCCGGCTGTGGAAAAAGTACTTTGCTCCGCTGCCTGAATGGATTAGAGGAGATCCAGGAGGGAGAGGTTCTGCTTGATGACGAGGTCGTGAATCCAAACAAGAAGAACTTAAGCAAAAACAGGGAAAAAATCGGCATGGTATTCCAGAGTTATGACCTCTTTCCGCATCTGACAATTCTGCAGAATGTGACACTTGCACCGATCAAGGTCAAAAAAAGAAACCGTGCGGAAGTGGAGAAAGAGGCGCTTGAACTGTTAGAGCGCGTAGGTCTGGTCTCCAAGAAGGATAATTATCCAAGACAGCTTTCCGGTGGACAAAAGCAGAGAGTTGCTATCGTGCGTGCGCTGATCATGCACCCGGAGGTGCTGCTTCTTGACGAGATTACCGCAGCACTGGACCCGGAGATGGTGCGGGAGGTTCTCGACGTTGTGCTGGCTTTGGCACAGGAGGGAAGAACCATGGTCATTGTCACACATGAGATGCAATTTGCCAAAGCGGTAGCAGACCGTATGGTATTCCTTGAGGGCGGAAAAATCGTGGAAGAGGGAAATCCAAAAGAGTTTTTTGAAAATCCGAAAACAGACCGACTCCGGAAGTTTTTACAAACTTTTACTTATGAAAAAGGTGGAGAAGCCGGTGTGTTAGTAAAACACTAGTTTTTTCTCCACCAGCAGATCCCCTTCATATACGAGTTTCAGAGTAAAAAAGCGAGGTTCATCTTCCAGAAGGAGACGTAAAAAGATTGCGTCACCTTCCCAGGTAGGAAGGTTGGGAACCTCGCTTTTGTCTACCCATTTTAAGTCCCCTTCGTTGCAGGTAATAAGGTCGCCGGTAAATGCATCTGCGGTAAAAAGGCACATCATCTCAGGTTCCTGCTGGTCACTCACAAATGTGATCAGGGCACGAAAGCGGTACGAGGTAAGGGTGAGTCCGGTCTCTTCTTTTACTTCACGCAAAAGACAGTCTTCCGGGGATTCGCTTCCCTCGGCATGTCCACCCACACCAATCCATTTCCCTTCATTGATATCATTTTTCTTTTTGGTGCGATGGAGCATCAGATATTTTCTATCCTGTTCGATGTAGCAGAGTGTTGTCATTTTCATAATAAAATTCTCCAGGTTGTGTATTGTTACAAGTTCGTTTAACGTTTATTATAATGATATGAGGGTCAAAAGGTATTTTGCCCCTCATTTATGATTAATCAGATTACTACATGCTACGCATTCCCGTAATCTGACTCCACCTCGAAATCCGCTAATTTTCTGCGTTTCAGCAGTAAATTGCTACTTTCTCGGTGTAGTGCGGGTCACTAAGGTATACATCGAATTGCATGCAAGCATGCATCGATGATACCTTTTGACCCTTTAATCATTATAATTCATAGAAAAACAAACAGCAATAGACCGTTGTAGGAGCACAGTGTATGAATCAGATTTGCAGAGACATTTTCAGGGCCATCCATGAAGGAAAATGGCTGAAAATAGAATACCGGAACAAAGCGGAGCAGATTACAAAATACTGGATCGGTATTCGTGATCTGGATCCGGTAAAACGAACCCTGAAAGTGGATGGTCTGCATCTTGGATTGTATACATTGGGGGAATACGACAAAATATATATTGATTCCATTTTGTCGACAGAGGTTATTGAGGGAACATATTGTCCGGAAAATAAGCGGCTGATCGAAGATATCGAGATGCATCCGGAACGGTACAAAATGCTCTTTTCGAGTGCGGCAAATCTAAAAATCCTGAATTACCTGGAACTTTGTAATCGGCTCGACACAACGCCATATATTACGGATTACGAGCTGATTCATTATGTTGATGGAGATTGTGTGAAAAATGAACAGTATGTGCTTACGGATGAGCAGTTTCAGGAAGTTGTGTCAAATTTCCAATATACGTTGTCACGGGAAAAGCGCAAAAGTGGAAATCTGAAAATTAAGAAGCTTGCTTTGAACGTGTTAAGCATTCACACGGCAAAGGGATTGTATGTACTCGCATATCGCAATCTGAATCTGGATGTGAAAAACAAAGTGTTTCAGCCAGACGAAGATATTACGGTCTGCACACAGTTTACGGTTGATGGGCAGCAGGAAAATGCGCGCAGATTTCTGGACGCGGATGAGTATGAATTGCTGGAAGACTTTGAGAAAAATTTGGAAAAAATCAAAGATGCAATTACCGGGCATGGCGGTGCGAGATCCGTCGTGGATGATATGCCTTATGTGTTTGGCCTTGGTATGGATGTGGTGCTGAATCTGCATGACGAATACAAAGCGATACTGGATATGTTCGAAAAGCAGCAGATTACCTATCCAATCAAAGCTTTTTTTGGAGAACTGTTGGAGCGACCACGCCGGACGAAAGCCTATCCGATCGCGTTGATCAACCAGAATATCAATCTCGATCAGTTGCTGGCAATCAACAATGCTATGAAATATCCGCTTGCCTATATACAGGGACCGCCGGGCACAGGAAAAACAAATACGATTATTAACACAATAGTAACGGCGTTTTTTAACAGTACGACCGTTTTATTTGCGTCCTACAATAACGTTCCAATCGACAATGTATTTGAGAAACTGACGCATCTTGAGTACCATGGACAGACCATTCCGTTTCCGGTACTGCGGCTTGGGAATATAGACAAAGTTAAAGCAGCGATCAGCTACATCAACCGCCTGCGAAATCAGGTGCAGACCGTAAAAATATTTACGTCCACGCTCGATAAGCGCAAAGATGATCGTATCGACCGCGCAAAAAGGCTTTCTGCGCGTCTGAAAGATTATGAGGAAATTCTGGATCTGAAGGAGCGGAAAGAGACGCTTTCTCATCTGATGGAATATCAGGAACATATCAAAAATGCAATGAATCTGATTCCGTTTCAAACGGACTTGCAGGGATATCAGATGCAGAAAATTGATGAGCGTATCCGGCAGATCGGGGAAATGTCCGATGCGGATGCCATGCTGTTGCTCGACCGGAATGAAGAAGAATTTTATCAATATCTGTTCTATACATCTGCACGCTATATCAAGACAATCGAAGAACCGAAATATCAGGAACTACGTGAAATTTTAGATGCTGGGGATGATCGGTTGGCACAGGCGCAGGCGTTCAATAAGTACATGCAGAAATCCGAAAACGTGAAGAAATTGCAGCGAGTGTTTCCAATCATCATTACTACCTGCATTTCGGCGCACAAGGTAGGACAGCCGGAACCGTTGTTTGATATGACTATCATGGACGAAGCCAGTCAGTGCAATGTGGCAATCTCACTTGTCCCGATCATTCGTGGAGAAAAGCTGATGCTGGTGGGAGATCCACAGCAGCTCAACCCGGTCATTTTGCTTGGGGAGCTGACAAATCAGAAACTGCGCCGGAAGTATCATGTGACCGATGAATACGATTATCGGAAGAATTCGATTTACAAAACATATCTCGCCTGTGATGCTGTGAGTGATGAAGTACTTTTGCGCAATCACTATCGTTGTAATAAAGAAATCATAGGGTTCAATAATAAAAAATATTACAATTCCAAATTACAGATTCAGTCGAAAAGCCGGGAACTGCATCCACTTGTGTATGTCGATGTAAAAAGCAATCAGTCACAAATCAAGAATACATCCCCGGCAGAGGTGGACGAGGTCGTAGCATATGCGCAACAGAATCCAAACAAAAGCATTGCAGTCATCACACCGTTTGTAAACCAGAAGACATTGATCGAACAGGCAATCAAAGAGAATGAACTGGAGAATCTGGTCTGTGGAACTGTTCATGCTTTTCAGGGTGATGAGAAGGATGTAGTGCTTTTTTCTACGGCCCTGTCGGATCGCACGAATACAGGAACATATCAGTGGCTGAAAAACAACAAGGAGCTTATCAATGTTGCAACCTCGCGGGCGAAGGACAAGCTGGTGCTGCTCGCGGACAGTAATGAGCTTGAGCGTCTGCATGCCGGGCAGTCGGATGACGATCTCTATGAATTGGCGCAGTATATCAAAACGAACGGACAGTCAAAGATTACCGAGAAGCATATCAGTTCCAGAGCTTTAGGGATACAGCCTTTTTCTACCGCCACGGAAAATGCGTTTCTGGAAAATCTGACGCATGCGCTGGAGAACATCTGGCTTTCCCAAAGTAAGTATGTGATTCACAAGGAAGTGGCAATATCACAGGTGTTTCATGATAATATTACGTATGATGATCTGTTTTACATGGGGCGTTTTGATTTTGTGGTATACGAAAAACAGGGGAAAAGTGAGCTTCCGGTTCTTGCAATCGAACTGGATGGGAAAGAACATTTTGAGGATGCGGTCGTGCAGGAGCGGGATCGAAAGAAGAATGCAATCTGTCAGGCACACAATATGGAAATCATCAGGGTGGAGAATTCTTATGCCAGAAGGTATAACCATATTAAAGGAATCCTGATGGATTATTTTTCAAGGGTGCATTAATGGGAATAATAAAAAATTGGCAATTGTTCTCAAATGCAATTTCCGTATTTCGAAATACGCTTGTTTCCAATCGGTTTAGCGTTTATTATAGTGATAGAGATAAAAGGAGGTCGCTATGTTTTTTATCATGGGAATTACGGATGGCAGGAAAGATTTTGATTTTACCCAGACGATCATCTGTAATCTATGCGGAAAATACGGAAGGTATCAGGTTTTTATGACGTACACAGTGCTTTCACTGTTTTTCATACCGTGCTTCAAGTGGAATAAGCATTATTATGTGCAGACGAGTTGCTGCAACACGTTGTATGAACTTGCCCCGGAGATCGGGAAAGCGATTGCCCGTGGGCAGCAGGTCGAAATTCAGCCGGAACATTTGACAAGGGTTTCGAGAGGCAGCAGTAGCTTTATGTATAAACATTGTTCGCAGTGTGGGTACGAGACTGCTGAGGATTTTGAGTTTTGCCCGAAGTGCGGGAAACGGTTTTAGAGCTGGGAAAAGGACAGTGTAAAATAGTGACTGTAAAGATTCTTAAGGTATTGTATGATTTGTTGATTATATTAAAGATTGAGTAGGTGATTAGATGTTTTATGATTTACAACCAGAAAAATTAAGAAAACAATATAAAGAAATGTTAAAAATAATGGGGCAATTATCGAATCTTTTTTCAGAAAATGAATGTCCATATTTAGCATATCGAGCGCATGAAAATATTTTTTGCAAATATTTAGAGGCTGAAAATTTAGCTAGATCGGATTGCTCGGCTGATGCAAAAAAGGGTAACATTGGAATAGGATTAAAAACTTGGATGGGGAATGATGATCAAAAAGTTGCGGAATTCGGAAAGTTAAAATCAAGTTATGCTAATCTTACAGGAATAGAATTAGTTAGCCGAATTTCGGAGTATCGGAATGAACGAATAAGAATTACTGAAAGATTACATGGGATCGACAAAATGTTATATCATGTGGTTAAAAGAATTCCAGGAGCAATGCAGATTTTGGAGTGCTCCTTTGATCCAATTGACATTGATAACATAGTGATAATTCCGGGAAAAGGCAATAGTAATAATACTTATTTTACGGATGGCAAACATGAATATCATTTTAGTGTATCAAAAAACACATTATTTATGATATTTAATGATCTTGAAATGCTTGACGAGTTCCCTGTGCAAATATTAGATGATCCATATAAAGCACTATTGCAGTTTATGTCAGCAGATAAGGGGGCATACCGTAATATTGCGGAGTATATGGTTCATGAAGGTGGAATGGAGTACAAGACCCAAAAAAATTTACCAACAAAGCAACAATTGTGTTTGCCTTTGTATTCAAAAAACAAGGATAAAAAATTTGTAGCCCCAAAAAGTGGATTGAATCAGTGGAATGCAGGAGGAAGAGACAGAGACGTAAATGAAATATATATTCCATATAACGTAACAGACAGAAAAAGAAATTTAAGTTTTTTCCCGCCAAGAGATACTCCATTTACATTACATTTACCTGATGGAAAAGAAATTAAGGCAAAGGTATGTCAGGAGGTGGATAAAATGAATCCTATGTTGGGAAAGGCAATTATGAGTAACCCAAATAAAATTTTGGGCAAATGGTTGCTTAGAGATGTGTTTGAACTTCCAGAGAACACAATTGTAACATATGATATGCTTGAAAAATTTGGAGTGGATAGTGTTATATTTACCAAAAATTTCGAAGGAGATTATTCAGTAGATTTTTCGGAGATTGGTACATATGAAGCATTTTATGAAGGAGAGGAGTAATCTTCTCTTCTTTTTTGTCTATAATATTGCGGCGCGCCGCGATATTTGATATACTCTGTTATAGAAAAATATTATAGGGGGAATATATGAAAATTTTAAAGTGTGCATCTTTTTTTGCTGGAGTTGGAGGAATTGATAAGGGATTTGAGCAAAATAAATTATTTAAAATTGTATATGCTAATGAGTATGATTCTTACCCGATTGAAACATATGAACTTAATTCAAATATAAAAGTTGATCGTAGGGACATACATGAGGTACAAGCATCGGAAATACCAGATTTTGATGTTATGTTGGCAGGATTTCCATGCCAGGCGTTTTCAATAGCTGGTAATAGAAAAGGATTTGATGACGAAAAAGGCAGAGGGACCCTGTTTTTTGAATTAGTTCGAATTATCAAGGTAAAAAAGCCACAGGTCATATTTTTAGAAAACGTAAAGAATTTAGTTGGACATGATAAGGGAAACACATTTTCTGTTATTATTGATGAGTTAAAAAAAGAGGGGTATAAGGTTAAATATTCAGTGTTAAATGCGATGGAGTATGGAAATATTCCACAAAACAGGGAAAGAATTTACATTGTTGCATTTAAAAATACTAATTGGTACAAAAATTTTGAATTTCCATTGCCAATTCCATTAACAAAAAAGTTATCTGATATCATTGATTTTGAAAAAAAGATGGATGATAAATATTATTATACTAAAGGAAAGTATAAGGGTGATATATATGAGAAATTGATGGAAGCAATGGATGATGAAAATGCTATTTATCAATGGAGAAGAAGATATGTAAGAAAGAACAAAAGTGGAGTAGTGCCTACATTAACCGCTAATCAAGGTGAGGGGGGACATAACGTATGTTTGATTAAAACTTCGAAAGGTATTCGAAAAATGACCCCGCATGAATGCTTTAATACACAGGGGTTTCCTAAGAATTTCAAACTTCCAGATAATCAAAGTGATTCAAGACTATATAAACAAGCTGGGAATTCAGTTTGTGTATCTGTTATTGCAAGAATAGCTAATGAAATTGCAATTGCAGTTAATGAGTAATATGAGGGATGATTATATATGGCAAATACAAAAGCAAAAACCATTAGTCTTCTTTTAGAAGATGGAACATTAAAAGGTGTAATGTGTATAGAGGATTCCGGATGGAATTCTGGTGAATTATATTCGGCACCAAGAGAATCTATAAATAAATTGATATCATCGGAGGCATGTAATAAATTTGGAGTGTATTTATTATTGTCTAAAGAAATGGTTTATATAGGCCAATCTATGGATTTAGCAACAAGAATCAAACAACATTTGTCAGGAAAAGATTGGTGGGAGAGCGCTGTTGTACTTACAACAAAAGATGATAGTTTAAATCGTTCTGATATAGATTATCTTGAAGCAGTACTTATTAAAAAAGCGCATGAAAATAATAAGTTGGATTGTGATAATAAGAAAAAGGGAAATCTTCAAAAAGTTACAAAGTTTCGAAAAGTTGAATTGGATCAATACTTGGAAGAAGCATTTTTACTTATGGAATTGATAGGTGTGTCTGTATTTTGCAAAGCAGATCGTATATATATTCCCAAAAAAACGAGTAAAACAAATGGGGTAGATTATGTGGTATCAACTGTTCAAGGAAAAGCTGATGCAAAGGCATTATTAGCTCAAAATGGATTTTTTATAGAATGTGAATGTAATTATGCAAAAAGGCAAAAGAACCGAGATGAATATTGGGTAAATCCTAAGATTTCAGTTGTTGATGAGGAATGGGATTTAATTTTAAATAATCAGTATGAACATGAACTTATATATATACATATTCCTGCAAAAACATTTGCAATGAATAAAGGAATGCAAAACGGGTTTTATGCAAGAAAAGATAAACCTGTTTATATTGATTTAAATATCATTGTAGATACGCTTTGTGATAGAAGAAGTGGATACGACTTTTCTGCGTATGTAGTAAAGAGATTGAAATATGATGATATTGAGAATGTAATAAATATATAGATATGGAATACTGTAAAGCAACTAAGATATATGGGGGGATGCCAACATGGATTATGTAACTAGGGGGCTTTTGGTAGAAGGAAATAATTATTATGTAAAAGATAAAAAATCATTTCGTGCGTATGGCAATATAAAAGATGAAGATAAGAAAGAGTGTTTTGAGTTTGCATTTGATATGTCATATGGGGATATTGGAGAACATCGGAGCTCAAGAAGCGGGGGGACAATACATAGAAAACATGGTCAGATTTTTATAAATACATTTCAAGGAAAAATGGCAGAATTTGCGCTATATAGATTTTTATTGAGCAAAAATATAGAGACAGAAAAACCAGATATTACTAGAAACAGTTTAGGAAAGTGGGATTCATTTGATTTACAATGTCAAGGCAAACATATTTCTGTAAAATCAACAAAGTCATATGGAAATCTTTTGTTGTTAGAGGAAAAAGATTGGAATGATAATGGAGAATATACACCAAACATAGGGAAAGATACCACGAAATATGATTATACAGTACTTGTGAGGTTTAATCCAGATGGCGAGAAAATAATGAGAGATAATCGACTTTTATATCAGAAAAATGAGGAAATTCCAATTGATATTAAAGACATTTTGACAGAAAATATTTTTAATAAGGATTGGAGTTATGATTTTCCGGGCTTTGTTTATTATTCAGAGGTTGTGAAGATGATTAGGCAAAGAAAAATTATTCCTAAAGGAGCTATGTTGAATGGACGTACTAAAATGGACGCAACTAATTATTATTTTCAAACAGGAGATATGCATGCGGTTATAGAATTATATACCCCTATTGTTGGTAGTGCAGATGAGGATAAAGGTCATATACCATTGGAGAGAAGATGCCCAAAGTGTGGGAAAAGATTGATTATACGACAAGGATATAATTATTTTTGGGGATGCGAAGGATATGCAGATAATCCTCAGTGTAGGTATCATGAAGCGATAGAAAATAAAAGATAATAAGTTAATGGAGATTGGAGAAACTGAGGTGAGCTGTTTTGGCAGATGTATTTACAAAAGAGCAACGTCGAATAAATATGCAACACATTAAGTCTAAAGATACTAAAATCGAAGTAATACTTCGAAAGGCGTTATGGAAAAAAGGCTATCACTATCGAAAAAATTATGCAGGACTTCCAGGGCATCCCGATATAGTTTTGACAAAATATAAAATTGCTATTTTTTGCGATGGAGAGTTCTTTCATGGTAAGGACTGGGAAGTATTAAAGCCTAGACTTGAAAACAGTAATAATAGTGAATATTGGATAAATAAAATATCAAGAAATAGAGAAAGAGATATGGAGGTAGATAAGAAGTTATTGTTTTTAGGCTGGACAGTAATTCGTTTTTGGGGGAATGAGATTAAGAAAAATACAGATGAGTGTGTGAAAGTAATTGAGGAGACAATATTTGATATTAAAATTAGTGCTGATTAAAATTTTATTATTTGTGTAAATGATATAAGAGTAATCTAAATATAACACCATAAAGAACCCTACTACTACTACAGTGTTGTTTATAAATATTATAGAAAAATAATGTTACTGTAGATATATATACATTGTACGAAAGATAAACATCAAATAAGCTACGTATTAGATAGTAGATATTTGATGTTTTTTTCATAGGGAATATATTGGGTAAAAATGGAGGAAAAACGAAAAATGAAAAAAAGTATAATTTTAGCATTTTTATTAGGTGCAGTAGCAATACCGATTATTCTTGATAGAGTTATTTTTTCTAATTGCATATATAGTAATATTACTAATGGAGAATGGGCTAGTTTTTTAGGAAGTTATATAGGTGGTGTCTGTACGTTAATTGCAGTATTTATGACTATATCAGATAATAATAAGAAATTCAAAGAACAAAAGGATATTCAACAAGAGAAAGAAGATGAGGAAAAAAGATTGCGTGTTCGTCCATATTTAAGTACTGGATTTTGTGATTTTAAACAGGAAGTGAATATTCAAAGTAGTGATAGAATATATATAAAAATGGAATAAGGGAGTTGCGTATCATCTTTGTTAAAAGTAAAATATTAGGTGTTATATTAGCTTATTAGTATCTAGGACTTGCAAAATGGTTCTTCGGCGTCGGAATTTGATATGGATGATGATAAAACGTATTTACACACAATTATTCATATTAGGGATGGATTTGAAACGTTAGAATCAGTGTCCGAATTAGAGAGAACTAGAATGCAAATAATTCTAAAGTATTTAAAGGTAGAAAAATTAAATATTCTTAAAGGATTTGGAAGAACCAAGACTAAAAAATATTTTAAAGAATAATACATGTGCATGAAGTAAGAATAATAAGTTATGGAAATTATCAAGAAATAAGTTACAAGAGAGAGGTTTACACAATGGACGTAAGAAAAATGAGAAATGAAGTACTGGGAAAGCGTGTGGTTGCAGCACTGGAATCCCGAAATATGGAAGCTTATTATGTGGAGACTAAAGAAGAGGCAGTTCAGAAAGCGCTTAAACTGATTCCAAAGGGCAGCAGTATCAATATGGGTGGAGCATCTTCGGTCAAGGAGTGTGGTCTCTATGATGCGGTTTGCAATGGAGATTATCAATTCTATGACAGGGATAAGGTAGAAACACCGGAGGAAAAAGCAGAAATTGCACTGAAAGCATTCAGTAGTGATTATTTTCTGGGCAGTGTGAATGCCATGAGTGAGGATGGCGTTTTTATTAATATTGATGGAAATGCGAATCGTGTAGCTGCATATGCGTATGGACCAAAACATGTATTGCTGATCGTGGGCATGAACAAAATTGTGAAATCGGAGGAGGATGCTTTGCACCGTGCGCGAAATGAGGCCGCTCCGATCAATGCGCAGAGATTTGGAATCGATACACCATGTTCGAAAAATGGAAGCTGCTTTGACTGCAAAAGCCCGCAATGTATATGCTGCCAGATTTTGACAACCCGGTTCAGCAGAGTAAAAGGACGTTTTCAAATTATTTTAGTGGATGAAAATCTTGGATTTTAAGAAGCAGAGTGGGAAGGAAAACTGAAATGAGAAAATATGCAGGGATGAGAAGTATTGCATGTCTGGCAATCTGTGGAGTTTTGATGACCTCCGTGGTAAGTCCGGAAGCTGCAACACTTAAGGTACAGAAAACAAATCAAAAGCACAATATTACAACTGCAAAAGGATCTTATGCAAATTGGGATGGCGTATCGGATGGCACGCAGTTTTTGGATAACCAGGGGAATATGTGCATTGCATATAATACAAAAAGCAATATTGTAATTGTGAAAACGAAAAATGGAAAACCTGTCAAAAAGACAATCACATTGAAGAAGAAATCTTCTGTTTTTGGTGGTGTTACATGCGATTCCGACGGAAATTTTTATGTAGTTACGGGAAAGACGAATAAAACAAATAATACAGCAACAAAAACGATTTTTGTTTCCAAGTACGATTCCAGTGGAAAGCTTCTTGCAAGTGTGGGGGACAATGGTTCCTCGAGTCTGGCATCCTATTATGATGAAAGCTTTTATACGAAGATTCCTTTTCATGCAGGAAATTGTGATATTGCAGTAAATGGTGATTATGTTGCTGTCAACTATGCGAGAAAAATGTATAGTGGTCATCAGAGCAATTCGCTTTTTCTTGTGAACCGGAAGACGATGCAGAAGGAAAGTGTGGAAAGTTACTATAATTCCCATTCCTTTGCGCAGCGTGTGGTTCCGTGGGGAGAAGGATTTCTTCTTGCCAGTGAGGGCGATTGTTATGACCGCGCATTTACCGTTTCAGAGTAAAAGATGCCGGGAACCGGTGATGGAATAAGTGATGATCTAATCAACAATACAGATTTTCCGGATGACTGGGAAATCATTTATGATAATACATATTCGGACGAGGCATCGAAAACATGGACATGTGATTCACAAAATATTTTCTCATTCTGGATCAGCAAAGGTGCATTTGACCGTTATGACATGTTTGAGGTAAATGATAACTTTGCCCGCATGGGTGGTATTGCGACGGGAGATGTACATAACGCGGCTATGGTAGCAATATCAGCACCATCTTTAAGCAGCAAGGCAAAAAAGGAAAATCAGCAGTTGTTTATTCAGATTTTTGACCCGAATGCGGATCTGACCACAGCGAATGGATATGTTACATCCGGTACGCGCAGTGGCTTAAGTGGAAAAAATGGTGATGAAAAGGTAACAGATTACGGCGTAAAATGGCTCACAAATTATGACAAAACATATACCATCGAAAATCCACAGGTTGTAGCTACAGATGCGGGAAATTATGTGATATTATTTGAACGTTATAAAAAATACAGTTATCAGGGCGTATATGCGATTGTTGTTGATGCTAAAGGAAATGTGATACAGAAGACGAAGAAACTTGCCTCTTCCGCTTATCTGAATCCAAGCAGAATGCCGGTTTATTCCAAAGGAAAAGTATGGTGGGCTGGAAACAAAACGAAGGGGACAGACATCTATATTTATTCTTATGCGGTTAAGTAAAGGAGTACACATGAAGATAGCAGTATATTGTGGTTCTGATTTTGGAAACAATGAGGAATATGCAAAAGCCGCCAGAGAACTGGGACAGTGGATCGGTAAAAGTAAGCATACACTTGTATATGGAGGTGGAGAATCCGGATTGATGGGAGCGGTTGCAAAGGAAGCTCATGCAGAAGGCAGCGAGGTCATTGGTGTGATTCCGGGGAATGTGGAGTTTATTAAGTCACGCCCACAACCATATGTGACCAAATTGATTACTACAGCGAATATGAGTGAGAGAAAGCAAAAAATGCTGGATCTCGCAGATGTGTTTATCGCTTTGCCGGGAGGTATCGGAACGCTTGATGAAATTTCAGAGGCAATAACACTTACGAAAATCGGTGTATTTCAGAAACCATGCATTTTGTTCAATCGAAACAGTTTTTATGCACCGTTACAAGAGATGTTAAAGAAAATGGAACAGGCTGGATTTTTATGGGAAGAACATATGGGACATGTGTTGTTTTCGGATCATGTGAATGAGATTGAGGCGTTTATAGATAAGATCAATAGTGCTCAATGAATCGATGAGTGAAAAAGAAGGAGATCGTGTTGAGAAAACATAAAGGAATCATAATTACGGCCACGATTTTGCTGGCAGCCATTGCAGTAGTGGCAGGAAACCGTTTTGTAAAGAATCAGGATAATAACGAAAAGAATTCCAGGGAAACAGAGAAAGTTGACGTTGCCGAAAAGAAAGTCGAAGTGAAGAAGGAAACAAGTCTGCAGAAAGAGGCTACAGAGATTAGCGAGACAACAGAGATTACAGAGGCTGCCGTAAATACAGAAACACAGAAGACATCGGATTCCCAGGAAGAATCCGAATCCGACACGCACCAGATTTCGGACGAGGATTTTTACGTCTCCAAAATTCCGGATGATATTTTTGAAAAAATGCAGGGAAAATCATACAAAGCAGACTGCACAGTGCCACGGGACGAGCTTCGATATGTTCATGTCCTGCATATGGGATTTGACGGACAGACAAAGGAAGGCGAGCTGGTCGTAAACAAAGCCATTGCAGATGACGTGCTTTCTATCTTTGAGGAATTGTATCAGGCAGACTATCCGATTGAAAAAGTGGAATTGGTAGATGCGTACAATGCTGATGATGAGGAATCCATGAGCCATAATAATTCTTCAGCATTTAACTTCCGGTTCATTTCCCATACCACAAAGATCTCAAAACATGGGCTAGGTATGGCTGTGGATATCAATACGCTGTACAATCCGTATGTGAAGACGGTAGACGGAAAATTGTCCATCGAACCAGCCAATGCTACGGCATATGTAGACCGTAGCAAGGATTTTCCATACAAAATTGATCATGATGATTTGTGCTATAAGCTTTTTAAAAAGTATGGATTTACCTGGGGCGGCGATTGGACGCATTCTAAGGACTATCAGCATTTTGAGAGAGATTATTGAGAATAACACTCGAGAGATAAGAAGAAAGAGGTTTGAAAATTTCGAAAAATTACCCTTGACATATTTGTACATGGGGCTATAATAGCAAAAGTAAAGAAAATATAGTTCACCAAAATTCGTTGATGAGAACAAAATCGTAGCCATGATTATTTGCAGAGAGTCTGTGGCTGGTGCGAACAGACAATAATCGGATATTGATTATCCTCTCTAAGAAGCGGGCTGAAAGCAGTTAGTTGCAAGTAAACTTCGCCGGTCTCCTCCGTTATGGGATAGCATATGTTGGTATGTGAAGTGTCACAGAGATTTTCTGTGGAATTAGGGTGGTATCGCGGATTTTATTCGTCCCTTTCCAGTTTATTCTGGGAAGGGACTTTTTTGTGGACAAAAAGGAGGAAATGTAATGAAAGCATTACAAAAATTCAGTAAATTTTTATCTGATTACACATCTGTGGTGGTAATAGCCATTGCGATTGTAACATTTATCGTTCCGGGCATGATGGGATGGGTAAACCATCAATTGTTTACGGATCCGGTTTCTAACAAGTTTACCTGTCAATCCATCATTATCGGTGTAATTATGTTTAGTATGGGACTGACTTTGACTACAGAAGATTTTAAGATTCTGGCACAGAGACCATTTGATATTTGTGTAGGTGCATTGGCACAGTATCTGATTATGCCGTTTCTGGCGTTTGCATTGACAAAGGCATTGCACCTTCCGGATGGCATTGCCCTTGGATTAATTCTGGTAGGATGTTGCCCGGGTGGTGTGTCATCCAACATCATGTCCTATCTTTGTGGCGGGGATGTGGCTTTTTCTGTAGGAATGACAACAGTATCAACAATTCTTTCTCCGATTATGACACCGCTTATGGTTTCTCTGTTGGCGAGCGGAGCAAATATTTCCATCAAGGCGTTGCCAATGTTGATTTCCATTGTTGAAACCGTGATTCTTCCGGTTGCGCTTGGATTTCTTCTGAATTATTTGCTCGGCAAAAAGAAAACCTTTAGCGAGATACAGAAAGTAATGCCAGGAGTTGCGGTATTAGGATTGGCTTGTGTTGTAGGTGGTGTTGTTTCCTCACAGGGCGATAAATTCTTCCAGTCAGGTGCTGTCATTTTCATTGCGGTATTTCTTCATAATGGGCTGGGTTATCTGCTTGGTTATGGTGCAGGAAAGCTTGTTGGCATGAACACAGCAAAGAAGAGAACAATTGCTATCGAAGTTGGTATGCAGAATGCGGGATTGGCAACAAATCTTGCCACAACAACCGCGCAGTTTTCTGCAACACCGGAATCCGCTATCATCTGTGCTGTTTCCTGTACCTGGCATTCTATTTCAGGAACATTGCTTGCCGGCATGTTTGCCGCTTATGACAAACATAAGAAAAAACAACAGTAAACAAATATAAATATATAGGTTGACATATCGGAAATTAAGATGTAACATAACGGTGTTATCCGACATAACAACGTTATGTTACATTTTTATATACAGGGAACAGAATATTTATGGTTCCAGAGAGAGTACAATGGCAGAAAAGAAGATACATGACAGCAAGACGAAGACCCACCTTATGAAATGCGCCAAGAAAGAATTTATGGAAAAAGGCTTTCAGGGAGCATCTCTTCGCAGTATTTGCCAGAAAGCGGGTGTTACCACCGGAGCACTGTACTTCTTCTTTCAGGACAAAGATGATTTGTTCTGTGAAGTGGTTGGCGATTTTATGGATCGGCTCAATGTAATTATTCGTGAGCATTTTTCCTTTGAAGTGCAGGAAATGAAAAGCGGTAGGGCAACCGAGCATGATGAGCGCAGCGATTTTGAATCGATGGCGCAGATTGTGCATGAGCTGTATACCTATCGGGATGAAGTGCTTCTGGTGTTGATGAAATCTCAGGGATCGAGCATGGAACATATGCCGGATCGTCTGGTGGATCAGATGGATGAGCACAATGCATTTATCTGTGAGGCAATGTGTCAGGCATATGGTGTTCCGATGGTGGAGAAAAGCGTTGTCCATTGGATGTCGCATTCGCAGATTGATATGTTCATATTTATGGTGACACATATTGACAATGAGGAGGAAGCACTTCAGTTTGCAGAAAAGGGAGTAAAATATCTGCTGGCAGGCTGGTATGGTCTGGTAAAATCATAGGTCTTTCGCGAAGAGCGGGGGACCTAAAAAAAGAACTATGGGTTAGAAGAAACTAATAATAGTGTGGCGAGTAAAACTAAAAAGGAAAGGGAGTAACTATGTCAGAAGAAGAAAGAAAGTTTTTGGAGATCGTAGATTTAAAGAAAGGGTTTGGAAGCGGTGAGACGCGTCAGGAGGTTCTTCGCGGTATGAATTTCTCTGTCGCAAAAGGTGAGTTCTGTGTGCTTTTAGGACCATCCGGTTCCGGAAAATCCACATTATTGAACATCATTGGAGGTATTGATAATGCAGACAGTGGTTACATCAATATTAATGGAGATAAGCTGGAGGATATGAGTGAGAAAAAGCTCACACAGTACCGCAGAAAGCATCTGGGTTATGTGTTCCAGATGTACAATCTCATCGCAAACCTCAATGTAAAAGAGAATATTGAGGTAGGAGCTTATCTGTCAGACAATGCGCTGGATATTGACGATCTGCTTCATACACTGGGACTTTACGAACACAGATATAAGCTGCCGAACCAGCTTTCCGGTGGACAGCAGCAGCGTGTCTCCATTGGCCGTGCCATTGTAAAGAATCCGGATATTCTGCTGTGTGATGAGCCGACAGGAGCTTTGGACTACAATACTTCGAAGGAAATTTTAAAGCTGATTGAGGATGTAAACAAGAAATATGGCAATACCATTATCATGGTTACACATAATGAGGCAATCAAAAATATGGCAGATCACGTAATCAAGCTCCGTGACGGAGCGGTGCGTCATAACGATATTAATACAAACAAAATCTCTGCAGAAGAACTTGAGTGGTAAGGGGGCAGTTATGAGTAAGAAAAAAGTAAGAAATCCCCTGATCAAGCGAATACCGAAAGAATTGATCGGAGACTGGAAGAAATATCTTGTTGTATTTTTATTCCTCGTGCTTACCATTGGTTTTGTATCCGGTATGTATGTCGCAAATGAGAGTATGTTGAAATCGGCTGCGGACGGTGTAAAAGAATACAAACAGGAAGATGGACATTTCGAGTTAAAGAAGCAGGCGGATGATGCATTGCTGTCTGCAATTGAAACCGGAGAGAAAGCGGATGTAAAGCAGTATTATCTGGACGAAGCAAAAAAGAAGCTGGATAAAAAGTTTCCAAAGAAGTTTAAAAAGGAATTCGATAAGAAATTTAAGAAGAAATTTGAAAAGTCTTTCCCGACAGAATTTACGAAATCTTTTAAGGAAGAGTTTGATCCGAAATTCAAATCCTCTTTTGATACAGAGTTCAAAAGCAAGTTTGATGCACAGTTTTCTGCGCAGGTAAAACAGACGCTTGTGGCTCAGGGAATGGATGAGCAGACCGTTGCAGCGATGCTGCCGGCCGCTGTGAAACAGGCAAAGGCGGATGGTACATACAAGAGTGCATACGATAAGGCATATAGCAGTGCATATACAGAAGCTTACGACAAAGCATATGCAACTGCCTATGATGAAGCCTATGACAAGGCACACGATGAAGCTTATAAAAAGGCTTACAAGAAAGCCTACAAGAAGGCCTATGACAAAGCCTATGATGAGGCATGGAAGAAAGCACAGGATAAGATCGAAGACAAATATGCCGATGCCGAAGAAAAGTACGAATTAAATGATCCGGACTTTAAGGCAACAAAGACAACCGTGTATGAGAATTTCTTCCGAAACGAAGAGGAAGATTACAACAATGATGGCAAAAAGGATGGTACGATCCGTGTCTTTACAAAGACAGAAGATATCAACCTGGCATGCCTGTTAAAAGGAAGTTTTCCACAGGCAAAAGACGAAATCGCCATTGACCGTATGCATGCAGACAATGTAGGTGTCACAGTCGGAGATACAATCACCATCAGCGGAGAAACCTATAAGATTGTTGGTCTGTTGGCATATGTCAATTATTCTACATTACATGAGAAAACCACAGATATGATGTTTGATGCTTTGAAATTTGATGTGGCAATGGTCACATCAGAAGGCTTTGACCGTCTTCATAAGAGTGTGCATTATGCATATGCATGGAAGTATGAAAACGAGCCGGAAGATGATGCACAGGAAAAAACACAGTCTGACGATTTCATGCGTGCCCTGTTGACACAGGTCGTTGTCGCGGACAACGAATTGGAAGACTACACACCAAGATATGGCAATCCGGCGATCAATTTTGCAACCGATGATATGGGATCGGATAAAGCCATGGGTGGTGTACTTCTGGATATTCTGATTGTAATTATCGCTTTTATCTTTGCAGTCACGATCAGCAATACCATTGCAAAAGAAGCTTCTGCTATCGGAACGCTGCGCGCTTCCGGTTATACAAAGGGAGAACTTGTACGGCATTACCTTTCCATGCCGGTGATCGTAACGCTGCTGGCGGCGATTGTCGGAAATATTTTGGGATACACGGTATTCAAAAATGTGGTAGTGTCAATGTATTATAACAGTTACAGTCTGCCAACATATCACACAATCTGGAATCCGGATGCCTTTTTCAAGACGACACTGATTCCGGTGGTTCTGATGCTTGTGGTCAATCTGATTGTTATTGTGCGGATGATGCAGCACACACCGTTGCAGTTCTTACGCCATGATCTGAAAAAGACAAAAAACAAAAAGGCCATGCGTCTGCCAAGATGGAAATTCTTGAGCCGCTTCCGTCTGCGTATCATGTTCCAGAATGTAGCAAATTACCTGATTCTTTTTGTAGGTATTTTCTTTATCATGGTCATGCTTGCGATGGCAGTAGGAATGCCGGATACACTTGATTACTACAAGAATAATACAGATGGAATGATGTTCGCAAAGTATCAGTATGTATTGAAGTCTTACGAGGATGAAGACAACAATCTGATCACAACGGACAATAAAGAGGCAGAAAAATTCGACATGACTTCGCTGGAGAAAAAGAGTGATGCGTTGAATGAGGAGATTTCTGTTTATGGAATTGAAAAAGACAGTAAGTATGTAAAGATCAAAAAGCTGAATTCATTGAAAAAGAATGAGGTTTACATATCGGCATCTTTTGCGGATAAATATGGGATCAGTGTTGGTGATACTGTATCGTTGGATGAGAAATATGAGAACAAGACCTACAAATTTAAAGTTGCGGGACTCTATCATAAATCCCAGAGTCTTGCCGTCTTTATGTCCATCGATAACTATGGAAAGGTGTTTGATCTCAAAGAGAATGAGTTTAGCGGATTTCTTTCGGACAGCGAAATCACGGATATTGATGAGGACAATATTGCAACAACAATCACGATACATGATATTACCAAAATGGCAGATCAGCTCGATCATTCCATGGGTTCGTATATGTCCTATTTCCAGGTTTTATGTATTCTTCTGGCAGCAGTCATGATTTATCTTCTGACAAAGCTGATCATTGAAAAGAATGAGAATGCAATTTCCATGACCAAGATTTTGGGATATGAGAACAAAGAGATTGCCAGCCTGTATCTGCTTTCCACGAGTATTGTGGTAATTATTTCCGATGCGGTCAGCGTAATTTTAGGAACCCTTGTTATGAATGCGGCATGGAGAATTATGCTGTTCTCATACAGCGGATGGTTCGCATTCCGCATAAAGCCACTGGGTTATGCAAGGATGTTTGGATTTGTACTGATCGGATATCTGATTGTTATGATCTTTGATTTCCAGAGAATCAAAAAGATTCCGATGGATCAGGCATTGAAAAATGCAGAATAGAAAATATAAAATGATTTCATCTTTATACCTGTTCCTTAAGTGATGTTTTTTGCAATATTGCATAAATGATAACTGCATATACGCCACCAATGAGTGCGGTAATCAGCTGTGTGACAGAAAACTGCAATTGCAGTACATGGAGCATCGGCTGCATTTTTACCGGTAACATGTTTGGCAAAATAAGAAGAGAAATCAAAAACCCCATGAACAAAGCTTTTAATATGGCTCCGATACCGATTGAGACCGGAAGTCCGGCTGTCTTTCCGAACTTATTTCGAAGCAATGCGACCATAACAACGAGAATGACATTTCCAATTATGATACATGGAAACAGGGCAGGGACAGCTGCCATAACAGGCATTCCGGTAATGAAAAAAGAAGTGATTGGTGTGATAATACTCAGAATGATACCGCAGGCAAGTCCGGCATAAATTGCAGTCAGGATCAGCGCGGCATTGATAACTGGTCCGGTGATATATACACTTAAATTTTTAAAAAACTGGCTTATGATGCAGATGGCAAGCATAATGGCAGTAACGGTAATTTGTTTGGTTTTTAGTTTCATAATTTCATTCCTCCTTAAAGTTTATGTCATAGTAATGATACGCCTGTAAAAAATGAAATGCAATGATTCTTGTTTTTTATGGAGTGCTAAATTATAATGAAATTGGAAACTCGCGTCAGCCCATTTGTTGAAAGCAAATTTTGCATGGACTAATGTTCAAATGTCATGGAGAAAATATGAAACGTAAAATAGATAGAAAAATGATAACATTTCTTATGGTGATGGCTCTTATTCTGACAGCATCTTGTGGAGATGTAAATGCGCAGGTAGCAGCTAAAAAAGTCACAAAAAAGGAAGCTGCAAAAACAACAGAAACATCTTCCTTTTATAAAAATAAGCAAAAAATTTATCTGGATTCCTCATGGAAATATGCTGACCATGCAAAAATCACTTCCGGCTATGCGGTCATGTATACTGCTAAAAAGAATCGGAAAGATATTGTAATTGCGGTGAATGCAGGGCATGGAACAAAGGGTGGTTCCTCCGTAAAGACGCTGTGTCATCCGGACGGTTCTCCGAAATTGACGGGAGGAACGACACAAGCGGGGGCCATTCAGGCAGTGGCGGTATCGGATGGTATGACTTTTCGTGATGGAACCGCGGAACGCAATGTGACACTTCGCATGGCAAAGATCCTTAAAAAGAAACTTCTGGCAGAAGGGTATGATGTTTTAATGGTCCGCGACGGAAAAGATGTTCAGCTGGACAATGTTGCCCGCACAGTCATCTGCAATAATGTGGCGGATTGTCATATCGCGTTGCATTGGGACGGTGACGGACTTCGTTACGATAAAGGCGCTTTTGCAATTTCTGTGCCTGAGGGATTAAAGAAGAAAAAGCCGGTGTCATCTTATTGGGAACAGCACGAGGCATTGGGAGCTGCGTTGGTCAAAGGCCTCCGTTCCAACGGAGTGAAAATCAGTGGAACCGGTGCCACGGCGATTGATTTGACACAAACTTCCTATAGCACGATTCCCTCTGTCGATATGGAACTCGGCAATCAGTGCTCGGACCACAGTGAAAGGAAACTGGAAGTGCTTGCAGACGGTCTTGTGCAGGGCATTAACAAATATGTAAAAAAGCATATAAAGGTTGCACCTTTGCGTGATTATAAGAAAAATGGTGGATCGAAATAAGAAAGCTGATGTTCAAGGATAGTGTCAAGTTTTCTATGAAAACTTGATATGTAGCGTCAGCCCATTTGCTGAAAGCAAATTTTACATGGGCTGATGTTCAATAAAGGAGATTACAAAATGGAAACATGGTATTATGAAGTAGTAAGTATTGATGGAGATTATGCGAATTTAAAGCGAACTGACATTGAGAGTGATGATCTCAAACTGGTAGCGCGTGCATTGCTTCCACCGGAGATCATGGAGGGAAGCCGGTTGAAATATGAGCTGATGCAATATTTTATGGTCGAATAAGGATCAGAAATAAAAAATAAATGGTTGGTATGCAGTATTTGGCATGCAATATTCAGTAATTCATGTTTAAGATAGCAGTTTCATTGATGATGAGTATCTATATAGAAAAACTGTCTCAAAATACCCCGATTTTGTTTGGGAATCGGGGTATTTTGGGGCAGTTTTTTTGCATATACCCATAGGTGGGGTATTTTGCAATGATTTTTTGGAATATACCCCCCGAACAGGGTATTTTAAGAGGATTTTTCTTCATATACCCCAGCAGGAGTTTCCTACATAATTTTTAACAAATTTCAAATTCGCAAATTTTACAAAGGCCTTTATGGAACCAAAGTGATGTGTTTCCGGAAATAGGTATTGCAGTCACGTATGCGTGATAGTTTATGCTTCAAAGTACGGAGAAAGGTAAAGGCCGTAATGAAAAAAGTAAACGAAGTGAGTCAGCTGGCAGGAGTTAGTAAGCGAACCTTGCAATTTTATGATGATGAGGGATTGCTGCCGGCAGAAAGGTCAGAAGGGAACTATCGATTATACGATGATGCCGCGTTGGAACGTTTGTGGCAGATTCTGGTATATCGGGAAATGGAACTTGATTTGAAAGAAATTAAGTATCTGATGACTCTATCGGACAAAGAAAGAAACCAGTTTTTAAGGGAAAAAATTAAAAAACTCAAGCAACAGATCAAACATCTGGATGGACAGATGGAATTCATTTCTTATGTGCAGAACCATGGAATGTTACCCATTCCGCCGGAGTGTGAGAGGAAGAAGAAAACTTATGTCCAGAGTATTTCGGAGTTGAGGAAAATGAAAAACCAAAAAAGGGAGGAAAAAGAGAAATGAAAAAGAAAATAGTAATGATGTTATTTATGCTGGTTGTTGTATGTTCCACTGGAGCGTGTGGATCAAGAGGTTCGACGCCAACAGCAGAGGAAAGCATAAACCAGGAGGAATTCAAGGAAATAAAATGGCCAACAAGTGAAATTGTACAGTTGTTGCCTCAACCAAAGTCAAATATCGGGAAAATAGATATGGAAACTTCGAGTGCGTTTTATGTATATATAGGTAATACTTCGGAGGATGAATACAATTTATACGTAGATGACTGCATGGAGAATGGTTTTACAGTAGATTATTGGCGCACAGATGATTCCTATTATGGAGATAATGAGGATGGGTATCATGTCTCTGTAGATTATGAGGGAAATGATGTCATGTACATCAGTATTACAGAACCTTATGATACAGATACAGAGAAAGAAGAAAATACACAAGAGGTCGATAACGCAGAACAGGAAGAAAATACACAGGAGGAAGAAAAAGTAAAGGATACCGAAAAAGACACGAAGAAAAAGGAAAAGAGTGAGAAAAAGAAAATATCCAAAAAGAAATCGGCAAAAGATAAGAGTGGAGTAAGTAAAGATTTCAAGAAAATGATGGATAGTTACGAGGCGTTTTTTGATAAGTATGTGGATTTCATGAAAACGTATCAGGATTCCGATGATGCGATAGGAATGATGAGTGACTATGCAGAATATATGAAACAGTATGCTGATTATATGGAAAAATTGGATGAGGTAAATACCGACGATTTGTCCGCAGCAGATCTTGCATATTACACGGAAGTGCAGGCGCGTATCATGAAGAAACTGGCAGAAATTTCATAATAAACTGTAATTATGGTAAAAAAGAGGATCATAGGATCCTCTTTTTTTAGAAAGACATTGTCGAATTATGGGAAAAAATGATACAATTAAAAAAAGGAGGAAAAGCAATGGAAACGATTATAAATACTATAGCTATGATTGTGTATAAGTATGATCTCTATGTGATTATAGCTGTTGCAATATTAAATGTGTATGTATTTTGGAAGGCAAAGAAAATAGTAAAGGAAGGGGAAAAATGTATTTATCCTTCAGGAAATAAGAGATTTAGAATAAAGGCTAATATAGATTCGAATAGAGAAGAAATTGAAAAATTACAGAAAGGAAAAGTTAGGGCACTTTTTTGGTATTCTTTGTATGCAAATCTAACGGCAATATTTCCGTTACTGGGAATATTAGGAACTGTAGCAGCTTTGATTCAAAATTCTGCAGAAACAAATATGATGGATAATTTGATGGTTGCATTAAACACAACATTGTTGGGAATAGTTTTTGCGGTAGGTTTTAAAGTTATAGATGCTGCAATATCAAGTAAACTAGAGGAATTTGCTGATAATGTAGATGATTTGATTAGAAAGTTTGATGAAGAAGAGGATAAATTGAATGAGGCATAGAAGGACAAGGGAGGTTGTTATTGAGTTGACAGCATTACTTGATGTTGTGATGATATTAATATTTGCTGTCATGATTGAAAATGCAAAGTTAGTGCAGGAGAGTCAAAACAATTTAGATGTTGCTAATACTCAGATTGAATCTATGCAGGAGGAAATGCAAAAGGTAAAATCATCAAACAAGGATTTAAAAGAATTACTTAGTAAAGTGACAAATGGGAATCAGGATGCCTTGATTGAAGAAGTACAGCAAGATAAAGAAAAGCTAAAATCATATGAATATATGAATGAGGTTGTGACAATTGTTAATGTGTCATTAGAAAACAAGGGAGAAACTAGAGTTGTTGCGTTTGGAAGGGAAACGGAGCCGTATAAAAAGCTTTCAGTCCCAAAGGGAGATGAAAAAAGCTGGAACAATGCAGTTAATCAATTAAAGATTTATATTGGCGAGAGCGTAACAGAAGCAACCAAAGAAAATAAAAATTTATATTTGCTATTTTCGGCAGATGATTCAAAAGTATATGTAAATGATTTTAATGAGATTCAAAATGTATTATTGGCGCAAAAGGATGAAAACAAAAAGATATATTATCAGTTAAGGGAAGAAGGAAATAGCAAATGAAAAAAATAGATAGAAGAGTTTTGGTTGTGGTAGTACCAATATTAATATTGGTTGTTATACTCATATTCTGTAGAGGTGGTATAGGATTTGGGAATGGAAGGGCACAGACAGATAATGGTAAAATAGATGAAAGTGAGCAAGGGGCTGTTATAATAAGAGTTGATGAATCCACAATATATATTAATGAAGAAAAATGTGACAGTATTGATGCTTTTAAAGAAAAACTCTCTGAAATAGCTGCTAATGAAGAGGAAAAGAATTATGTATATGAACATGAATATGCAATTAAGGAAGTTGCAGATGAAGTAGAAAGTACATTACGTAATTTTGAAAACACAATAGGTATCAAGGTTCAGTATAATTGATTGCAAAATTTTGCATGGGCTGATGTTCCATAAATGGAGGTTGGAATACATGACATTACTTATGAGAGACAATGAAATGAGGGAAGAGGGCCGCAACGCTGAACGTACGGAATCCATTCGAAATATGATAAAATGTGGAGTCGCAAAAGAAAAAATTCTTGAGCTGTACACAGAAGAAGAGTTTGAAAAAGCGACAAAAGACGCAGGGAATGAAGGCCTCTAAAATAGAGTAATAGAACAAAATAAACAGACAGAGCACTGGAGAACCGGTGCTTTTGAATGGAAAGTATAAGAATAATGGAGGAACAATGGTCAAAAATATTGCAAAAGGAGAACACATTTTCTCAAAAAAGGCACAACCGGCCACAGAGGCAGATAAGCAGGTCATAACAGACCTTTTGGATACGCTGAAAGCGAACAAAAATATATGCGTTGGCATGGCGGCAAATATGATAGGAATTAATAAAGCGATTATCGCTGTGTCCGCAGGGCCGTTTCATTTTGCAATGGTCAATCCTGTGATCACGAAGAAGTCAGGGGAGTATCAGACAGAAGAAAGCTGTCTGTCAATCGACGGAGTGAGACCATGTACGCGTTATGAAGAAATTGAAGTGGATTATCTGGATCAGAATTTCAAAAAGCAGCATGGCAAATATACAGGATGGACAGCACAGATTATTCAGCACGAAGTCGATCATTGCAATGGTGTTGTGATTTAAATTATTGTTTTCAGGGAGGTATAACATGAATTTTGGAAAAAAGCAATCATACGAACAACAGGGGAATCAGGTAACATTACATTATGAGAATCAGGATGTAATCTTAACCATTCTAAAGGATGATATCATCCGCGTACTGGTGCCTTGCTGGATGAAAGATTATAAATCCAAGGCAATCGAGGGGGACAAAGCGGTTCCGGTAGATTTTACGGTGGAAGATACAGAGGATGCAACTGTCATCAAGACGAAGAGTCTGACGTTACACATTCATGGCGGATTTTATATGGAGGCATACGATGCCAACGGCCATTTACTGATGGAAGATTATCGTGGTCAGCGTGTGAAAAAAGCAGCACTGGATCAGAAAGCAGCCAATCTGCTTGAGGCAGAAGGCCATGATGCATCAAAGTTAGCAGGTGGGGATTATGCAGTACAGACATTGAAAGTGCTGGCACCGGAAGACAGCTTTTATGGACTCGGGGACAAAAGCGGATTTCTCAACAAACGTCACTATGAATATGAGAACTGGAACTCCGATCTTCCGCAGGCACACAACGAGGATTTTCATGCACTGTACAAATCCATTCCATTTCTGATTTGTCTGCGTAAGGATTGTGTGTATGGTCTGTTCTTTGACAATACGTTCCACAGCTATCTGAATCTTGGAAAAGAGTCTGAGGAATATTTCTGTTATGGTGCGGATGACGGAAATCTGGATTATTACATTCTTGGCGGAGAGACCATGGCAGAGGTCATCAAAAATTATACATACCTTACCGGAAGAACACCGCTGCCACAGCTTTGGACACTGGGCTATCATCAGTCCCGCTGGGGCTACACATCCGCAAAGGATATCATGGAAATTGCAGAGAAATATCGCAAACTGCAGATTCCGTGCGATGTCATTCATCTGGATATTGACTACATGGACAATTTCAAAGTGTTTACATGGGACGAAGAATATTATGATAAAAAAGGCGTGCTTTGTGACAAAATGGAACAGCTTGGTTTCAAGCCGGTGACGATTATTGATCCGGGAACGAAAAAAGAGGACGGCTATTTCATGTATGAGGAAGGTGTTGAAAAAGGCTATTTTGCAAAAGACACCGAGGGAAATGTTTATGTGAATGAAGTATGGCCGGGCGAATCGGTATTCCCTGATTTTGGCCGGAAAGAAGTGCGAGACTGGTGGGCAGATCATCATAAGGAACTTCTGGATATGGGCATCCGGGGCATCTGGGATGATATGAACGAGCCGGCAAGTTTCCGGGGAGAACTTCCACAGGACGTACAGTTCCATGATGAAGAATGTCAGACAACACATGCAGAGATCCATAATGTCTATGGCCATAACATGAGCCGTGCAACCTATGCCGGAATTCGCAAACATACCGGAAAACGCCCATTTGTTATCACGCGTGCATGTTACGCCGGAAGCCAGAAATATTCTACGGTCTGGACAGGAGATAATCAGAGTCTCTGGTCACATCTGCAGATGATGGTGCCACAGATCTGTAACCTGGGAATGAGCGGTTTCACATTTTGCGGAGCAGATGTTGGTGGTTTTGGTGCGGACTGTACACCGGAACTGTTGAGCCGATGGGTGGAAGCCGCGTGCTTTTCTCCGCTTTTCCGCAACCATTCATGTCAGGGATCAAAGCGTCAGGAACCATGGCAGTTTGGCGATGAAGTGGTTGCAATAAACCGTAAATATATTGAACTCCGTTACAAGTTCCTTCCATATATTTATGATCTGTTTTACAAGGGACTTGAGACAGGTTTGCCGGTTATGCGGCCTCTGGTACTGCATTATGCGGATGATCCGGAAGTGCGTAACTTAAATGGAGAATTCCTTGTGGGTGAGCAGATGCTTGTTGCGCCGGTATTGGAGCAGGGGGCAACAAAGAAGATGGTTTACTTGCCGGAAGGTGTGTGGTATGATTACTGGACTGGTGAAAAATTAGAGGGTAAGCAGTATCTTCTTCGGGAAGCACCGATTGATGTATGTCCGATTTACATTAAGGAAGGAAGTATTCTTCCGATGTATGATGTATGTCAGTATGTGGGAGAAAAGCCATATACGACACTGCATCTGCTAACAACACCGGGAGCTGCAACTTATGAGCATTTCCAGGATAACGGAACGGATTATGCCTACGAAGAAGGTGCATACAACCTGTATCAGTTCACTATGGATAAAGATGGAAATGTTGTAACAGATATGCTTCATGAGAATTACCCGAAATATGAATCCATATGTGTGGAAACACTTGGAAAATAGGCTGACGCTTGACGTTCAAAGATAGAGGGATAGATAGATGACAAACAATGCAATCGATATACTGATTCCGTCCGGAATGGTGATTATGTTACTCAGCGTGCTGGTTTTATTTATTCTTGTGATTTTGAGAAATGACCGCGTGAAAAAATATCAGGTCATGGCAGTATTATTTGCACTGACCGGATATTCCGGCATGGCACTTGCAGTGATCGGCGTGCTTTACACGCTGGTTTTGTAAAACATTGTTGTAAACAAAAGCTGAATGTGCTAAGATAGGGAAAGTTTCATAGGGAAGATAGTTGGTGTCAGTTGAGACACATCTTAAGATGTGTCTCAACTGGTGAAAAGGGAAACAGGTGCAATTCCTGTACGATCTCGTCACTGTGATTAGGGAGTACACTTCCAAGAGGCGCACTGAACAATGTTTTGTTTGGGAAGGCGGAAGTGATGCGAGGATCTATCAGCCAGGAGACCTGCCAATTATCTGGTACAGCACTCTGAACGGATAGCACAATTTCTTTCAGAGCGCAGATCACGAGTAATTGGTCGTACTGTTTAAGTCAAGGTAATGCAGGCTATTGTTTACCTCTCTTTTGTGATGTGATTTAAAGACTGATTGCTCCGTCCGGAAGATCCCGGATGGAGCTTTTCTTTTGCTATCTATAGATACGTTATGACAGGAAAGCGTGTGATTTCTATGGAATATGTAGCATGAGGTTCAATGTATCGGAATTGTAAAGATATTCTGATACGCAGGGAAAGGAGAAATTATGAAGAAAAAGACACTTGCACTGTTTCTGTCATGTGCGCTTGCAGTAAGTATGTTCAGCGGATGTGGAAGCAAAGACACAAAGGAAGCTACAGAGAGCTCACAGGCATCCCAGACAGATGATCAGGCAGCTGCAGATGAAGTTGCAAAACTGATCGATGACATTTATGTACAGGAGAGAACCGATAAGACAGACGAGCAGTGTGCAGCAGCAAAAGCAGCATGGGATAAGCTGACAGATGCACAGAAGCAGCTCGTAGAGGGCGAGAATGCAGATCCTGATTATTTCGGAAGAGATACCGGAGATGCTTCCAAGGATGATCCTTTGAATGCAGATGATATTGGCGAGAACGAAATTCTCGTCGTAAGCTTTGGTACTTCTTTCAACGATAGCCGTGTTGCTGATATCGGTGGTGTTGAGAAAGCAATTCAGGAAGCAAATCCGGATTGGTCTGTAAGACGTGCATTTACTGCACAGATCATCATCAACCATGTACAGGCAAGAGATAATGAGAAGATCGATAACGTAGATCAGGCATTACAGAGAGCCGTTGACAATGGCGTTAAGAATCTTGTGATTCAGCCAACACACTTGATGCATGGTGCAGAGTATGACGAGCTTGTTGGGGAACTCGAGGCATACAAGGACAAATTTGAAAAAGTTGTCGTTGCTGAACCTTTATTAGGAGAAGTTGGTGCAGACGCTACAGAAATCAATGCAGACAAGAAAGCCGTAGCAGAAGATATTACAGCAGAGGCTGTAAAGACTGCCGGATATGATTCTTTGGATGATGCAAAAGAAGATAGTACTGCATTTGTATTTATGGGCCATGGTACATCCCATACAGCAAAGGTCAGCTACAGCCAGATGTCTGCACAGATGCAGCAGCTTGGATATGACAACGTATTCATCGGAACTGTAGAAGGTGAGCCGGAAGAGACTGCATGTGAGAACGTCATTAATGCAGTAAAAGAGGCTGGTTACAAAAAAGTAATTCTTCGTCCGCTTATGGTTGTTGCCGGAGACCACGCAAACAACGATATGGCAGGCGATGATGACGATTCATGGAAGAGCCAGTTTACAGCAAGTGGCAATTTCGACAATATCGATACACAGATTGCC
This sequence comes from uncultured Lachnobacterium sp., assembly GCA_900550545.1. Taxonomy (GTDB): domain Bacteria; phylum Bacillota; class Clostridia; order Lachnospirales; family Lachnospiraceae; genus Roseburia. The sequence goes on along the minus strand of URSS01000005.1, from coordinate 73,031 downwards.
GGACTGGGCGAAATCGAAGCAATCCAGAAGATTTATGTTGAGCATACAAAGAATGCGATTAAATCTCTGGGTAAGGTTTCCAAATCTGCTTCTGCAAGTGCAAGTGATGCACTTGCAGACGGCACCTATGCCGCAAAGTTTAATACAGACAGTGGAATGTTTCATGTAAATGAAGCGAATGATGGATGTGGAACACTGACCGTAAAAGATGGAAAGATGACCATTCATATCAGCCTTGTATCAAAGAAGATTATTAATCTCTTTGTTGGAACAGCAGCAGATGCCGCAAAAGACGGAGCAAAATTACTTGAGCCAACAACCGACATTGTAAAATACAGCGACGGAACAACAGAAGAAGTATATGGATTTGATGTTCCGGTTGAAGCATTGGATCAGGAGTTTGATCTTGCAATTCTTGGAACCAAAGGAACATGGTATGACCATAAAGTCAGTGTTTCGGATCCGCAAGCAACAAAATAGTCAAAGGAATTTATCAATATTATGAGAAAGAAAATCATAACAATCGCATCTTTATGTGTGGCCGGTATGCTTTTATGTGCATGCGGGACAAAGAATAACAAGGTGGAGACACAGACCCAGACGCAGCAGACCGAGAGTGAAGCGGCAACTTTAGCTGACGGAGAATATACCGTAAATGTGACACTTGAGGGAGGAAGCGGCAGAGCGACTGTGGATTCTGAGGCGAAAGTCAAAGTCACGGATGGACAGGCATATGCGACGATTGTCTGGAGCAGTACGCATTATGATTACATGCTGGTAGATGATCAGAAGTATGAGAATGAAAATGAAGGTGGCAATTCTACATTCACATTCCCGATTTCCGGAGTTCCATGCAAGATGGATGTCGTGGGTGATACAACTGCGATGAGTACACCGCATGAGATTGATTATACATTGACATTTTCTTTTCCGGAGGACGTTAGTTTTAACGACCTCGACTGTACCGGGCATATGGAACTTGCCTATGCGGATCAGTTTCAGATAGATACATATGGAAACTATAAGCTTATTACGATCGTGGACAACGGTCGTTTTTTGCTTGTACCGGCAGGTGTCGCAGTGCCGACCGGTCTGCCATCGGATGTGGTAGCGTTACAGCAGCCGCTGACCAATGTATATCTGGTATCGAGCGCAGTCATGGATCTCGTCTGTGAGATCGACGGACTGTCGAATGTGAAATATACAGCACTGAAAGAAAAGGACTGGTATGTACAAAAAGCGGCCGACGCGATGGAGTCCGGAGATCTGATCTATGCAGGAAAATACAGTGCGCCGGATTATGAGCTGCTGCTTGCCGGAGGATGTAAGTTTGCAGTTGAAAATACCATGATCTCCCACAATCCGGAAGTAAAAGAAAAACTGGAAGAACTGGGAATGAAGGTACTTGTGGAGCGCTCCAGCTATGAGAAGCATCCGCTGGGACGGCTGGAATGGATCAAACTTTTTGGCGTACTGTTCGGAAAGGAACAGCAGGCCAAAGCGTATTTTGATGCGCAGGTAGAGCGGGTCAAGCCGATTTTGGAGAAGGAAAACACAGGAAAAACCGTAGCATTTTTTGCAGTGTCTTCCGACGGAACGATCACGGTTCGAAAAACAAATGATTATGTGGCCTCTATGATTGGTCTTGCCGGCGGAAATTATTCCCTGGGCGGCTATACGGATGGGGAGAAAAATGCACTTTCCACCATGAAAATGCAGATGGAAGATTTTTATGCGGCAGAAAAGGATGCGGATATTCTCATTTACAATGGCACGATCGAGGGTGAACTGAAAACCGTCGATGAACTGATAAAGAAAAACAGTCTGTTTGCAGATTTTAAAGCGGTAAAAAACGGTCAGGTCTATACGACCGGCAGCAATTTCTATCAGCAGTCTACAGGAACCTGTGATTTTATCGAAGATTTGAACAAAATACTTACGGGTGATGCGGATACTTCCTACCGTTTCCTGAAAAAGATTGAATAGGTACAAATAATCATTAATAAAAGGAGTGCACCTATGGCACAAAAGAATCGTAAAACAAGATATATAATTGCATTTGCAGCAATGATCATGCTGCTTGTGGTGCTTTTTTGCTGGAATGTGGGGGCAGGAAGTGTGGAGATGTCGTTGACCGATTTTGTACATTTGATGCAAAAGCGGGATGCTGATGACACCTTGTATCAGATTGTATGGAAAATACGTCTTCCCCGCATCCTTGCGGCGATTCTTCTTGGCGGAGCGTTGTCCGTTTCCGGCTTTTTACTCCAGAGCTTTTTTCAGAATCCCATTGCGGGACCGTATGTGCTGGGAATTTCATCAGGGGCAAAGCTTGTTGTGGCGCTTGTCATGATTTTTTTGCTGGGACAAGGCATCAATATCAGTTCGTTTGGCATGGTGGCGTCGGCTTTTGTGGGATCGCTTCTTGCCATGAGTTTTGTACTTCTCATTTCGTTTCGCGTTTCGCGGATGTCTCTGCTTGTAGTGTGCGGTATCATGATCGGATACATTTGTTCCGCAATTACAGATTTTTGCGTGACGTTCGCGGATGACTCGAATATCGTGAATCTGCATAACTGGTCCATGGGAAGTTTCTCCGGTATGACATGGGACAATATCCGGATGATGGCAGTGCTTGTAGGAATCACGATTGTTATTACGTTTCTTCTTGCAAAGCCGATCGGTGCGTATCAGCTGGGAGAATCCTATGCGCGCAACATGGGAGTCAATGTCAAGGCACTTCGCGTTGCATTGATTCTGTTGTCCAGTTTATTGTCTGCCTGCGTCACGGCATTTGCCGGTCCGATTTCTTTTGTAGGAATCGCGGTTCCACATCTGGTTCGGATGGCAACGAAGACAGCCAAGCCGCTGATTCTGATTCCGGGCTGTTTTCTTGCCGGCGCAGTAATTACCCTGTTCTGTGACGGAATTGCAAGGACGGTGTTTGCACCGACGGAAATCAGTATCAGTTCTGTGACAGCAGTCTTTTTGGTACCGGTAGTTATCGTGGCGATGCTGCGGAAACAGAATCGATGATGAGGTGATCAGAGAATGGACGAAAACAGCAATTTCAGAAAAGAAAACGAGGGAGAACTTTCTGCCTTTTCGACGGAGCATCTTACGGTAGGATATGATAAAATGCCGTTGATCAAAGATGTGAATCTGCAGGTGCGGCCGGGCGAAATCCTTACGCTGATCGGACCGAATGGTTCCGGAAAATCCACTATTTTAAAAACAATTACGCGGCAGTTGAAGCAGATTGGTGGAACGGTATATCTGGGAAGAGAGACGATGCGTGGTATGGGGGACAATGAAGTTTCCCGGAGATTATCCATGGTCATGACGGAGCGCGTCCGAACGGAACTGATGAGCGGACGGGAAGTTGTAGCATCGGGGCGTTATCCATATACGGGGCGGTTGGGAATTTTGTCCCCGGAGGACTGGGAGAAAGTCGATGAGGCGATTGCACTGGTACATGCGAAAGAAGTGCAGGAGCAGGATTTCATGAAAATCAGTGATGGACAAAGGCAGCGTCTGATGCTTGCGCGCGCCATTGCGCAGGACACGAAGATTCTTGTGCTGGATGAGCCGACATCCTATCTGGATATGGGATTTAAGCTGGACATTCTGGCGAATATCCGTCTGCTTGCAAGAGAACGCAATCTTGCAATCGTCATGTCACTTCATGAACTTGACCTTGCGCAGAAGATATCCGATACGATTGCATGCGTAAAAGGGGATCGGATCGATCGCATCGGCACACCGGAAGAAATCTTTGCGGGAGACTATGTGCAGAAGCTATATGGCGTGGCAAAGGAAAATTTTGATCCGCTTACCGGACAGGTGTTTTTTCCGAAAAATGCACAGGCACCGAAAGTGTTTGTCATTGGTGGAGGCGGTGCGGGGATTCCGGTATATCATTGCCTGCAAAGACAGAATATTCCGTTTGCGGCAGGCATACTTCAGGAAAATGATGTGGAATTTGCAGCAGCAAAGGCGATGGCAGTACAACTTGTGTGGGAGAGAGCCTTTTACCCGATCGATGAAAAAAAGGTGCAGGAAGCAAAGAAAATCGTGGATTCATGTAGCAAATGTATCTGTGCAGTGGAACAGTTTGGTCCGTTAAATGAGGCAAACCGGCAACTGGCAGAGTATGCAAAAGGGCGGCATTTTTTATGAATTTGTCGAAAATGAGCGAAATCTAATGCAATTTTTTAAGTATTTAAGTACTTCTGACATTGAACTTGAAGGGAATTAATAGTATAATCTAGTACGATTGAGGAAATAAATGAAATAATTAATAATAAGGAGGAAACTATAATGGTTACCTGGAACAACTTAGATACTCTTGATTCTTTTGATAAGCTTTCAAAAGTAGAGCGTGTAAACCTTGCAGAGGTTATGTCCGGTGAGAACGGAGCAAACCGTGTAAAGAATTACAGCGTTCCGATGGCAGAGGGATTTACCTATAATTATGCCGCAAAAGCTGTAGATGACAATGTACTGGATGCTCTCGTAAAACTGGCAGAAGAAGCACAACTTGCAGAGAAATTTGAGGAACTTTACAATGGTGCAGTGATCAATACCGGTGAGAACCGTCTCGTTCTTCATCAGCTGACTCGTGGACAGTTAGGCAATGCAGTAGTTGCTGATGGCGTGGACAAGCGCAAGTTCTACGTTGAGCAGCAGCAGAGAATCGCTGATTTTGCAAACAAAGTACATGCAGGTGAGATCACAAACGCAGCAGGCGAGAAGTTCACAACAGTTGTTCAGATCGGTATCGGTGGTAGTGACCTTGGCCCTCGTGCTATGTATCTGGCACTTGAAAACTGGGCAAAGAAAAATAATACATTCAAGATGGAAGCAAAATTCATCAGCAACGTAGATCCTGATGACGCAGCAGCAGTATTGAACTCTGTTGATGTAGCACATTCTATCTTCGTACTTGTTTCCAAATCAGGTACAACACTTGAGACTTTAACAAATGAGTCATTCGTAAAAGACGCATTAAAGAAAGCAGGACTGGATGCATCTAAGCATATGATCGCTGTAACAAGTGAGACATCTCCTCTGGCAAAGAGTGATGATTATCTTGCAGCATTCTTCATGGATGATTACATCGGTGGCCGCTATTCTTCTACATCCGCAGTTGGTGGAGCAGTGCTTTCTCTGGCATTCGGACCGGACGTATTCGCACAGTTCTTAGAGGGTGCAGCAGCAGAAGATAAGCTTTCTGCAAATAAGGATGTCTTAAAGAACCCTGAAATGCTTGATGCATTGATCGGTGTATATGAGCGCAACGTATTGGGATACCCAAGTATAGCCGTTCTTCCATATTCACAGGCATTGAACCGTTTCCCTGCACACTTACAGCAGGTAGATATGGAGTCTAACGGTAAATCCGTTAACCGTTTTGGTGAGCCGGTAAATTATCCGACCGGACCAGTGATCTTTGGTGAGCCTGGAACAAACGGACAGCATTCCTTCTATCAGTTGCTTCATCAGGGAACAGATATCGTGCCTCTTCAGTTTGTTGGATTCAAGAACAGCCAGATCGGTACAGATGTTGTGATTCAGGACAGCACAAGCCAGCAGAAGCTCTGCGCAAACGTTGCAGCACAGATCGTTGCCTTTGCATGTGGTAAAGAAGATGAGAACCGTAACAAGAACTTCGAAGGTGGACGTCCATCCAGCATTATTATCGGAGACAGCGTAAATCCGAAGTCTCTGGGTGCATTACTTGCACACTTTGAGAACAAGATTATGTTCCAGGGATTCTTATGGAATGTAAACAGCTTCGATCAGGAAGGTGTTCAGCTTGGTAAAGTACTGGCAAAACGTGTACTTGCACATGAGACAGATGGTGCATTAAAAGAGTTCAGTGATTTATTGAACATCTAGTAAACGTTTATACATTAACCAGACCCGATAATAAATGAAATATATAATAACAAACCCGCATTTTCAGTCCGTCAGGATTGAGGATGCGGTTTTTTTGTGTGGAAATGGAATGTAAAAATATTGTGCAAATAGTAGAAATTTAAGGTCTGTGCAAATAGTAGAAATTTAAGGTCATAGTTGAAAATAATTGTAGAATTTGATATTATTAAAAAAACATGTTGTAATTAATAGATTAATTACAATAAAGAAATTATGGTGTGTTAAGGAACGGAAAGGAGAACAGACTATGAAAAAATATGTAGTGAAGATGGCAGCATTATTTATAACAACTTTTTTAACTTTTGCATCGCAAACAAATAATATTTGGGCAGGGGAAAGCTATAAAGTAAACAATACAGTAGAAAAAAATTATGAAGTTACATGTGAAAATGATGAAACCATAACGAAGTTGGATTTTAAAACTGAAAAGCAAATTTCAAACAATAAAATAAAGGACTATTTGACAGAAAAGGTCAAAACTCAAAATTCAGAAGTAACAGTGGATGAAGATAGTACCAGTAAAATATATTATGGAACAATGACGGGAAAATTATCGAAGACAAATGATTATTTAATGTATCCTGCAAAGTTGTCTGCGGGTGAATATCTTCAGGCAAAACTTATATTACCAACAGATTCACAAATTGATTATGATTTATTATTGTTTGACTCTTCGTTATCACTTATTAAATCAAGTGATTATGTGACTTGTACGACTAGTGAAATGCCAACTTTGGATGAATCAATTGGCTATATTGCAAATACAGATGAGACAGTATATGTTTGTGTATATTCTGTAGGTGGCGGTAGCAACACAGAATCTTATACGTTGGATTATACTATAACAACTAACTTTTCAGATCCTTCAGAACCAAATGAAAATGCAAAAGAAGCAATAGATTTATCAATGGATGAAATGGGGGCAAATGTTTCTGCAAAATTGAATTCTCCATTGGATAATGATTGGTATCGTTTCACCGTTAAGGATGGAGATTCATTTGATAAAGTAAGATTGAATATTTCATCAAGTTCAACTACAAATGGATGTAAATTTGAAATTTACAAAAATTTAGTATCAAATTATTATGCAATGTTAAGAATTGGATATGGAACAGGAGGAGAGGTTGCATTAGATGCTGGAACATATTATATTAGAGTTGTAAGTACTAATACAGTTGACAATTTTAACGCAGGAGATATACCTACTTATAAATTGTCCGTTTCTCAGACAACAAAGGTAGACAAGGTTACCATTACCAGTTATTCTGCATATCATGGAACTGAAAATGTAGATTATCCACAAGGAAAATTCTATAGGGTAGATCAAAGCCTTACAAATGTGGTAACAGTAAAGGGGAGGGCTTACTATACAGATGAAAATGGTAGAAGCCAACCTGCTGCCAATGCAACAATAATAGGCGAAGTTAAAGACCAACAATGGGAGAATCTAAATAGACCAGATATGTCTACCGTTACAAGTACTGCTATTACAGACAGTAATGGATATTATGAAATGACATTTTATTTGAAGACAGCAGTTGGAGGTTTGAGTCATTTTGTTACGGTTTCAACACATCATTATGATTTGATGAATGTAAATATTAAAGCAAGTTCAAACGATAAGGCTACTGCAAAGTCAAATTTTTATTATTTGAAGTATTGCGATTAATTTAAAGGGGGAAAATTTGCATGAATAACAAAATTAATATTACGACAAATTTTGTAAGTAGTAAATTTGTAGATAATCAGTCAATTTTTCATTGCGCAGATAAAACGAAGATGAAAATTTCTGGAATAGATAATCAGGAACAAAAGGATGCAAAGAGTGCGGATACAGTCTTAAATTTGTCAAAGGAAGGAAAATTGAAATATCAAAATCAGGAGAAAGTTGGTGTAAAAAAAAAGGCAGGAATAACAAGTGCGCGTGAGTTATATGAAAATATGTCAGATGAACTAGTAGACAGTTGGCGTGGATTTCGGGAAGGTGGAGTTATCAACTTTAATGAGATAATACGCTTGGACGAACCTGAAACATATGCGAAACTTCTAGAAGCAGATGCACGAGAAAATGGCGAAACAGAGTCTGAGGGATGGTCTGAAATATATAATGAATGGTATTTTAGACGGTGTTTCGATGAAGATGGCAATTGGAGAAATCCGGTAGCTGGACAATGTGCAGTATTGGATACTTTTGATCAGTTGTATTCGGATGAACAGCATGATACAAAGTTTAATTATTATAGTGAAGATGGTGTTAATAGCAAAACAAATATGTGGGAATTAAACTCTAAGTTTACTGTTCTATTACCGGTAGACATGTTAAATGATCTGGCAACGTTAGGAAATATTCAGGAAATGTCAGAAGAAAAGTATTCAGATATTCATAATAATGTAGAAAAAATAGATGAAGCAGTTAAAAAAATGAAAGAGGCGGAAAGGAACTATGAAGGAAATCTAGAGGAACTTCAGTTTGGTGTTAAATTGTGGAAGAATGGAGATGTAACTTATCATGCAAATTATAAAGGATGTAAGGAGGGAAAAAATGGGATTATAGCAAGTAGTGCTGAAGAGTTATTACAAAAGTTGATGTCTGAATAATGGGGTAAATTAATAGAAACTTCCCAACTGAAGAGTTATGGGAAGTTTCTTTATTATTAAAAAGTACATGTGGTTGAGCTACCGCTTAGCTAATAAAGGAAAATCAGATGCATAAGTTTTCAAAAATAGGAAAAATGGCATGCTTGTTTTACAAATTCAATTATGGTAAAGTGAAATTAATGTAGATAGCAATGCATATTACGATGCATTACATATTTCAAAGGAGCACAGGTGTTATGGGATTTTTGGATAAATTGGTAAAAAAGGGTGTAGACAGTCTTATCGAAAATGTCGCAAATACAGTGACCGATGCGGTGAATAATGCGATGGGAAGCACACATACAAACAATGGGACAGGCAATGTAAATCAGGGGACCTACAAAGAACCGGTACAGCGAAATGTCACAAGTGGAGAATATCGCGAGAAGCCGGTAGCACAAAAGATGACAAATGAAAAGCCGACGGAGAAGCCGTATGTTTCTCATCCATATGATGAAAAGCCACTCGATGAGAGAATTACCTATGTACTGCAGAACGATTATCCGCAGTATGAGATTGGGCAGAAGATAAGTGCCGGAGCATTTGGAGCACCAGAACAGGCCAGAGATTATGATTTCGTTTTATATGAGAATGGCCAGCCGAAGCTGACAATTATTATGCTGGACGATCGTAACCATTATAAACTTCGTGCAGTGAGACTGGCGCATGAAGCCAGTGAGCAGGCAGGTGTACCTTGTATGAATATTATGACATATCTTCCAAGTACAGTTGCATATATACAGCAGACCGTTGCAGAGAAACTGGCATAGGACGAACAGTTACAGAACATGGAAATTGTGAATAAGAGAAAGAAAAGCAACAATTGTTGCACCCGCTGATGGATGCAGCACATTCTTTTATAGCGTTTTGCGGGTAACCGGAATGTGTACCATCCTGTATGAATAAGCACGGCTTTATTCATTCAAAGTTTTTTCTTTTTCTTTATAAAAGGAGCATTTTGCTCCTTTTTTTAATCGAAATGTTCATAAGCAGGAGAGTATAACATGAATCCGATAATTGATTCGTTAAGAATAGAGGAACAATGGCAAAAGTTCCTGAATTATAAAATAGAGAAAAATCATATCTCCCAATATGAAATTGAGGAGATTCAGGCATATATCAAGGGAAAAAGATATCTGGAAATGTATGATCAGATCATGCAGGGGATTTTTCCAAAGGATGTGCCGGAAAAAAAGATCGTAAACAAAGACGGAACGACAAAGAAACGTATTGTATATTCTTTTGATCATGACAGCAGTATCACCCTGAAATTTATAGCTTATCAGTTGTATGCCGTGGATGACTATTTTGCGGATAATTGTTATGCATTTCGCAGAAAGCATGGTGTGGCGCAGGCAATCCGCCGCCTTTTGCAATTGCGTGTACAGGAGAAATATTGCCTGAAAGTGGACATTCACAATTATTTTAATTCCATCTGTCCCAAGCGGTTGTTAGAAAAACTTTCTTTTGTTCCGGATGAAAAACTGCGCGTGGTGTTTGCAAATATTTTGTTGAATGATCAGGTTATGTATAAGGGCGAGAAGATTACAGAAGCGCATGGAGCGATGGCGGGCATTTCGGTGGCACCTTTCTGGGCGAACGTGTATCTGACAGAAGTTGATCAGATGTTTGCAGAAAGGAAAGTGAATTATTTCCGGTATTCGGATGACATATTAATCCTTGCGGACAGTTACGAGGAATTGATGGATTTACAAAAAATACTGTATAAAAAACTGGAGGAGTTGGGATTAGAAATCAATCATGAGAAGGAAGCCGTCTATGCTCCGCATGAAAAATTGGAATTTTTGGGCTTTTCTTTTTCAGATGGCGTGGTGGATTTATCTACACATACTGTGGAAAAAGCGAAAGTCAGAATCCGCCGAAAGGCAAAGGCCTTAATGCGGTGGCAGAGAAAGAAAGGTTTGACAGCGGACAAAGCCGCAAAAGGATTCATCCGCTCAATGAACCACAAATTCTATGGAACAGGAGCGGATGATGAATTTACATGGAGTCGTTGGTTTTTTCCAAATATTACGACCGACCAGAGTCTGAAGGAAATTGATCATTATATGCAGCAGTACATTCGATATATTATAACCGGCCGGCACTACAAGGGAAATTACCGTATTTCCTATGAAACCCTCAAAGACTGGGGGTATTGCAGTATGGTCAATGCCTATTATAAAAAGGATATGTACTAATAGCGGGTATCTACATAGAATTCAGATCGTTTCAGTTCACGTTTGGTAATGACACGATTCCAGTGAACGGACGAATTGTAGTTTCCTTCCGCGACAGTAATCGCGTTGTCAGTTTTCTTTAGTACAATTACGGAATGATAATTTCCAATGCGTACATGATCTCCGACTTTAATTTTGTCAAAGTTCTTATGGGTCTTTATAGGTGCATATTTTCCGAAGACTTTGTCACTGAATTCTCCGACGAGAGCAACACAGCCATAACCATAAAGGTTTGCTGCTTCCCAGTAATAGCAGTTGTTTTCATTGGTCCAGGACATTCCTTCCGGATACTTGGATTTCAGGGAAAGAAGCTTTTTCTTTGCCTGTTTCTGGGAGATTTTCTTGCTGACAAAGACCTCACAGGAAAGACTGCCGTATAAATATTCACCAGTAACCGTAATGATTGCCTTGCCGGGTTTGACGGCAGTAATCTTACCATTTTTATCCACTGTGGCAACCGATTTTTTGGAACTTTTCCACGTTGTCTTGCCGATTGGAACGTTGCACTTGATCTTTTTGCTTTTCCCAGCTCGCAAAAATACACGGGATTCACTGAGAGATGCAAGAACAGTATCGTTATAACCAGAAGTCTCAGGAGCTGCATAGACAGTATGGATATTTGTAGTTGGGATGAGCATTGCCACAATCAAAAGGAAAGCGACAAGCTGCTTTGTCCGGAAAAACTTTTTCATAATAATATTTGTTGCCTTTCTGTAATAGTAAATTGCTACTTTTATCATAAAGTATAAGTGTTTGTCCGGCAATATTCAATGCAAATAATCTTCTTTTTTAAGAAAAAATTTCCTATAGATTGAGCTTAAAAAAGAGTCGGAAAAAGAGTATAATTGTCCAAAAAGAGTAACTATTCAGAACCTCGAATAGAGTTACCAAAACGAAAAGAAAATAATTATAAAAAAAAAGAATGGAGACGAAGAAATGTCAAAAAATTATATCGCAGAAGGCGCAGTCGTAAAAGGAACGGTACAGATGGGAGAAGACGTCAGCATCTGGTACAATGCCACCGTTCGCGGAGATTCCGCCGAAATTAAAATCGGGGACCGGACCAACGTACAGGATAATGCCGTCATACATGTAGATACACATTATCCGACAACCATCGGAAACGGAGTGACGATTGGGCATGGAGCCATCGTCCATGGATGTACCGTGGGCGACAATACTTTGATCGGAATGGGAGCCATTGTATTAAACGGAGCCAGCATTGGGGAGAACTGTATCATCGGCGCCGGGGCTCTCGTAACCCAAAATACAAATATTCCTGCCGGAAGCCTTGCTTTTGGCAATCCTGCCAAAGTCATCCGCTCACTCACGCGCGAAGAAATCGAAAGTAATCAGCAAAACGCCCGGCACTACATCGCCGCCGCCGAAACCCAGCTTAAATAAAACGCGAGCAAAGCGAGCGAACCTCTTTCATGAGGAATTGTGCGGTGAATTGTAGAACTATAAGGTGCCATACACAGGAAGCGGCGGTTTACTTCTTTGGAAGAAAAATTTTGCAACTGCTCCACCGTCCCTCTGACACTTCTATAGGTCTTCACCATTCCCCAAGTGCAATTCCAACCAAAAGATATAGGATTTTGGTTGTAGAAAGGAGGAGAATGATGTATAGTGAACGTAAATTACTCGACAGAATTGTCTGTAAATTATATGGAACTGAAGAAAGAAAAGCATCATAATGACGGTCTTTCATAACGAATAGTGGCGGCATTACCACGAGCGTTTTGATGGAAAAGGCTATCCGGACGGACTTGTAGGAGACGATGTTCCCATAAGGCAGGGGGTATAAATGGAAAAATATATGGTAGCACTGGATCAGGGTACAACCAGTTCACGGTGCATTGTTTTTGACAAAAATGGTAAAATTTGCAGTATGGCACAGAAGGAGCTTACACAGATATATCCACAACAGGGGTGGGTGGAACAGAATCCGATGGAAATATGGTCTACACAGTATTCTGTTATGGCGGAAGCTATTGCAACTCTGGGTATTACCGGAGAGCAGATTGCGGGGATTGGAATTACGAATCAACGAGAGACTACTATCGTATGGAATCGGCACACCGGGGAACCGGTTTACAATGCAATTGTCTGGCAGTGCCGGCGTACAGCGGAAATGATTGATCGTTTCAGGCAGGAGATGGACGTGGAAGCAGTACGGGAAAGAACCGGACTGATTGCAGATGCCTATTTCAGCGCCAGTAAAATAGCATGGATTCTGGAGCATGTAGAAGGGGCACGCGCAGCAGCAGAGGCAGGTGATCTGTTGTTTGGCACGGTAGACAGCTGGCTGATCTGGAATCTTACCGGGCACAAAGTACATGTGACGGATTATACGAATGCATCGAGGACGATGCTTTTTGATATTCACAAACTTTGTTGGGATAAAGAACTGTTGGACTGGTTTGAAATACCGGAAAGTATGTTTCCGAAGGTTATGCCGTCAAGTTGCGTTTATGGACACACTGCAGAGATGGTGTTGCCTGGTAATGTGCCGATTGCAGGGGCGGCAGGAGATCAGCAGGCTGCTTTGTTCGGACAATGTTGTTTTGAAGCAGGAGATGTAAAAAACACCTATGGAACCGGTTGCTTTTTATTGATGCATACGGGACAGAAGGCGATTGCCTCTGAGCATGGACTGCTCACAACCATCGCAGCCGGTACAGGAGAAAAACCGGAATATGCATTAGAGGGAAGTGTCTTTATTGCTGGCGCCTCTATTCAGTGGTTGCGGGATGAAATGCGGATGATTCATAATGCTGCAGAATCGCAGGAGTATGCGACGAGAGTGAAAGATACCAACGGTGTATACATTGTACCGGCTTTTACCGGGTTAGGAGCACCGTATTGGAACCCATATGCCCGCGGTACGGTTGTCGGATTGACCAGAGGATGTAAAAAAGAGCATTTTATCCGTGCAACGCTTGAATCGATTGCGTATCAGACACATGATGTTATTCAGGCGATGGAGGAGGATGCAAAGGTTCCGCTGAAAAGCCTGAAAGTTGACGGAGGAGCCAGTGCCAATGACTTTCTTATGCAGACACAGGCAGATTTCAATCAGACAACGGTCTATCGACCGAAGTGTATTGAAACGACAGCATTGGGAGCGGCATATCTGGCGGGACTTGCGGTAGGTATGTGGAAAGACAAAGACGAAATCCGGAAAAACTGGAGTCTTGGTCAGCGTTTTGATCCGGTCATGGAAGAAGACGTTCGTCAAAGGAAACTGTGCGGGTGGAAGAAAGCAATCCGCTGTGCGCAAATCTGGGCAGAAGATGAAGCGTAAAAACGAAATTATTTTGTACCGTGTATTTTATTTGTGATAGAGTAGATGTTATAAAAAATTGTCTCATTCGAAAAAGGATGGGACTTTTTTATGTATAGCAAATTTTTTGGAATTGTCTGTACAACAAAAGCAAGCGAGTTTGTAAAAATACATATACTAAAATTAACTAAAAGAAAGACTAAAATTAGCCTGCGAAATACATATATAAATAGTCGAAATGATGAGAAAAGAGTTGCAAACGAAAAAAAATATGACGAAAATGACATAAAAATATATAAAATAGTTAAAAAGTACTAAAAAATAGCTAAAATAAACTGAAAAAACAGGTTGAAATTTTGGCAATTTTAGTATACTGTATGAAGTAGGGAGAACGTAATTTTTAAGAGAAGGTATTTATGGGAGAAAACATTTTTAGTGGCAGAAAATGTTTTGTCTAATAAAAAAGTTGGAGGAGATAATTTATGCAAAAAACTACGAAAAGGGTTTTGGCGTTTATGTTGTCCCTGTTGATGGTAGTATCGATGGTTCTGCCAACCAATGTTACTGCTAAGACAGCAAAGAAGACCGCCAAGGCCAAGACAACAGCGACAGCGACAACTGCCGCAACGACCTTTCAGACAAAGATTGAGTTTGAGAAGGCCAACCGTTTTGAACAAAACGGAAGAAACCGTATTGACAAATCCTTATTTTCTGGATACTCAGGTGATGGGTATGTGTATCTGGAAGCGGGATGGGGTGAGGTAAATTTCACTGTGCCACAGGATGGAAATTACAAAATCACAATCGCAACCAATGCGGACAGCTACAAGGAGAACTGGTTATATCTGGATGACAATGGTGCCGGAACACTGAAGACTTCCGGAAACAAATGGCAGACAGATACACAGACGGTATATCTTACCAAGGGAACACACAAATTTGGTGTGTCTGCAAACTGGGGATATACAGCACTCGATTATGTGACTGTAGAGTCTGAGAACGCAATTGTTACAGATCCGGATACGGACAAGCCGGGAACAGGAGAGACAGAGAAACCTGGAACAGGCGAGACAGAGAAGCCGGATACCGGAGATTCTGACACGTATGCGAAGAAGATTGAGTTTGAGGATGCCAACCGTTTCGAATCAAACGGCTCAAACAAGATTGCGAATGATCAGTTCAGCGGATATTCAGGAAGCGGTTATTTATATCTTGTATCTGGATGGGGTGAAGTAAACTTTACCGTTCCGGCAGATGGTGAGTATAAGATTACAATTGCTTCAAATGCTGATAGTTACAAAGAGAACTGGCTGTATCTGGACAACGACGGAGCAGGCGCTCTTAAGACATCCGGAAACAAGTGGCAGGAAGATACATATACATTTAAACTTACCAAGGGAACTCATAAATTCGGAGTTTCTTCCAGC
Source organism: uncultured Lachnobacterium sp. (assembly GCA_900550545.1). Taxonomy (GTDB): domain Bacteria; phylum Bacillota; class Clostridia; order Lachnospirales; family Lachnospiraceae; genus Roseburia. Next base: position 57,501 of record URSS01000005.1, on the reverse strand, counting down.
TGGGGATATACCGCACTGGATTATGTAAAAGTGGAAGCTGTTTCCAAGGGAACAGATAAACCGGGTACCGGAGATACAGATAAACCGGGAAGCGGTGATATTGATAAGCCTGGAACCGGCGATACCGACAAGCCGGGTAGCGGAGATACCAAGCCACAGGGCAAAGGTATGTATGTAAAGAATGGCAAGCTCTATGATGGAAACGGCAATGAGTTCCTCATGAGAGGTGTCAATGTTGCTCATGCATGGTACACAGGAAAGACAGAGACTTCCATCAATGCGATTGCATCTCTTGGAGCCAATGCAGTCCGTGTCGTACTTGCAGATGGTGCACAGTGGGATAAGACATCCTACGATGAAGTAAAGAACATTATTTCTCTGTGTGAGAGCAAGGGGCTTGTATGTATCGTTGAGGTACATGATCACACAGGAAAAAACAGTCCTTCCGAGATCGATACAGCAGTTAATTACTGGCTGGAGATGAAAGATTTACTTAACGCACACAAAGATTATGTTATTGTAAACATTGCAAATGAGTGGCTTGGCACATGGGGCAATGCTTCTACATGGACAAGTACATATCAGTCAGCAATCCGTCGCATGAGAAGCAACGGAATTGAGAATGTTATTATGGTCGATGCAGCCGGATACGGACAGGAGACATCCAGCTGTATCAACAACTGCCAGAGCGTAGCATCTGCAGATACAACCGGAAACACAATGTTCTCTCTTCATATGTATTCTGTTGCAGGAAAAGATGCTGACACCGTAAAGAGCAACATTGACGGCATGCTTTCCAAGGGCGTAGCATTCTGCATCGGCGAGTTTGGTGATTTCCAGAATGGTGGCGACGTAGACGAAGCAACTATCATGCAGTATTGTACACAGAAGAACGTTGGTTATGTAGCATGGTCATGGAAGGGCAACGGCGGAACAGACATTACATTGGATATGTCTTCCGACTGGGCAGGAACAAACCTTACTACATGGGGTAAATATGTATTCTGCGAGCCAAATTATGGTATCCAGGCAACATCTAAGATGGCATATACATTAAAGTCTTATGATGGAAAGAAAACAGAAGGTCCTGTAGAGCAGCCGGATAAGCCAGACAGCGGAAGCGGAGATATCACAACACCTGGTACCGATGAGCAGACAGACATCAAACCTGGACTGTTAGGATCTCTCGAAGACTGGTACATTTCCGGAGAAGGAGATGACAGCGTATCTACCATCACAACAATGGAAGCACTTGCCAATGGTGGTATCCGTGTGAATTTTGATCTGACAGAAGAGAAATATCCATACCTTTCAAACATGCCAGCCGGACTGGACTTAAGCAAGAATAAGACAATTGATGTCGTAGTTCGTAACAATAACCTTTATCCGTTACAGATTCAGCCAATCTTTAAAGTTGGAAGTATTTGGAAATGGACCGAGTATGACAAATATCAGGAAGTACCTGCACAGTCAACGGTAATGCTTTCCTTTGATCTGTCCAAGTGTCCGAATCTGGATCAGGTTATGGCAGTTATGTTCCGTGTACAGGGAGGTGGATCTTCTTTCGCAGGAAGTCTTGATTTCTTTGCTGTTACAACAGACTATAACTATAAAAAAGACCCTTATGCATCTGCAATTGCAGATCTGAATCGTCCAAAGACGGCCGCACAGTTCACTTGGAAATATGCAGAGACTTCATGGGAAGCAACAAAGAGTTATTCTTGCGACAAAGATGGTGTGATCACTGTTGATTTTGCAAATGTGACAACTGAGGATGCTGCTGGTCCACAGACGGAAACACGTCCTGGAACCGGCAAAGGAAGCGATTACAGCGCATATGGAAAAGTAGTCAGCACGATTACAAATAATTCCAATAAGGATATCCATATCACACTTGTTATGAAGACAACTGGTGACTGGATCTGGCAGGAGAATGCAGGAACAGTGAAGGGAAAAGGCGGCGAGCGTGTGATTGCTCCTGGCGAGACCGTGACAGTAACCTATTCTCTTACTGATGCAACATGGAAATCCAAAGCAAGCGGATGGAAATATTCCGGAAAACTTCAGGGTGTAGATGATGTGAGAGCACTCGCATTCAAGATTTACGCAAATGAAGGGGAGAAGGTAACAGGATCCGTAACAATTTCTGATTTTTCATTTGAATTTTAGTTTATAATGAAAAATAAGAGTCGCAAAGGCTGGAAATTACAACGAAATAAAAGGAAAATGAGCGAAACGGCGGTGTCTTTTGAGAAACCGCCGTTTTTCTGTTATCAAAGTGGAAAAAACGGCCGAAATATTATATAATATAGATAATTATATTCACAAGGTAGAAGTACAATGAATACAACAAAAAACTATCAACTTCGACAAGCGGCAGGCGAATATTGGTTAATTCGAATGGACCAGCAACGATTTGTCTATGAGAAGCCGATTATGTTGAATGAAGTGGGAGCCATGATCTGGAAGCAGCATATGCAGGGGCAGACAGAAAAAGGGATTGCGGCATTGTTGCAGCAGACATATGGAATTGATGACCAAGAGGCTTATCAGGATGTACAGCAATTTATCGCGCAGCTGAGGGAACAGGGGATTATATGAATATATTGCTTGTCGGTGGCAAAAGCCATTTCTTACAACTTTTAATTGAAAAATTAAATAAAGAAGGACATCGTATTTTTATTTTGACGGACGAACCGAAAAGTGGTCGTCCTACCCGCAAAGTTTTTGAGACCTATCATTTCTCGTATGAGGAGTCTTGTATCCGGGAAGTCGTAGAAAGCATTCAGCCGGATGAAACCATTTTCCTGGGAGCGTTTGATACGAATTACAAATGGGCGGAATTAAAAAGTCATGCCGGCGCATTTTCTGCCGGTCTGATGAACGTGCTTTCGGCTTTTGTCGGCTGCTCAAAGGGACGTTTTATTTATTTGTCATCGGAGGAAGTTTTTCAGCAGGAATTTGCTGATGCGATTTCGGAAGATGAGACACCGGCTGCCGTGACGGCAAAAGGACAGGCGCTGGCAGTGGGCGAGGGCATTTGCAAATATTATCGGGACATGGGCAAAGATGTTGTTACTCTGCGTCTGGATCATATGTATGGAATGCCGGAATCCGCACTGGAAGCAAAAAATATGATTGGTCGTATGTGTGTGGAAGCATTGGAAACAAGAGAGATTCTTGTTGGAAAAGGGCAGAGAGCCGCACTTTTGCATGAATCAGATGCGGTGGAGTTCATTTACCGCGTGGTGGCAGCGAAAGAACCAAAGTATGGCCTGTATCACATCTCTTCCGGAGAACCAATCAGTCAGCAGACGATGGCAGAGGCGTTGGTCAAAGGATTTGATGGTGAGATCGCAATCATGGAGAATCCGAAGGAACCGCGACGGGAGCCACTTTTGGCAAATACAAGATATGCTGAGGAATTTGGAATCCGTATTTTCCATACACCGGAAAAGGAGCTTCCGCCGATTGCAAAGCATATAAATCGTAATGCAACAGAATTTGCAAGAATCGAAGTAAGACCCAAGGGAATAATTGGAAAAATCCATAGATGGATCAAAGAGTTTTTGCCGGCGGTATTTCCGTTCCTTGAGAATATGGTTTGTTTCATTCCGTTTTTTATGCTGAATAATCGTGCAGTCGGAAGAGAGTATTTTCAGAATATCGATTTCTACCTGCTGTATGTATTATTGTTTGCAATCGTATACGGTCAGCAGCAGGCAACGTTTTCTTCACTTCTGGCAGTGGCCGGATATACCTTCCGCCAGATGTATCATCGAAGCGGATTTGATGTCATGCTTGATTACAATACCTACATATGGATTGCACAGCTTTTGATACTGGGACTGGCAGTCGGATACATGAGAGACCGGTTGCGGGTGCTGGAAGAAGAAGGCAAAAATGAAGTCAAATTCCTCTCCAAGCAGATTGATGATATTGCAGATATCAACGTCAGCAATGTGCGAATCAAAGAGATGTTATCGACGCAGATTGTTAACCAGAATGACAGTTTTGGTAAGCTGTATGAAGTTACTTCGAGTCTTGACAAGTATGAACCGGGCGAAGTCCTCTTCTATGCAGCAGAAGTATTGGCGCAGTTGATGGGAAGCAAAGATGTGGCGATTTATTCCGTTGCCAACCGCTCCTATGCCCGTCTGTTTTCTGCAACTTCGCAGAAAGCACGCAGCCTTGGAAACTCCATCAATTATGTGGAGATGGAGGAGATGTACGAGGAACTGCAGGAACACAAAGTATATATTAATAAAAACATGGATGAGCGTTATCCACTGATGGCGGATGCCATTTATTCTGAGGAAAATATGCAGCTGATCCTTATGGTCTGGGGTATTCCATGGGAGCGCATGACATTGGGACAGGCAAACATGCTTACCGTTATCGGTTATCTGATACAGAATGCGGTGCTTCGTGCAAACCGTTACATGTCTGCTCTGGAAGAACAGCGTTATATCGAGGGTACCAACATCCTTGGTCAGGAAGCATTCCGTTCTTTGGTCAAAGCCTATATGAATGCAAGAAACAAAGAATTGACAGAGTGTGCTTTGATTTTGATTGATACAGGAGAAGTGCCAAAGGAAGAGGCTGGACATACCTTGAGCAAGATGATTCGTCAAAGCGATTTTCTTGGAGAACTTGAGGATGGCAATCTCTATGCACTTCTTGCAAATACCAACGAGAAATCGGCAGACATGGTTGAGACCCGTTTCCAGGAGGCTGGATTCGAATGTTCCATACAGGAGGATGATGTGGTATGAGCATAAGCGAACAAGCTTTTATTGTAGTACTGATCCTCAATACTCTGGTCGCTGTGATCTATGGCATCTGGAACTTTATTCAATGCAGGATTCGGGAAAAAAGTGTCAAGGAATATATGATTCGTATGGTGATCATGTTGATGTGTCCGGTGGTCGGCCCGATGTTTTTTGCGGTGATAAAACTTATTGGAGTATTGTTTTTCCGACAGAATGTGGATTTGGCAGATGTCATCTTTTCAAAGGAACGTGTCACGACATATCTTCATGCGGATGAAGAGCAGGAAAGTAATGTTGTCCCTATTGAAGAGGCATTGGTTATATGCGATAAGGGAAATCTGCGAAATCTTATGATGAATGTGGTGCGGGGAGATGTAGAAGAATCTCTGGCATCCATTGCGTTGGCATTGAACAGCGATGATTCAGAGACTTCCCATTATGCAGCAACCGTTCTTCGTGATGTATTGAATGATTTCCGTGCCCACACACAGGAATTGTTTATTGCCATGAACCGGAATGAGAAAGATTCCTGTGAATATGCGTGTCTGTTGATTGAATATATGAATGGCGTCCTCAAACAGGAAGTTTTTCAGGAAGCAGAGCAGCGTTCCTTTGTGGATATGATGGAGAAAGCCTGTGATTATTTGTATGAGAGAGATTGGAGGAGACTCACCCCGCAGTATATTGGATGGCTTTGCAATCTGTTCTTGAAAATCCAATCTTATGATAAAATGAAATTGTGGAGTGACAGAGGCCGTGATATGTATCCGGATGAATTGATCATCTATGTATGTTATTTGAAATATTATTTTACGGTCGGAAAGAAAAAGCAGTTTTTTGAAGAATTAGACCGATTGAAACAATCGGATATAGTAATTGACAAAGAGACACTGGAACTGATTCGTACATTTAGTTAATTCTTTGTCGGAAAGGAGTGCTATGGTATCGCGCCGTAATTATCTTACCGTCGCCATTATGATGCTGATTCTGTTTTTTATGTTTCAGTTTACCGGTGTAATGAAAAATCAGTTAAATGAATACGGAGTAAACGAGTACGACCAGAGCACGTATACGCATTTGAACGCGGAAAATACATTTTCCGACACAGTTTCAGGAAGTAGTGCATCAGCGGATGTCTTTTATGTCGGTGCGGTTAGTGGAGATGTCGCAAAAGTAGTATCCTCCTGGTGTGAGTATTCAAAGAGAACACTGCAGACATACCAGACATTGTCTGCCTGTGAGACAGTCCCGGAAAATCAGTTGATCATTCTTGATGGACTTACAACAGTCAGAACAGATGCTGACATCCTCATTTTGCAGGAATGGATTGACAAAGGTGTCAATATTATTTTTGCCCGGATGCCGGATGTTTCTGTAATCCAAAAAAGTGCTCAATTAGAGCAGATGCTTGGAATCAACCGCATTGTGAGTACAAATGTCACCTTAAATGGTATGCATTTGTTTTCCGGATTCTTTCTTGGTGGAGAGCGGATTTATGAGGCGCAGAACAAGGAAGACGAAAAGAGGCAGGACTTAGATCATAACATTCCGTGGTATGTGACCGGAGCAGGAACGAAAACGTATCTGGTGGGTACGCTTACTGACGAAGTCTTTGATCAGACAGTGCCTCGAAGTTTGTTAGAAGAGTTTTCGAATATGGAGAAGACTTCTGTAAAAAATAATCTTTTGCCTGCTGTTATATGGCGGTATGGAACGACCAATTCCAAGGTGTTCTGTGTGAATGATGATTTCCTTACGGATGTGTCAGGCATTGGTATTTTGTCAGCAATGACAGCACAGATCAGCGATTATGAAATTTATCCTGTAGTCAATGCACAGAATCTGGTAGCGGCAGATATGCCTGCGTTCAGTTCGGAAAATGAAGAAAAAATGCAGGAACTGTATGCGCAGTCTGCATCAGCTGTATACCGTGAGATTATATGGCCGTCTCTTGTGGCACTGCAGGAGACAACAGGTGCAAAGCTTACCTGTATGGTTTCTCCACAGTTTACGTATGATGATGAGCAGGAGCCGGATGGCTCAGAAGTAGCATATTATTTGAAGCAGTTAAAAGAGCAGGATGGGGAACTGGGCTGGAGTGCTACGAACCGTTCGAATCTGTCTGTTTCAGAAAAACTTACGCTTGACAAACCATTCTGGAAAGACTATGGAGCTGATTATAAGATTACATCGGCCTACCTGAGGGATGGCAGCCAGAAAGCTGACGCAGTACAGGCCTTGAAAAATGAAGATGTCCGCACAGTTGTGGTGTCGGATGATGATAGTACGAGTCCGATTATTTCCTATGCGGGTGAAAATATTACGCAGCAGAAAGTTACGAGTGCAGGAATCACACATACATTTTCGGACGATTTGAAACTTCGAAGTATGGAGACTGCGATCGGTTATTCCAATATTACGTTGGACTTACTTTCGGTTACATATCCGGAGACAGAGCAGGATTCCTGGGAAAAAATGCTAAGAAAACTTTCTCCGAATCTGACAACGTTCTGGAAGCCTTTTGAGGCTTTTACACATACAACACTATCGGAAAGTGACCAGAGAATCCGCCGTTTTCTTGCAATTGATTACGAGCAGGAGCGCCAGAATGACAACATTACGGTTAAGGTGGACAACTTTGATCAGCAGGCATGGTTTGTACTGCGTTTGAATGGTGAGACTGTCAAATCGGTAAAAGGCGGGAAATCTACCAGAATCGAAGACGGTGCATATCTGATTTGTGCAGAAAAAGATACAATTACGATCAAAGTTGGCAGAAAGAGCGGTATGTATTACGGCAGCGGACAGAAAAGTGGTGAACAGGAATGAGAATTTGTATTGTGGCAGAAGGTTGTTATCCATATGTGGTTGGAGGTGTTTCCAGCTGGGTCAACAGTATGATAAAAACATTTCCGGATTATCAGTATACCGTTCTTTCCATCGTTGCGAACCGTTCTTTTCGTGGAAAGTTTGTGTATGATCTTCCGGAAAATATAGTGGAAATTCATGAATTATATTTGGAAGACTATGATTTCCGTGGAACCAAAAGCAACAAAATGCGCAAAATTAAAATGACAGATACCGAATTTGAGGCAATCAAAAGTCTGTTGATTAATCAGAAAGTGGATTGGGATACACTGTTCCGCTTTTTTGGCGAAAAAGATTTTTCGTTGAATGATCTGTTGATGGGACCTCAGTTTTTGCAGGCGGTAAAAGACTGTTACCGTATCCGTTATCCGGAAGTTATTTTTTCAGATTTCTTATGGACTATGCGTTCCATGTATCTGCCACTTTTTCTGGCGTTGAAAATGAAACTGCCGAAAGCGGATTTATATCACTGTGTCGCGACAGGATATGCCGGGGTGCTTGGAGCGATGGCAAAGCAGAGATATGGTTGTGGTCTGCTGATTTCGGAACATGGTATTTATACGAGGGAAAGAGAAGAGGAACTTATCCGTGCAAAATGGGTAGAGGGAATCTACAAAAATATATGGATTGAGCAGTTTCGAAAGATGTCTCAGCTGGCATACGATCGTGCCGACAAAGTGACAAGTTTATACGAACATGCCAGAGAATTGCAGATTGAACTGGGCTGTCCGGAGGAGAAAACGCAGGTGACACCAAACGGTGTAGATCCTTCCCGCTTTGAGAACCTTGTGGTACTCCCGGAAATGCAGGATGATAAAATACATATTGGAGCAATCCTTCGAGTGACACCAATCAAAGATGTAAAGACAATGATTCGTGCATTTGCCTATGCAAAGAAAAAAGTTCCGTCTCTCAAGCTTTGGATTATGGGGCCGACAGATGAGGATGAAGAGTATGCAAAGGAATGCTTTTCGATGGTGGATCTTATGGAAATTGATGACATCGTTTTTACCGGAAGAGTCAATGTGTCGGAATATATGGGCGGTTTGGATATGACGATACTGACAAGTATCAGTGAGGGACAGCCTCTGACCATTCTGGAAAGTTATGCAGCACATAAACCTGTAATCGCAACGGATGTGGGAAACTGCCGGGGACTCATATATGGGGAAGATGACGATTTTGGAGAAGCTGGTATTCTTACCCATATTATGAATGTAGAGGAAATCGCGGATGCAATGGTTCAGCTTGCAACGCATCCGAATCGAAGAAAGCGCATGGGAGAAAATGGATATAAACGTCTGATGCGCAAATATAAAGTAGTGGATATGCAAAAGACATATGAGCAGATTTACTGGTCATTTGAAGATATTGAGTGGTAAGGAGCGAAGAAAACGATGGCTGGAATAGGAGTCAGACTAAAAAGAATATATGAAAAACAGACTCTCGTGGCGCATCTGGTAGGATTTGCATACAGTATTATGGTTACCATTGCACCGATGCTGGTGGTCATCGGTACGGTGATGCTGATGAGCATTGTTCTGGGATATGACCAGGTGGGATATGCCAGAAGAGGGCTTTTTGCAGGAACAATACTGTATATTTTCATCTTTTCTCTTTTGACGGCAGCGCCTTTTAATGCGGTGTTGTCCCGTTATATGTCAGATGTGATTTATGAGGAAAAATATGAAAATATATTGCCATGTTATAATATTGGTATGCTGTTGAATCTGATTTTAAGCTGTGCGCTTGGCATTCCGTTTTGTATCTGGGAAAGAGTGGTAGGCGGTGTCAATCTGCTGTTCGTATTTACCGGATTTTGTGGATACATATCGCTTGTACTTGTATTTTATTCGATGCTTTATTTGTCAATTTGTAAAGATTATCAGAAGATTTCTTTTTTCTTTATAGACGGGATGATATTCGCATTTTTATTTTCGGTAATTTTGGTAAAACTTCTTCATAGAGAAGTGGTGTACAGTATGGTCCTTTCGCTGTCCTGCGGTTTTTTTGTAACAGCAGTATTAGAAGGTGCGACGATCAAAAGGTATTTCAAGAAGAACAGCAACCGATACAAAGAAGTTCTTGCGTATTTCAAAAAATACTGGCAGCTTGTGGCAATCAATTTCCTGTATACATTGGGATTATATATTCATAACTTTGTTTTCTGGAATACGGATATGAAAATGGTGGTAGCAAAGTCGTTTGTTTATGCACCATCGTATGACATGGCAACCTGTATTGCAATGTTTACCAATATTTCCGCTACGATCATTTTTATCTCCCGTGTGGAGATGCATTTTCATGAGAGGTATCGGGCATACTCGGAGGCAGTCATCGGTGGGCGTTGGGAAGATATCCGTAATGCAAAGGATCGCATGTTCCGGCAGATTTCGTCGGAACTGCTCAACCTGGTACGTATCCAGTTTATTATTTCGGTGGTGATCTACATTCTATGTGTGATTGTACTTCCACGGTTTGGCTTTGCCGGACTGGTTATGCAGATTTATCCGTGCGTTGCAGCAGGATATTTTATCCTTTTTCTGCTATATTCAGAAATTATTTTTCTGTACTATTTTAATGATATGGCAGGGGCAATGCTTTCTTCGCTGGTCTTTTGTGCTGTGGTCTTTGCGGGAAGCATTTTGTCGAGTCATTTATCAACAATTTGGTACGGACTGGGCGTTGTGCTTGGAAGCTTCGCTGGATTTACCGTAGCATATTTTCGTATTCGCTGGCTGGAGAGACATTTGGATGAGCATATTTTCTGTCGCGGAATTCTGTTCCCTGTGAAGAGAGGAAAGATGCCGGATTCCTGCGTATATAAACGTGATGATAAGAAAAAACGCAGACGAAAGGAGAAAACAAAATGATGACAATAATAAGAATTTTGATGGTTGGAACCGGAATTTTGTTTTTGGTTCTTGCATTCTGGGCATATACCAGACAGAAACTAAATGACAGTATGGCATTGATTTGGGCGTTTGTTTCCATTGCCCTGGTGATTACGGGAGCAGTACCTGCAGTGTCAAAACATTTGAACGAGAGCCTCTTGATCTTCATGTTTATTATTTGTCTGCTTTTATTGTTTTTGCTGTTTAAAGTAAGCAAGGCGGTGTCAGTGTTGAGTATGAAAAATCAGGAGCTGGCCATGCAGGTATCGCTTTTGAATCAGGAAAATGAAAGAATTTTACACAAGCTGGGGATTTTGACGGATGAGAAAAAAGATTCTGTTCGTGATTAACACACTGAGTCGGGCGGGGGCCGAAATGGCACTGCTGGAATTGTTACGAAAATTGGGTAAAGAAGATACTTACGAACTTTCACTGTTTGTTCTGATGGGGCAGGGAGAAATGATTGACCAGCTTCCGCCAGGAGTACATGTGGTGAATGAACGTTATATCAGAACCTCTGTATTAGAAGAGAATGGAAAAAAGCAGATGTATCGAACCATCCGTCATGCGGCAGCCGTGCATGGAAATGCGTTGCGGTTATCTGTATATATGATTCGTGCATTAGGTCATATGATCAAAACAAAACGGATACAGCCGGACAAACTCTTGTGGCGCATGATAGCGGATGGCGCAGAACGACAGAACGAAACCTATGATCTGGCAGTGGCATATCTCGAAGGCGGATCAGCTTACTATGTTGCAGATCATGTAAATGCAAAAAAGAAGGCGGCTTTTATACATATTGATTATACGCAGGCAGGATATACCAGACAGTTGGATCGTGATTGTTATACAAAATTTGATGCGGTATTTCCAATTGGAGAGAACGTCGAAAAGAAATTTCTTGAAGTATATCCGGAGTGCAAATCATATACTCATGTTTTCCATAATGTGATCAATCAGGATATGATTCGTCGAAAAGCGAAAAGTTATGGTGGTTTTTCCGATAATTATGATGGAATCCGGATTCTTACGGTAGGAAGGCTTACTCCACAGAAATCATATCCGACAGCGATTGCAACCATGGAAAAACTAAAAAAAGCAGGACTTAAAGCGAGATGGTATGTTTTAGGAGAAGGACCGGAGCAAAGCAATTTGGAAAAACAGATTGCAAAAGCGGGGCTTACCGAAGATTTTCTTCTCTTGGGAGCTGTGGATAATCCGTATCCGTATTTTGCGCAGACGGATTTGTATGTACATGCGACCATGTTTGAGGGCAAAAGCATTGCGATACAGGAAGCACAGACATTGGGATGTGCGATTGTGGCATCGGATAGCAACGAGGAACAGATTACAGATGGAGTGGATGGATTTGTCCGTCCATTGAAACCGGGTGCACTGGCAGAAGCTATCCGGCAGCTTGCGGAGCATCCTGATTTGCGGAATGCGTTCGGACAAGCAGCGATGCAGCGTACAGTGACTTACGAAGAGGATAAAAAGTTACTGGATAATTTATTAAGATGATAAATGAGGGACGGCTATGGATAAAAAAGGACATAAAGAATTACTGATTATTATGCCAGCCTACAACGAAGAAAAGAATATAGGAAAGGTACTCGAACAGCTGGAGCAGGCGGGAATCTGCAAATATGCAGATGTGCTGGTAATGAATGACGCTTCTTCTGACGCTACAAACTGGCTGGTAAAAGCACGGGGATATACGTTAGTAACCCATGTGTTTAATCTGGGGTATGGAAGTGCATTACAGTTAGGGTATAAATATGCAATCCGGCGCAAGTACCATTATGTCATTCAGATGGATGCAGATGGGCAGCATGATGTTTGCAATATTCCGGTGTTGTATAAAAAACTTAAGAAACAGGATGCAGATGGAAGATGTCCGGATATTGTGTTGGGGTCACGCTTTTTGAAAGAAAGTGAAGCTTATCCGACTTCTCATAAAAAGAAGATTGCTTATCGTCTGTTCCGGTGGATGATTCGTGTCATTACAGGAAAAAAGATTTCTGATCCAACTACGGGATTACAGGGACTGAATCGTAAGGCAGTGCTGTATTATTCCAAATACAAACATTTTGATGATAAGTATCCGGATGCAAATATGATTGTTCAGATGCTGCTTCTGGAATTTAAAATTGAGGAAGTACCGGCGGTTATGCATCCGCGTAACAATGGAGTCAGTATGCATCACGGATTGAAACCGATTATGTACATGTTTCGTATGGTGTTTTCTATTTTGGCGGTTACATTTCGTATAAAGGTTTTAAAAGTAGATGCGGGAGCAGGGATGCAGGATGTTTTTGAAAAAGAGTGAATATAAATACAAGTTGCGACCGGCTTTGAATCGGGAGAACACACAACTGCAGCCATACTACAGTCCGGGGCGTGGCTGGTATCATATATATACATTCTGTCCGGGAAAGAAAGATGTGGAACAGTTAAAATGGCTTCCGTTGGAAGAACAGGAATCACTCGTTTTGTTACGGTTGGACATCGGGCAGTTTCGGGAAAAAGAAATTGACAGGGATACATTGCTTTTTACCGAGATGATATTGAAACGGTTTCAGAATGCAAAAAAAGATATCATACTTCGTATTTGTTATGACACCAATGGAAATGGACTGGCTTCTGAGCCATCCACGCTGATGCGCGTGATGGAACATATGCAGCAGTTAGGACCGGTGGTTTCAACCTATGCAAAAAGCATTCTGGTATCGCAGGGAATCTTTATCGGAAGCTGGGGAGAGATGCACTCCTCGAAGTTCATGCATCCGAAACAGATTCAAAAACTTACAGAGACATGGTGGCAGGCAACAAGCGGGATGATCCGTATCGCGTTGCGCAAACCGGCGTTTACACGTATGATGTATGCACCGGAAGAAAAAACGGATGTCTATGGACTTTACAATGACGCAATGCTTGCGGATGATACCGACATGGGGACATTTGGAACTGCATCAAGAGAAGAAAGCGCATGGATGGATGCGTGGCGTATGGAGGACGAACTGCATTATATGCATAAGCAGATGACACAGGTACCATTAGGTGGAGAAGTTCTGTTTCCACAAGTGGAGGGAGATATTTCTTCGGAAGTGATATCTTATCTGAGAAAAATGCAGGTTTCTTATCTGAACAGTATTTATGATCCGCGATTTCTGGATATGTGGAAAGAAATTAAGGTGGAAGATGGAGAAAGCCTGTATGATTATGTGGGAAACCATCTGGGATATCGTCTGGAAGTAAAGCGGATGGCCTGGAAGAAAAAGCAGCTCATACTGGTTGTTGCCAACACCGGTTTTGCACCGCTGTATGACAGTTGCAAAGCAAGGATCATCGCAAAAGGCAGCGATGGCGATGTTGCATATATGGATCTTACAACGGGTTTTGGAAATATTCTGCCGGATGAACGGCGGGAGATTGTGATTGATTTTTCCTGTCTCGTAAAAGATGTGGCATATGAGCTGTATTTAGAGACCAGACGAAGAAAAGATAATGCAAAACTTTATTTTGTGGGGCAACAAAAAGACAGGGAGTTATATCTTGGCAGGCTGGATGCTGTATAAATGGAAGTTATAGAAAATGGAAAGACAGATGAAACAAAGTAATGAACCAATTGATTTTGTGATTGCATGGGTAGATGGCAACGATCAAAAGTGGAAAAGAGAAAAAGAATGGTATGCACGCAGAGATGAAAAACAGCTTCTATGCGATGACCGGGACGAACGATATCGTGACTGGGACAATTTGCAGTACTGGTTTCGCGGCGTAGAGAAGAATGCGCCATGGGTTCACAAAATTTATTTTGTGACCTGCGGACATTTGCCAAAGTGGCTGGATACGAGTAATCCGAAGCTTGTTATTGTCAATCACAATGCGTATATTCCCGAGCAGTATCTTCCGACTTTTAACTCGCATACCATCGAACTGAATTTTCATAGAATCCCGGGACTGTCTGAACATTTTGTGTATTTCAATGATGATATATTTTTGCTGAAGCAAGTGTTGCCGCAGGATTTCTTTGTAAATGGAAAGCCAAAAGATATGCTTGCACTACAGCCGGATGTGGCAAACACAGAAAATGATGTGATGCCATATATCTATCTGAATAATGCGATGATGCTTGCAAAGTATTTTCGTAAGAGAGAGAATATAAGGAAACAGCCGCTGAAATATTTTCATGTGGGATATCCGTTTCTGTATTTTTGTTATAATTTTCTGGAACTTGCATTTCCGTTGTTCACTGGATTTTATACCGTACACGGACCATCGCCGTTGTGCAAAAGCACCTACGAAACCATATGGGAGAAAGAACCGGAACTGTTGGACAGAACCTGCCAGCATAAATTCCGGAGCCGGGAGGATGTAAACCAGTACGTTCTGCGGGAATGGCAGAAGCTTACGGGTAATTTTGTTCCAAAAAATATCGGAAAGTATCTCAGATATTTCAATGTTGATAATCAGAATATTCGATTGACAAAATGTATACAAAAGAGGAAATGTAAAGCAGTATGCATCAATGACAGTAATCAAAAGATTGATTTTGACAGAGCCAGGGAGCAGTTGCAGAAGGCATTTGAGAACATATTCCCGGAAAAATCATCATTCGAAAAATAAAGGGATGGAAAGGAGTGTATCATCGTGGGGAAAAAAAGCAGAACAGAATATTCCGCAATAAATACTACGGTTGCACTTATTTCCAGAATCATTGCCATTCTCATGGGGTTTGTTACCCGCGTGGTATTCACGCATGTACTTAACGAAAACTATGTTGGAATTAATGGATTATTTACCGACATTTTAAATGTATTATCGCTAACGGAACTCGGAGTGGGAACGGCGATCACCTATGCATTGTATCTGCCGATAGCACAGAAAGACACAAAGAAGCAGCAACAGTTGATGCGGATGTATCAGAATTTTTATCGGGCAACTGCACTGTGTGTTACAGTAGTTGGACTTGCTTTGATCCCGTTTATGGATGTTCTGATGAAGAATCGTCCGGATGTGGATCATTTAATATTGATCTATCTGCTGTATCTTTCAAATTCAGTATTGTCTTATTTGTTAGTATATAAAAGAACGCTGATCGATGCGCATCAAATGAACTATATTGTATTGGTTTACCAGACAATTTTTTTGCTGATACAGGATGTGTGCCAGATCATTGTTCTTTTGGTTACCCGTAACTTCATACTCTTTTTAAGTATCTATATTATCTGCACAGTTTTATCGAATATTGCAATTTCATGGAAAGCGGATAAACTGTTCCCATATCTGAAGGAACCTTGCCATGAAAAAATGGGTAGGGAAGAAAAAAAGAGCATTTATCGCAATATCCGGGCAATGATGATGCACAAGATTGGCAATGTGATTGTGAACAACACAGACAATTTGTTGATATCTTCCTTTGTCGGAGTTGTCAGCGTGGGTATCTACTCGAATTATTATCTTGTCATAGGTTCTGTGCGGCAGGTGTTGGATCAGATTTTTCAGGGCATTACGGCAAGTGTTGGAAATCTGGGAGCAACGGAAGATTCGGATGCTATAAAGAATGTATTTGATATTGCATTTTTCATCGGGCAGTGGTTATATGGATTTGCAGCAATCTGTTTGTTTGAATTATTAAATCCATTTGTTGAGATTGCATTTGGAAAGAATTATTTGTTTACAAAAGAAATCGTTTTGATTCTTTGTATTAATTTCTTCATTAATGGAACCAGAAAGGCAGCATTGACCTTCCGGGATTCCATGGGATTATTCTGGTTCGATCGGTACAAAGCAATCGTGGAGGCCATTTTAAATCTAGTAATTTCTCTTGTGCTTGTATCGAGATTTGGCACATTTGGCGTTTTTGCAGGTACGTTTTTCAGCACGATGCTGACATCTGTCTGGGTGGAGCCGTATGTATTGTACCGACACCGGTTGAATCGCTCACCATACCATTTCTATCTGCAATATTTTATTTATACATTGGGGATTGGTGTTGCGTGGCTGATAACGGATGTTGTATGTGGCATGGTGCAGGGAAATGTAATTGTGCAGCTTGTCGTGCGGCTGGGAATATGTGTGGTTATTCCGAATGTATTGCTTTTGCTGTTTTATTTTCGTAAGCAGGAATTTCAAAAAGTAATTCGAATCGCAAAGAGAATCATAAAAAATAGGAGACCGGTTCATGGAACAACTGTTGAATAGCGAGGAAACAGAATTATGCAAAATACTATCCCTTGCATTGCATGGGAAAAAAAGCTTTGATTCCGACAGAAAAATTGACTGGAATGCATTGATGCAAGTGGCAGAAAAGCACAAAGTGCTGCCATTTTTATTTGATATTCTGGAGGAGGCAGATCTTCCACAGGCACAGCGGATGATTTTGGAACAAAAGGGGCAACAGACCGTACAGCAAAGTTACCGGTTACTGTTTCTGAGTAAATCCATTATCGAGGAACTGAAAGAACACGGGATTGATGCAATCCTTTTGAAAGGAAGCGGAGTGGCAGCTTTCTATCCGGTACCGGAATACCGGAAATCGGGTGATGTTGATATTCTTATGAAGAATAAGGAAGAAGCGGAGCGTGCATGTGAAATTCTTGAAAAGCATGGATTTCACAAAAAGGAACATCAGGCAGCCAATCATCATATTGCATGTACCGGTGATGACGGCATTGAAGTGGAACTCCACGTTACCTTGGCAGAAGCGTTTGACAGCGAGAAGATAAATGCTTATTTACAACAATGCCAGGCCTCTTTTTTTGAACATCGGAAATTGCAGGATGTCATGGGAGTTACATTTGAACTGGCAACAGATGCCTATCAGGCATTTTATTTACTGCTCCATATGTTACAGCATTTTTTGCGTGCCGGATTTGGATTAAAACTTTTATGCGACTGGGTAGTCTTCTGGGAAAAGCCAGTGTGCAAAGAGGAAAAAGATACCTTTATACAGCTTCTGGAAGGAAGTGGGCTGATTGGATTTGCTTCCATAATTACCGCTGTGTGTGTGAAATATTTACAACTCGACAGAAAAAAGGTAGCATTTCTTGTAGACAGGGAGTCTTTCGATAAAAAGACAGTGACTTCTTTTATGAAAGAAGTATTCGAAGCAGAAGAGTTTGGACATTCTGACACAGACCGTATGGTCGTGCTTCGTGGAACAAAACTGACAGATTATATAAGAGAGTTTCATCATCAGATGAAACTGACATATCCAAAGGCGAGCCGGTGTATTGTTTTGTATCCGGCGTTATGGGTTATGACATTATGTGGATTTTTATACCGGAATCGAAAAGTCCGGGGGACATCCAGTCGGGCGATTATGAAGAAAACGCATAAGCGCAGTAAATTCATGGAACAGATTCACCTGTTTCGATAATGTGCTGGGAGAGGTCCGGAATATTTCATAGTGAAGAAATCAAGGAAAGGAGGAAAACCAAATGAATACAGCATATTGGGCTGGAGAGTTTGTGAAAGTACTATTGGCATATGTTGCTTTGATGTATGCATGGCCATCGGTATTATTTCGCAAACATTTAAAAGGAAAAAGCCGTACATATCGATTCGCTTTTTGTTCTACGGTTTCCATTATGCTCATCAGCACTTGCGTATTGGGATTAGGTGTACTTCATATATTACATAAGTGGCTGGTTTGGTTTTTGTTTTACGGTAGTGTCTTAGCCTCCCTGTTATGGGGAAAGAAGTGGAGTGACACGGGACTTGTCCATCTGCATCAGTTATTAATTGGAACAAGGGGATGGAAATTATATGCTTTACGTGCAACGCAAAAAGCGGGGCATTGCATAAAGAAATTTTTTAAGCAGGCATCCAAAAAGCTGAAAGGACACAAAATAGAATATTTTGTACTTTTGTGTATTCTGGTATTTGGCATGATATATTTTTCATACGGTGCTTTTATGGATCATTCGTATGGATTTGGTGATATGTATACGCATCATGCATGGATATATGGTCTGATAGAAGGAAAAGCATTTTCCGCAGGAATCTATCCGGAGGCAATGCATTGTTTTATCTATGCAATGCATGTAGTGTTCGGTATCCGGGTATACAGTTGTCTGCTTTTTCTGGCGGGAATCCATATTGTTACGTTTTTACTGGCAATCTATTGTCTGTTCAAAGAGTTTATGAAGTCCCGTTATACAATTCTGTTGATTCTTGCTGCATTTCTGACACTTGATCTGGTGTGTGTTGATGAAGTGTTCAGTATGTCAAGACTACAGTGGACGTTACCACAGGAATTTGGTTTATATACACAGTTTTTGTGTGCATTATTTTTGATCCGATATCTGCGTGGGGAGCGTGAGCAGCGGAAAGGAAACGGAAAGAGCAAGTGGATTGTCTGGGATGGGGATCTGTTTTTGTTTATGATGGCATTGGCAACATCGTTTGCAATCCACTTTTATGTAACAATTATGGCATTTTTCCTGTGTGCGTCATTTGTTGTGTTCGGAATCCATCGATTATTTAAAAGGGGCAATTTACGTTCGCTGATTGCTGCGGCTGTCATTGGAGTTCTTATTCCAGCGGTGCCGATGGGAGTGGCTTTTGCTACGGGTACATCGTTTCAGGGATCGATTGGCTGGGCATTAAATGTCATAAGCGGTGAGGATACGAAAGAAGGAAGAGCCCAGCAGGCACAGGAACTGATCAATCAGGAAGAAGAAACCGAGCGAAGCAGTGAGATTTCAGATAATAGCGAATTAAATAATATACAATCCACACAAGTGCCATCGGAAATCAGTAACATGCAGCAGCCGGCTGTAGAACCTTCCATGATGCAGAAAGTGAAAGGATACGGGGAGAAAATCTGGGAAAAAATTGTTCACTATGCGCAGGAAACCTATACATATGGATATGCGACACTGTATGGAGAAGAACGTGCGGCATGGATCATTAAATTTACAGTATTGGCATTGATGTTTGGAGGAATCAGCTGGATTGTTACACTGATTGCATGCCGGAAGCTTCCGTTTGAAAGTTATTTTGGAATGATATTATCTTCAGTCGTATTTATGATTTTGTATGCAGCACCATTTCTGGGACTGCCGGAAATTATCGCGGGAGCAAGACTGTGTTCGACAGAACAGCTTTTGATCTTAGCAATGATGGCCATACCGGTGGACGCATTGATTTTCCTGATTGGACAGACGATATTGCGCATTACGCTGCCAATCTTAAGTTTGCTTTGTACAGCAGGAATTTATGTTGCGACCAATTATTTTGGAGTTTATCACGGATATTTGTATTATGAATTGACAAGGTACAATTCCGTAGTAGACGTTACCAATAATATAACAACAAATTTCCCGAACAACAGTTATACAATTATTTCTACAACCGATGAACTGCATCAGGTTGTAGAATATGGACGGCATGAAGAGATGTTGAATTTTCTGCGTAAATTAAACAGTGATGGTTATACACTGCCGACGCAGTATCTGTTCTTCTATGTGGAAAAGAAACCGATTCAGTATGCACAAAGTCATTTCTTCACCGGACCGGAATGGCTTGCTGCTGAAAAATACTCACAATACTATCAGGAGATTTATACAAGCGAAGGCGATAATATTAAAAAAGCAGGAATCTCCAAGACGCTGGCGAATTCTGCTATGCTTATTTTTTCGAAGGAATCACAGTCATATTCGGATTTGACGAGCAGATCGATTCTGGAGTCAAAAATGTATTACTGGTGCCGGAATTTTTCAGAAAGTTATCCAAATGATGTGAACGTATATTATGAAGATGATAACTTTATCTGTTATATGGTTCATCAAAATCCATATAGATTATATTTCTTAAGAAATGAGGGAGCATATGAAAACTAGATATAAGATATGTGGCTGCGTGATCGCATTAGTTTTGCTGATGACAGGAAGTGCCGGTGGATATTTTCACTTTCACTGGAATGTTTCTGCAACAGCAGAAACATTTACTGAGTCATCCATTGAATTGCAGAATCCCAACAGAGGTTTTTATTATATTTATGGATTTTGGATTAAGGACGAAAGTGTAGATTATACCACATTGGTAAAACAGAAATTTGCAAATGATACAGATACCACTTTGGCTCTGATCGAGATAAATTTGCAGGAATATCGAAATGGTAAAATTTCGGATGCGGGATTACAAAATATAAAGAAATTATTTGATGCTTTGCGACAGGAGAACAAGACCTATCTGGTGCGTTTCCTGTATGATTGGGATGGTAAAAATCAATTGTATGAGCCGGACAGCATTGATATTATCTTAAATCATATGAAACAGGTAAAATCCGTGTTGCGGGAAAATGCAGATATTATTTTTTCATTACAGGGATTGTTTGTCGGCAATTGGGGCGAAATGAATGGGACGAAGTATGTAGATCAGAAATCACTTCGGACACTTGCAAAACAATATCTGGATGTCAGCGACAAGACAACGTATCTTTCTGTGCGGATGCCTGCACAATGGCGGATAATTACGAAGACAGGAAGTGTGAAAAAACTGAAGAATAGTTCTTCCAAATATTATGGCAGGCTTGGTCTATTTAATGATGGAATGCTTGGAAATGAAGGTGATTATGGAACCTATGGATGCAAAAGTGCATCCGAAGCCGGAATATACAGTGCATGGCGCCGGAGAGATGAACTTCAATTCCAAAACACGCTGTGTAAAAATGTCCCAAACGGCGGCGAGGTCATTGTGGACAATGAATACAATGATTTCGACAACGCACTTACAGATTTAAAGACGATGCATGTGACTTATCTGAATCGGGATTATGATGCGAATGTATTGAACAAATGGGCAAATACGAAAGTGGCAACTGGAGACTGTTACGATGGTATGGATGGTCTGTCCTATATGGAACGCCATATGGGATATCGGCTGTTGATTAAAAAGGTGCAGATGAAACAGGATTTCTGGAAAGACACATTGCAGGTATCAGTTACCATGCAGAATGTGGGATTTGCACCAATCTATAAGCCGTGTGAAGCAAAGCTCACTTTTTATGGAGAAGATGGACAGAAATATGATGTGAAACTGAAGCAGACGCTGTCGAAACTGTCTGGTGGGAATGATGCGGAAAAGAAACAGACACTGACGGCAACCATTCCGTTGGACAAAATTGAAGGAGGCAGCAGTACGGCATATTTCTCTTTGACGGATTCGACATCCGGTTTGCCGATTTTGCTGGCAAATGAGCAGACTTATGAAGACAAAGGGTATGAAATCGGTCAGGTAGTTGTGGAAAAATAGAAGGATTTTCTTGAAGTATGTGTATATTTATGCTACTTTAAAAGATAGGAAAATAGTCCTATAAGTGGGTAAAATGTTTCGAGAGGGGGAATTATGAAGATGGAAACAAAAGAAACTTCGGAATTGACGCGGTCGAATCGCATGGCAATGTTGGCGCATATCAGTACAGTAGCGGTTATGGTGCTTTTTATGATATGGGAAATCGTAAGAGGACAACTGTCTCCAGTATATATGGCAATCGCTACGGTCATTGGTGTCATACCTTTGATCGGCGAGGTGATCTGTTGGAAAAGTAATACAGAGCATGCGATGATCAAACATCTGGTTTCTTATGGATTCGCATTGTTTTACACCATTTGTCTCTTCACATCACCAACGAACCTGATTTATGTATTTGTAATTCCGATGGTTTTTGTTGTTACTACTTACAGTGATATTCGTTATCTTCTTTTGATTAATATGGGCACCATATTGGAGAGCATTATTGTTGTTGTACTTGGTGCAACAAAAGGCGGTTTTGGTTATCATGGAATAGAAGCTGCAATTATACAGATTGTTGTTATGATCATGGTTTGCGCTAATTCTGTTTTTACATTAAAAGTGATTCGCGAGAATACACGACGGAGATTTACAGAAGTGGCACATGCAAAAGCACAGGCAGAAAATCTTTTGGAAAGCAATGTAGAACTTGGAAAACAGCTTTCAAGCAATATTGCAGATATCAATGTACGTTTTGAAAAACTGACGACAGCATCCCAGACAACGACAGAGGCTATGCAGGAAGTATCTGCAGGTGCGTCTGATACTGCAGAACATGTGCAGAACCAGTTGGAGCAGACACAGGCAATTCAGGATAAGGTGGATGAAGTTGCAGCAGCTGTGGAAGGAATCGGAAGCAGCATGGCTTTGACTTTGAAGGCTTTAGAGGAAGGCAAGCAGGATATTGAGCACCTTGCATCGGAAGTTGAAGTTTCCGTTGACAATGGAATTGCTGTTACTGAAAAACTGGAGAATCTGAATCAGTATATGGATGAGATGAATTCTATTGTGGAATTAATTGGTGGCATTACGAATCAGACCAGTCTTCTTGCACTGAATGCGAGTATTGAAGCTGCCCGTGCCGGAGAGGCAGGAAGAGGATTTTCCGTTGTTGCAACAGAAATTTCCGGTATGGCAACGAGAACCAAAGAAGCAACCGCACATATTACAGAACTGATCAGCAATGTGTCCAATGCAATCATGGAAGTGGTCGGCGTTGTTTCCAAGATGGTAGAAGGAATTAACGAAGAGAAGACCGGCACATCCAATGCGGAAGAAAGCTTTGAGAGCATTGCGGACAATACACGGGCAATTCAGGAAAATGCGGATGCACTTTCAAGAAGCATTTCCGAGTTGCAGAGTGCAAATAAGGAAATTATAGATTCCATTCAGACAATCTCAGCGATTTCCCAGCAGGTATCGGCGCACGCAGGCGAGACGATGCAGGCAGAGGAAGAAAATTCGAATGTAATGCAGGATGTAAGTGCGATTATGCAGAAGCTGGCAACTCTGGCTGCCCGTTCATAAAGAAAAGCAAACAAAAAAGAAAGGCGGATCCATCACATCGGATCGGCCTTTCTTTTTTTGCGCCCGCGCAGCTCCCGGAAGAACTGGGAAAGCATCTGTGAGCATTCTTCTTCACGAACTCCCTGGGTGATTTCCACCTGGTGATTAAACTGTTGCATTTGTAGAAGATTCAAAACGGAACCGGCACACCCTGCCTTTGCATTCATGGAACCGATCACCACCCGTTTCATGCGGGATTGTACGATTGCGCCGGCACACATCTGACACGGTTCTAGGGTGACATACATCGTGCAGTCTTCCAGTCGCCAGTCTCCGGTCTTTTTGCTGGCTTTGCGGATTGCAGAAAGCTCTGCGTGTGCCAGTGTGTTTTTGTCGATATTCCGCCGGTTATAACCTCTTGCAATGATTTTATTATTTTGTACGATCACACAACCAATCGGAACTTCATCGATGGTGTAGGCTTTGCGCGCCTGTGTGATTGCTGCTTTCATAAACTTTTCATCAACTGTCATGGACATTTTCCTCCAACATCAGTATGATAGTAGTATATCACGAGAAAAGAATCAAAGGAAGAAAGAATGTTATTTGAATATGAAACGCAACGACTTTTACTAAAGATCATCAAGCCGGAGTACGGCAGCAGTGTGTTGGATTTTTATCTTAGGGACAAAGCTTTGTTTGAACGCTATGAACCGGATCGTATGCCTGGATTTTATACAACAGATTATCAGAAAAAGGCTCTGTATATCGAGTTTAACAAAGCAATCGAGGGAACATTGTTCCGGTTTTATGTGTATGAGAAGACCAATCCGAACACCATTATCGGCACAATTTGTTTCTTTAATATCCTGCATGCGCCTTGTTACTGCTGCGAGGTTGGTTATAAGTTCTCCAGCCGGATACATCACCGCGGGTATGCAACCGAGGCATTAACAGTCTTAGCCAACACGGTATTTACGGAACTTAACATGCATCGTATTGCTGCCTACGTGGAACCTGGCAATGCGCCAAGCATTCACCTGTTGGAAAGAGTCGGCTTTGTCCGTGAGGGACTGTGCAGAGAGCATAGTTGCCAGCACGGCATATGGATCGACCATCTGCAATACAGTCTGCTCCCTTCTGATTTAAGGTGATAATTCACACATCCAATATCCGAATGTACCGGTGCGGTCACCGGAAGAACTGGTTTTGCAGCCGTTTTTTTCTGACGGCTCCGGTTCAAATTCGGAAAATCCAAAGATGAGCGCCATCATGCGTTCGGGCTGTTCATAAATGCCGGGGACACCGAGAAAAAGGCGCTTTTTATCCCCTGTTTCCACTGTCTTTAAAAGTAAATAATGATAGTTAAAAAAGCCATGTACCAGAAAACTGTTGTTGCAAAGATACCAGTTGGCGCGTGGAAGATTACGGATTCCGGTAATCTCAATCCGTTTTCTGGTGATGGTTTCCTCCGGAGCAGTCTCTTCTGATATTGTTTCTTTTGACATCGTATCTTCGGATGCAGATTCCTCCGGCACGCTTTTTTCCAGCATGGTTTTTTCTGACATGGTTTCCTCCGGCATAGTCTCTTTCTGCACAGAATCTTCCCGATGTAGATTTTCTGTGTCCGATGTTATATCCGGCGCGGGAACTTTGGTTTTGACCGCGGTGGTATGATTTGGCGGTGTATCGGGCAGAATTTCTACCGGGGAGGTATTTTCGATAGATCCCGGTGTAGGTACAGAGGAATTCCTTTGGACATCCGTAACCGGATTTGGTTGCGTGGGTGGGGTGGGAGTGTTTTCATCCGGCGTGGGTGGTGGCGTATTCTCCGATGCAACAGGCGTGTCAGGTTCGAGTTCATCCCACATTCGGAAATTCCCGTGCAGAACTTCTTCATCGGGCTCCGGCACAAGGCTGCTCACAAGTATTTGACCGGAATGGTAGCGTATGACGATCGCATCAATCTGGTTCGTGTGATAACCACTCGAACCGATATTTCCCTGCGGACACATCAGCTTTGCCTGACCGACACCCTGGGAAATGATCATCTCCGCAACGGGAATGCCGATCACTGGTGCGTTGGCAATCACAAAATAGATGGTGGCTTTCGCTTTGGAACAGTTCAGTCCCCGGATATGTAGATCCATGCGGCAACCGTCATTTCGTATATCTGTGCGGACAAAGCCGACATTTCTGCCACGGGCGCCCCCGTCGTATTCATAGATATAAGTAACAAAACGTTTCACTTTTGGTTGTCTCCAATTATTCTCATAATAGTTTATGAGAAAGATGAAAAAAATATTTAAAAAAGATTGACAAAAAGGAATCTTGCTGTTATATTAATACCAGTAACAGTTCTTATTATTGATTTGAAAGGAGACACATGATTAAGAAAAGTCGCCAACGAGAAGCAATCCTGCAGTGTCTGGTGAACCGGTATGATCATCCTACTGCGGAGACGGTTTATCTAAGCATTAAGGATGATTTCCCTAACATCAGTCTTGGAACTGTCTATCGGAATCTTTCTCTGTTATCTGATTTGGGAGAGATCCAAAAAATCACGGTAAATGAGGGCCCGGACAGGTTTGATGGAAATCCTGCTCCCCACTATCACTTCTCTTGCAGGGGTTGTGGTTGTGTAATGGATCTCGACTTACCGCAACAGGACAATTTAAACAAACTTGCAGCCGAGAAATTCCCGGGAATTATTGAAAAGCATACGGTTCAATTCTATGGGCTCTGTCCGGATTGCGCAAAGAAACAAACAAGTTAAACTACTAAATTATTTTTAAGGAGGACATTTAATATGACAAAGTGGGTATGTACAGTATGTGGTTACATTTATGAAGGAGAAGCAGCACCGGCAGAGTGTCCGGTATGCCATGTTGGCGCTGACAAGTTCAAGAAGGTAGAGGGAGATCTTACTCTCGCAGCGGAGCATGAGTTTGGCGTATACGCTTCAACTGTTAAGAATAATCCGGAGATCAGTGATGAAGATAAGAAGTTCATCTTCGATCAGCTGAAGGCAAACTTCGAGGGTGAGTGCTCAGAAGTTGGAATGTACCTTTGCATGGCACGTGTTGCTCATCGTGAGGGATATCCGGAGATCGGTCTCTATTGGGAGAAAGCAGCTTATGAAGAGGCTGAGCATGCAGCAAAATTTGCTGAGATGTTAGGTGAGGATCTTGAGCCAAACATGAAAGCTACAACAAAGGACAACCTTGCATGGAGAGTTGACTGTGAGTTTGGTGCTACAGCTGGAAAGGTTGATCTTGCAAAATGCGCTAAGAAGAATAACCTCGATGCAATCCATGATACCGTTCATGAGATGGCTAGAGACGAGGCAAGACATGGTAAAGCCCTTAAAGGTCTGTTAGACAGATACTTTGGCTAATTCAAATAGAATATAAGACAATGAAAGAGGAGCAGATACGATAATATCTGTTCCTCTTTTTATTCTTCAACAGAAGTATTTTATTCCATGCCGGTTGGAACTTCTGTTGTTTTTTCTTCTGTGGAAGAAACATCAGAAGATGCATTTCCGTCTGCTTTTTTCAAAATTTCAGCAGTATCTGTTTCCGAATCAAGGTGATTTTGCGGAACCCAGATACCATTTTCACCCCATGACTGAACCATTTCGATCATACGCTGTTCGCCGTCGGTAAGAAAAGTGATGCGGATGACGACACGGTTTTCTTCCTGTGTTGGCACGACATCCATACGGACTTTGGTTTCATCGTTTGGAATGTTCAGAAAATAGTGTGCAGCTTCAATGGCATCATACAGATTATATTCGTGTTCCGGATCATATCCATCGCTGCGGCCGGCATTCTGATTTGCTGCCTCGCCGAGACCATTTGCTGTGTAGTCCATAAGTGTATCATGGAAACCACCGAGGTATGCAATGTCAAATTCTTTGCCGGATGTGATGCTGTCATAAGTTTCTAATGTTTCGCCTGTTACCTGGAATTTTTTATTCTCCCATGCGTAGTGGATGGTTTCTTTCCACATCGTCACATGCGGGTCGGAAACTTCTGCATAATAAAGAATGTCAGCAGTCTGATTTTTGACATCTGTGGAATACAGCATGTAGGGTGGGAGGCTGGTATTATTGACAGCACCCGGCCAGGGGCTGGACCATCCAAAGGAATGAAAAGTTTTTCCATTCTGTTTGCCTGTCTGCAACAAGTTTTCATTTTCGAGAGTTTTCTGTGCATCTTTGGTTGCCATCTCAACAATTTTGTCACCGTCACGCTTGGCAAAGGCCTGTGCCCAATCAAGAATGCTTTGTTTTGTTTTTTCGTCAATTGCATTGTCTGTTACAGGAACTTCGGTGCTTTCCACTTCGGCGTTCTCAATTTGTGTGTTTGTAGTATCGCTGATGGAATCTTTTCCTTCCACCGTTTTTTGATTTGTCAGGAAGTTGGCAGCTACGATTACAATGACCGCAACAACAAAGACAGCTACCCATGTATGTGGTTTTTTAAAGTTTAGCATATGTTTCGTCCTCCTTTTTATATGTGGTTTATAATTATCAACCCAAGGTAAGTTTATAACAATAAACCGGGGATGTCAATATGCAAAAACAACATTTGAAAAATTTAACTATTTTGGATTGGTACAGCGACCTGTGTAATATAATCATTACTGTTTTTCCCCCGGCTAGGAGGTCCTTCCAGGTAGATGCAGCGATAATATCCTGTTGTTTCCACCTGGTTCTGCTGAACATATGCGCTTAAAGCAGCAATTGCAGTCCCGATTCCTTCGTATGGGCCTCGATAGTAGATACATAATGCCGGAGTGCTGGCAAATTCTTCCCGTTCAGCTCCGGAAAATTCGTCATTGACAGGAATACAGCACATGAGATCAAGACCCTTGTAGGTGTTATCCATTCGCATTGTAAACATGCGTGCAGTCATAGACATCATTCCTGTTCTTGCTGCTGAGATATAAGTATCGCGCAGTTTGTTTGCGGCATCTGCAGTATTTTCGCATTGATATCTGCGACAAAAACATATCTGTTGTGGAAGGCGAACCTGATGCACGGTCAGATCCCCCTGCTTTGCAGAGCGGATCTGAAGCATCTGGATATTACGGTCTAATGCGGCGCGTAGATTCATCAACCGCTCAAGATGATGATCCAGATTTTCGGTATCATAGTAATATTCTGCTATTTCCGTAAGTGATAGTCCGAGTGCCTGCAAGGATCGGATTGAACGGATCTGCGTCATATTGTCCGCTGTATAATATCGATAACCGCTTTGTTCGTCTTTGACGGCAGGCGTCAGCAATCCCATATTTTCATAGACCAGAAGCGTCTTTCTGGTTACACCGAGAATTTTTGTAATCTCACCCATTTTAAATAAATTATCATCGTATTTTTTCATGTCATTTTTCCCTGTATTGAACATCAGCCCATGCATAATTTGCTTTCAGCAAATGGGTTGACACTATCTTGAAGTGCAATTCTCTTGACTCGTCCCTTAAGGTACAACTTATAATTAGATTAACAAAATCTTGTAGATCTTACAAGATAAAATACAGAGGTATCATTATTTAACTTGAGAGGAGGTATATTATGAAAGTTACAAATCAAAGAAGATCAGATATGTGTAAAAGATCTGTCATATTCACGCTGATTATGGCAATGCTGATCACGTTGGTTCCAACGACAAACGTATCGGCGGCATCCGTAGCATACATGACAGAAGATCCGAATGCCGATCTCTATCCATTTCCGTTAGATATGAAATTTTTATCAAACTATCTGTACGGCAGTGAGGAAAACACAAAGGGTAAAGTGTATGCAACCTATGGTCGTAAGATTCCAAAGGAATGGGTACCCCGTGAGATGCCGAAGAGCCTTAAGAGCAGTTACTGGGGCAAGGCAGTTGTACACACGCAGGTGGCAAAAGCCTATTTCTATCCGGGTGAACCACCGATCAACTATCATAAAAAACGAATTGAAGAGCTGAGTCAGACGGCTTATTGCTATCTGGGAACCCATCCGGACGGTCAGGCAAATCTCGCTTTTTATTGTGCAGTAACAAGTGAATTCCAAGTTGTTGCATACGATGCCAACTGGGTCGCTATCTGGAGTCCGGGCGGAATCGATGTCGGGCAGGGACTTTCAAGCACCTGTGGCGGACTCGGAACAGAGCAGTACGGCAGTTGGAAACCGGGTGTGTATTTTATGCCACGGAAATACGTTTACATTACCGATGCGAGAAATCAGCAGTTAGATATACCAGAAATCACGGCATCCGGAACAGCGACATGTAATATTTATGTAAAGACTACTCCGGCGAGTGATAAATATGTGGCTGCCGGACTGATCGAATCAAATCAGCTGTTCCAGGTGACAAAGACGACACCGATCAACGGTCATTATCAGATTTATTATAAGCAGGGACTTTACTATGTCAACGCCAAATATGTCAATCTCAGGATGTCAAACGAAAACAAACCGGCGATGCAATATAACGCGGTTGTCAAAGGTGACAACCCTGTGAATATCACCTCAGAAGCGAATGCATCTTCATCTGTGGAGGGAATTGTGAAAAAGGATGCAAAGCTTCAGGTGGTCAAGAAAAATGCTGGCAATGGTTATTCACAGGTATGGTTTAATTCAAAGAAGTGTTATATCCCTGCGAAGAATCTGACCGGGTTTGATAATTACTGTACATTCGCAAAGGTTAAAAAACTGGGGAAAGCAAAAGGAACGCTTGTCCTCAATGCACCGTGGTCCGCAGTGGGCAACACAGCATATACAGCGGAGGGGCTGAAAATCCTGAAAAAGTACCATATGAATCCGTATAATTATAAAGCAATGAAGAAAATCAATGCGATCAATGGTTCTTATCACATGAGTGATGGTGACATCGCTACGGTGTATGGAATCAGTAAATATAGCTATTATTCTGAAGACTTCCCGGATTATAAGGAAAAGACGACGATATACAAAATACTGTATAATGGAAAAGTATGCTATGTCATGGATCTGGGACATGAAACAATTAACTATTACCCTGGCAACAAATATTCGAAAAAAGTCAAGGCGGAGACAAAACAGCTTTGGATCTATTGTAATAAGAACAGCGGGGGAGGATATGTGGAATCCTATAAGATAGACGGTTACTATTACTACTATAAACTGGATGACATCGCGTATCTGATGTCCAAAACAAATAAATCCTTTGATGTGAAATATGACAAAGCCAATGATGCAATTATCATTAACAGCATGACTCCGTATAAGGGGAAGAGCGCATCTTTGAAAAAGGGCAACGGCAAAAAACACAAAGTAACGGTTCCGACCACCAGCATTGTGTGGGATGGTGAAGTAGTCGGAATCCCTTGTTACAAGATTGACGGAAACTATTATGTGTCAGCAGCAGCTATTGCAGCATTGACAGACTCACGCTTTGAAGATACCCATTATGGATGGAGTATAGAAACGACCAGACCAAACAAAATAGATGCTTACGGCTAAAATAAATAAAAGAAGGGCTGTCGCATGAATTGAGTTCGTGCAACAGCCCTTTTTGTAGTAGAGTAGTTTGTTATATAAATTTGATTGAAATGGGTGAATCTGATATTATGAAATCTGATTCACAACCCAGATACCATCCTCGCCCCAAGGACGTATCATGGTAATATGGTGTGTTATATCATCTTCTGTGAAGTGAACCTTAAGTTCAACCTGGGTTTTGTCTGCAGTAATTTCAACTTTGCCATCATTTCGCAACAGATTCAGCAAATATTGGGCCGCTTCCATTGGATCTGTCAGATTGTATTCACCATCCGGACTCATTCCGTTTGCGGATATGGCATATTCATTCAGCGTTTCACCCAGCCCATTTGCCTGATAGTCTATTGGCGTGTTTTGGATTCCTTTCGGATAGGCGTTTTCGAATTCTGAGCCACTTGCAATAAAATTTAACATCTGTAGCTCTTCATGGGCAATCTCTATCTTGTCATCTTTTCTTGTGTACTGAAGCGTTTCTTTCCATACGGTCACATGTGGATCAGATACCTGTGCATAATACAGAATTGTGGCAGAGGTATCATCAGATTGGGTAATCTGGTACGCTGGCATCCCTGATTCTTCATCGAACCATGGCCAGGGGCTGGACCAGCCAAAATTACCGTTATCATCCAGAAGATTTTCCTCTTTCAATTCATTCTCTGCGTCATCCGTGGCCATGTCCTGGATTGTTCTGACATCTCGGGAGCAGAAAGCTTGTGCCCATTGATCTACTCTTGATAAAGGCGTCTCAACCGTAGAACTGTTGACAGAATCGATAGGCGCTTCTGTAGTCTCAACTGTCTGTTGTGGCATCTGACTATTTTCCGTATCAGATGCTGTTTCGGAAGAAATTTTATCTTTGCCATTCGTCAGGCAACTTACACAAACAACCACAAGCAGCACGATCACAAGGATTGCAACCCATGTATGTGGTTTTTTAAAATTCAACACATTTTTAATTCGTCTTCCGGCATCGCCCTCTCCGAAAGCAATCGGTGCGAACGAATATGGATGTCGCTCCATTGCAAATGATAGAAGAGAGTTGCTGTAGCCTTGTTTGATTTCATTACCAAATTGTTCGATCACAGCCTCATCGCAACTCATTTCCATGTCGCGCACCATATAGAAAAAGGCGCACCACACCAGCGGATTCCACCAGTACACAGCAAGGAGCAGGAAAGCAATCAATTTCCACAGCGGATCAAGGCGTCGTATATGACATTGCTCATGAGCCAGAATGTAAGCCTGTTCCTGCTTTGGCATTCGAAACGGAATATAGATCCGGGGCCGGATGAGACCCAGAACAAAAGGCGATGGAATCCGGTCGCATTCCCACACGGAGACAATGCCTTTTTTCTTGTGAGTGTCAGGTATAATATCATGGGCAATTACCGCTGTTCGCACTAGCAATCTGCATTTTACATAGGAATAGATACCATATGCCACGAAAAGTGCGACAACGATCAGCCATAGGAGACCAAGAATTCCAAGTACCATCTGTGATGTGGTAAGTGTATGTGTCATAGCACCAACAGTAGTATTCCTTGAAGCATGTGCCGTAGAAGTTCCGGTTGTGCCGATGGTATTTAACGCATCCGTTGCGCCTTGCAAATTTGTTTTGCGGCTGCCGGTAAGCATGGTTCCCATAGTGGATGAACGTTTGGCAAAGCCGCGAAACAGATTGAATACGCTTATATTTGTCGCAAACGGCAGATCAAAGATCATACGGATTCCGACGATTGACCAAAGAATATAAGAATATTTCTTTGGCATCTTGCGCAGCAACAGGCGAGCCAGAAGGACCGCGATGATTACCACGCTTACGGTCATATTTTTGTATAAAAAGGTAAGGAAAATTTGACTTAACTCGTTTAACATGACTTTTCCTTTCTGATGAATCATCGTTTCAATAGTTATGATTCTTTGTGTTCATCGATCATCTTCTTGAGCGTTTTTGCGTCCTCATTGGAAATTTTCTTTCCACCCAGAAATGCTGCAATGAAGCCTGGCAATGAACCATCAAATGTACGTTCCACAAAATACTGGGATTCGTCTGCCTGCACCTGTTCCTTCGGAATCAAGACCGAAACCGTTGCATCCTCATTGGCAATATATCCCTTTTCACACATTTTGCGAACGACAGTGTAGGTCGTGGATTTTTTCCAGCCGAGCTTTTCCTGGCATAACTTCACCAGCTCGCCGGAATTGATGGGAGCATTATCCCATACCACGCACATAAAACGATAATCACTGTCACACAATTTTGAGTAGTCCATGGTATACACCTCCTTTTCCTTTGGTTTATATATATCAACCTAATGTGAGGTTACAACAATAAACCGAGTGTGTCAATATGGAAAGGAAAATATTGTGGAAATAATAGAGCTATTAATAAGAAATGGATATATACAGAAATATAATTGTGAAATATCCAGTATTTAAAGAGTTTTTGGACATATAGAAAATTGTTTGGAACAAAAATCCAGATTATTTGGTAGAATTGGACTTTTTTAAGACGGAGTTACAAATATGTCCGTAAATATATAAAAGTGTGGATATTGATAAGCTGTTTTGATTGATATATCCAATTTTGAAATTTAAGCTGGACATAATAGTGATATTTTTCGCATAGGTCCAGTGGATGAACGAAATGACTACTAATCAGAGAATAAAAAACCGAGTATCCCGCTTCGAATAACACACAATAGACGTTACCTCTGCAGTTAACTCCCTCCAGGCACCCTTACGGCACATGAGAGCTTCCACTTAGGGCTGCTGTATTCCTACCCTGACCCGGTTCATGGATTCCCATTGCGTAAGACCCAGACGTCAACGCCACTTACAGAGGGCAGCTCCACCGCGGAGACCCTCTACGAGATATCACCCCAACTATAGCGGATTGTTGGTTCAAGGTACCGCTACCACCCCGGCTACTCGGAGATTTAAGTATAATGCATAAAAGCAGGGATTGTCAAGCAAAAAGGTGCTGTCGGAAAATGCGTCGAAAAATGCTGTCACGAAATAATTTAAAAAAATGCTAAAGTATCTTTGGAAGCGTCCGATAAATAATGTATAGAGATGCAGAAAAGTTGCATTTCAGAAGCTTATTTCAAGGAAGAAAGGAGATGCTGAGCATGCGTATAGATGCATATAACCAGGTAGCCCAGTTATACGGTATACAAAAGAACGTAAAGACACAGAAAACGCAGAACACAGCAGGCCCGAGAGATCAGGTTTCTATTTCACAGGCTGGTCGTGACTATCAGGTAGCAAAGAGTGCAGTATCAGAAGCTTCGGACATCAGGGAAGACAAAGTCGCACAGCTTAAATCAATGGTAGATGCGGGAACATATTCCGTAGAACCGGGTGATTTCGCCAGCAAATTACTGGAGAAATATAATAATAGTCTTATGTAGTAAGAGAGGTTATCAGAGTGGCTAGTTTAGTAGAAGAGCTTGTAAATATACTTGAGGCAGAACAGAAAGTTTATGAAAAACTGACTGGATATGAAGAGAAGAAGAAGGATGTACTGATTCGCGCGGATGTCCCTGCTCTTGAGGAGATTACAAACTTGGAACAGTTGGCAGGAGATGAACTGATTGCGTATAGCAATAAGCAGGTTCAGGCGCTGGCGGATATCGCTACAGTACTTGGAAAGACAGAAGAAAAGATGACAGTTACGAGACTCATCGGACTTTTGAATACCCAGCCGGAGATACAGAAGAAACTGACCATTGCAAGAGATAACCTGATTGAAACTGCAAATAAGATGCAGAGCCTGAATGAACAGAACATGGTTCTGATTCAACAGGCAATCGAGATAAACGAATTCGACCTGACCTTGTTCAAAAGCTTGCGGCAGGCCCCTGAGACCGCCAATTATGACAAGAGCGCTTATAATACAGGCTCCTTGTTAGGCGGAGGTGGCTTTGATGCTACAAGTTAAACAAAATGATATGTAGTTGGCAGCCTTTTTTAAAGATAAAAGGATGGCTGATATTCAATCAGGGAGGAACAAGAGATGGGAAATGGATTCGGCTCATTATATGTAGGAGCATCTGGACTCCAGAATGCACAGAATGCAATAAATACAACGGCAAACAACCTTGCGAACGTAGACACCAAAGGATATGTCCGTCAGCAGGTTCGATATGCCGATAAAAATTATACAATTCTTAAAGACAGCAGAGCCAATGTGAACATGCAGCAGTCAGGACTGGGTGTGTCAATTGGAGATGTTGTTCATGCAAGAGATATATTCTTAGACAAGACGTATCGGCAGGAAACCGGACGAATGTCTTTTTATTCTGCCCGTTATGAGACAGCCACTTATGTGGAAGATCTCATGCAGGAGCTGAATGGACAGCAGTTCAAACAGAGTGTCAGCGATTTGTGGCAGGCGTTTCAGGAAGTATCCACGAAACCAGCAGATTCTACGAACCAGAATCTGGTGCTGCAGAAAGCAGATCTTCTGGTGAGCCGTACGCAGAAATTATATTCGGATCTTCAGAATTATCAATCCAATATTAATAATCAAATTAAAGATGATGTAGACCGTGTCAATACAATTGGAAACCGGATTTACGAACTGAATTTACAGATTCAGAAGGTTGAGTCCGGTGGAACTGAGACTGCCATGACACTTCGTGATGAGCGTGACAATTTGCTGGATGAACTGGGAAATTATGGACGCATTGAAGTGACTGAGGATGCGACAGGGTTTGTGTATGTAGATATGGAAGGTGTCCGTTTTGTAGATGAAAATCGTTGCTATAATATGGGATTGAAAGCTGCAGATGGAACTGGCTTTTACACCCCATACTGGCCACAACAGTCGGATGTGGAAAAAGGGCAGTATGTGCCGGTGTTCCGTTTGAGTGGCGAAATCTCATCGGAGATGAATACCGATATTGGTTCTATCAAATCCAAACTTCTGGTGCGTGGTGATACTTACGGACGCAGAGAAGATATGGCATCGGAAGAATCGTATGGCAACATTGAAGGCTGCACACTTATGGAAGTAGAGGCAGAATTAGATGTGCTGTTCTCCAACATTGTTAGGTCAATGAACGATATCTACTGTCCGAACACAGAGACAACAAGCGCTTTTACTTCGAAAGATGGTGTGACTTATCCGGCAGGAACAAAAATCCTTGACGAAGAGAATTGTGCAAGAGGCGTGGACGGTGAGCTTCCGCCGAGAGAGCTTTTTACCCGTATCGGAATCGACCGTTATACAAAAGTGACCGGAACAGACGGCAAAACATATTATGTATATAACGAAGAAGATCCGGATGTTTCTTCTACCAGATATGCAATTGGTACAATTACTGTCAACAGTGATCTTAAGAGACAGATTACGTTGATGCCGGCTTACAAAAAGGACGGATCGGTAGATTATGAAATGGGGGCAAAGCTTGCAGCGGCATGGGAAGTCAAAGATATGAAGCTGAACCCATATGATCAGAAACCTTGTACATTTGAAGAATATTATGACAAGATGGTAGATCAGCTTGGAATCGAGGGCAATACTTACAAATCAGTAACAGAAACACTTTCCGGAGCAGTTTCTTCCGTTGACAGCAAGCGCCAGCAGGTTTCCGGTGTTTCTTCGGATGAAGAATTATCAAATATGATCAAGTTCCAGTCGGCGTATAATGCAGCAAGCCGTTTTATGAATGTTATTAGCGAAATGACAGAGACCATAGTTACGGGATTAAAGTAATTTGGCTGTTTTAGAATAACGAAAGGGATGGGAGGAATCGCATATGCCATCACAATTTTTCGGATTAAATATTGGAGCCAGCGCATTATCTGCATTTCAGGCTTCTGTAAATACAACCGTAAATAATATTTCCAATGTACAGACAAAGGGATATACAAGACAGACAACAACACTTGAGTCGAGTACACCAATCCGTGTGAATGCAAAATACGGAAGCGTCGGAACCGGTGTATCTGCTACCGCAATCACACAGGAGAGAAACCTCTATTATGATACGAAATACTGGCAGAACAGTTCAAGCAAAGGCTATTTTGAACAGAAAAAGTATTATCTGGAACAGGTAGAGACATTGTTGGAAGATGACGGAGTACAGGAAGGTTTTACCACCATTTTTGCAAAGATGTTCAATGGACTGGACACTTTAAAGACAAAAGGTGAGGAAGAAAGCGTCCGTAACCAGTTCATTCATCAGGCACAGAGCCTTTGCACGTACTTTAATTCATTGTCGAAAAGTCTGTCGCAGATGCAGGAAGACTGCAATGAAGAGATTAAGAGCAGTGTGAATACAATCAATGGAATTTCTCAGAAGATTGCAACACTTAATAAAGAAATCAATATGATCGAAGTCAGGGGTGGACATGCTAATGAACTCCGTGACCAGAGAGCAAATCTGGTAGATCAGCTTTCCGAGATGGTAAATACAGAGACACAGGAATATGAGGTACACAATTCCTATGGACAGGATCTTGGTGGTACCAATTATCGTGTCATTATCAATGGACAGGTGCTGGTCGATGGAAATGATTACCGTACACTGGATTGCAAGACACAGGATTACCTCAACAATCAATCCGATGCAGAAGGTATGTATGAGATTAGCTGGTCTGATAATGGAATGGATTTTGCGGCAACATCCGGTAGCGCAAGCGGAAGTCTTAAGGCGCTTTTTTCCGTGCGGGATGGTAATAATGCGGAGAGCATGACCGGTGTGGTACAAAGTGCAGACACGAAAAATATTACTATGAAGTGGCCGTCCGTTACGGATGTGAACAAATTGGCACTTCCGGAAAAAGGACTTATCACGATCAACAATAAAAAATACAAATATGACGGATGGGATGCCAAGGTGGGAGAAGATGGTATTACCAGCATTCAATTCCATCTGACACAGGATATTGATGCGGAAGAGGCCGGTGCACTTACAGATTCGCAGATGGTATGCGGCGATAATGTGGATGCGCTTGGTATTCCTTATTATCAGTCACAGATCAACGAGTTTGTTCGCAGCTTTGTACAGGCATTCAATGATATCGAAAAAACCGGTGTGGACTTGAAAAAGAATCCGATGGGGGCATTTTTCGTTGGAAAGACCGCAATGGGTACTTCTTTTGGCGGAGATGACTGGGATGCAAAAGTCGCAGCAGCCAAGAAGGAGAAGGAAAATGGCGGTACTTATGGGTTTACAATAAGTTCCAAAGAGGACAGCTATTACAATATTACTGCGGATAATGTGGCGGTAAATTCCAAATCCCTGCAGGATCCAAGCTATTTTTCAACAGCGACTGAGATGAATAATGGAGAGGCAAAGTACGATATCGCAGAGAAACTTTTGACATTGCAAAAAGATGTCAAGATGTTCCGTGGCGATTCTGCAGAGTCTTTTCTGGAAACACTTTTATCGGACATTACAGTTGATGTGGACAAGACAAATACTAACTATAAGAACTATTTCAATCTGCAGACTGCTGTGAATAATCAGCGTACATCGGTTTCCGGTGTGGACGAGGACGAGGAAGCATTGAACCTTATTAAATTCCAGAATGCATATAATCTGGCTTCCAAAGTGATTTCCGTTATGGCAGAAATGTATGATAAATTAATTAATGAAACTGGCGTATAACGTCATTTGTAAGGAGGAATTCCTATGCGTGTAACGAACAACATGATTACAGCCAACACCAAAACAAATATTAATGCCAATAAGGTGCTGGTGGACAAGTACAATACGCAGATGACAACACAAAAGAAAATCTCCCGTCCTTCGGAGGACCCGGTTGTTGCAATCCGTTCACTGCGTATGCAGACAACACTGAGTCATCTGACCCAGTATAAGGACAACAATATTGCCGATGCCAATGCATGGCTGGATGTGACAGAGACTGCATTGACCAATATGAAGAAGATTCTTACGGATATTCGTACCCAGTGCGTAAACGGTTCTACCGATACACTGACCGCAGAT
Source organism: uncultured Lachnobacterium sp. (assembly GCA_900550545.1). Classification (GTDB taxonomy): domain Bacteria; phylum Bacillota; class Clostridia; order Lachnospirales; family Lachnospiraceae; genus Roseburia. The sequence goes on along the minus strand of URSS01000005.1, from coordinate 18,656 downwards.
GACCGCCAGACAATTTTAAAACAGTTGCAGTCTATGAGTGAACAGGTATACAGTGAGGGAAATGCAGATTATGCGGGAAGAACCGTGTTTACCGGATATCGAACCTCTTCACAGCTGACATTCAAAAATGATGAGACAGACACAACATATTCCATTAAGCAGAACTTTACGTATGAAGATTTGCAGGAACATCGTTATTATTATGGAGAGACACAGGTGCCGTCCGATGCAAACACCGAGTGTACAACAGAGGTGGGAACCAATACTTACCAGCGGCTTCGCCTTGCGTATGATGATACCGAATCTTTGGATTCTTTCAGTTATACGGCGAAAGGACAGACGGTCAAGATGCAAGTAGTTGTATATGATACCGAAGATGACTGGTATCAGGCAACCGCTAACGGAACAGATGGAAAAACAGTGGGTGATAAGGACGTCATCTTTATTAAGAACACAGGAGAGTTTGTATTTGGAAAAGAGATTGCACATACGATTTCCAGAGATAAAGCGGAACTGAATGTTTCTTACACAAAGACCGGATTTGATGCCGGAGAGGCAAGACCGGAATATTATTACGATTGTACAATGAAGACACCGGATATGGATGAGGCTGTTGTGTACACAAAAGAAAATCAGCAGATTGACTTTACTATTTCCAGTGGAATTACTTTCCCGGCAAACACACAGGCCAGCGAAGTGTTTGATACGAGTATCGGCCGTGATGTTAATGAACTGATTGACATTGTTACCACGGCCATCAAAGCAAACGACAAAGTCAGCAAAATCAAGTCGATGATGACGCAGGAACAGTACGCTGACAAAGATAGTCAGGCGACTTTACAGGGATATCTGGATTCTGCACAGAAAGAGGCAGATTATGCTGACGACAACTTAAAGAAAACATACAAGCAGTATATTACAAACTTTGATAATTATCTGGATGATGTGAACAATGCCATTACCAACATCGGTAGTTTGCAGAACCGCCTGGATTTGGCAAAGACCCGTGTGGAGAATCAGCAGATGACGGTTGAACAGTTGAAGACGAACAATGATGACCGTGAGATTTCAGATGTTATCATCGATTATTATGCATCATACAATGCCTATACTTCAAGCCTTACCGCTGCAGCAAAGGTGGGTAAACAGACATTGCTTGATTATTTATAAAAGATAGTTGATACAATTGCGGAGCATTTGTAAAGGAGGAGAAGCCATGAAGGCAAATACAAGAATTTTTGGGGAAATTGAAATTGAAGATGAGAAAATCATCACACTGGAAAAAGGAATGATCGGATTTCCAAATCTGAATCGTTTTGCATTGATCTATGATGAAGAAAAAAAACAGAAGGACACATCCATTATGTGGCTGCAGTCCATGGATGATGCAGATATTGCATTCCCGGTTATGATCCCGAATGCAGTAAAAAAAGACTATGCACCGAATGTAAATGAAGAAATTGTAGCACCTCTTGGTAAATTGAATGAACAGAATACGTATATTCTTGTCACAGTTACCGTACCAAAAAATATTCGGGATTTCTCCGTGAATTTAAAGGCACCGATCGTCATCAATATGGACAACCACAAGGGCGTGCAGCTTATTGTGGAAGATGATTATCCGGTCAAATACAAAGTATACGATGTTCTGAAAGCAAAAAAAGAAAAGGCGGGTGAATAGATATGCTGGCATTAACCAGAAAAAAAGGAGAGGCCCTTGTTATTAACAACAATATCGAGATCACCGTGCTTGAGATTCGCGGCGATCAGGTGAAAATCGGTATTTCCGCACCAAAAGATGTGCCAGTATACCGCAAAGAAGTGTTTTTACAGATTCAGAAAGAAAATCAGGAAGCAATCAGTGTGGATGGATTGGACGCATTGAAAGATATCATTGGCTAAATTTATCGGAGGGTGTTAACTTTTGGGGAACATCCTCCGATATTTATATCGTAGGAAAAAGGTAACGGATTATTGTTATTGTAAAAGACACATTTAAGATGTGTTAAAAAAGTGAAATCCCATCAGAGGATGCGGACAGGAGGTAGTCATCATGGGAATTGAAGCAATCAAAGGCGCAGGTATGACATATCAAGGAAGTTCGTCAACTGCAGAAATGAAAGAAGAAAATATACCAAAGGTAGAAAAGGCAGAGAACCTGACTGTTTCGGAAACTTTGGCAAAAGATACCAGTGATCTGAACACAAAGCAGACTTCTGGAGAAGAAAATAATACGCAACAGCAGTCGCAGCAACAGAAAAATGCGCAGCTGAAGAAGGCGGTGGAAGACATTAACAAGAAAGCCGTCAACTCAGAAGCTATTTTTGGAATTCATGAGGCAACCAATCGTGTGACTATAAAAATTATAGATAAAGATACAAAGAAAGTAATCAAAGAACTGCCGCCAGAGAAAACACTGGATATGATTGCAAAAGTGTGGGAGCTGGCAGGTCTGATGGTTGATGAGAAGAGATAGAAGATAATACAGGAGGAAAAACCTTATGGCAATGAGAGTATCGGGTATTAATTCCGGTCTGGATACGGATTCCATCGTACAGGAATTGGTATCTGCATATAATACCAAAACAGAGAAGTATCAGAAAGAACAGACAAAACTTTCCTGGAAGCAGGAAATCTGGAAAGGACTGAATACAAAAGTATACAGCCTGTATAATAATGTCGGAAAATTACGTTTTTCGAGTGCGTACAGTACAAAAAAGACAACATCATCGGATACGACCAAGGCAACGGTATCGGCAAGCAGCAATGCGGTTAACGGAACACAGAAGCTGCATGTGCTGGCAACGGCGCAGTCCGGTTATCTTACCGGTGGTAAGCTTTCTTTACGTGAAGAAGTGACAGATACAGATGGAACAACAAAGTTACAGGATGTAAAAGGCACTGTGAAAGCCGAGACAAAGCTCAGTGAGATTGGATTTACAGGGGATGAGGCAAGCCTTAATATCAATACAACAGATGAAGAGGGAAATGCTGTCACCAAAACAGTCAGCCTGACAAAAGACAGTACGATCCAGGACGTAGTCAATGCATTGAAAGATAATGGATTGAATGCTAGTTTTGATGCCAACAATGGACGTATTTTTGTCAGCTCAAAGAATACCGGTAAAGCTGCAGATTTTTCTTTGTCATCTGCAACAACAAAGCTTGTGGAGAAAAAGGATGCGGACGGAAATGTTATAAAGGACAGCAATGGAAAACCAGAGATGGAATCGGTTGCATTGAGTGCCGAAGAACAGGCTGCTTCCAAAAAATTGATCGGACTGCTTGGCCTGGATACAGATTCTTCAAATACATATGGCAATAAGGCGGCAAAAATTGACGGGCGTGATGCTGTGATTGCTTTGAATGGTGTGAAATATACGAACACGACCAATGACTTTGCAATCAACGGATTGAATATTTCCGTCAATGGTGTGACGGATGACGTTGCAGATCCAGATAGTACTGATTTGTCAAACTTAAATGACAGCACCGCAATTAGCATCAATACCACAACGGACAGCCAGGGAATTTATGACACAGTCAAGAATTTCCTTACTGAATACAACAATATTATCAATGAGATCACAAAACTGTATAATGCAGATTCGGCAGGAAGCTATGAACCTTTGACTGACGATGAGAAGGACAAAATGTCTGATACCGAAATCGAAAAGTGGGAAACAAAGATCAAAGATTCCCTCCTTCGCAGGGACAGTTCCCTGAGTTCAGTTATGAATGCTATGATGACTTCTATGAGTCAGCCGATTGAAATCAATGGAAAGAGTTATTCTCTTTCCAGCTTTGGCATTCAGACACTGGGATTCTTGAATGCGGCAGAGAATGAGCAGAATGCATACCATATTGACGGTGATGAGGATGATGAGAATACTTCCGGAAATCAGGATAAGCTGATGGCGGCAATCACAAGTGATCCGGATACCGTCATTGAGTTCATGAAACAGTTGAGCACAAACCTTTATAAATCAATAGATGATCAGATGCAATCCAATGATCTGCGTTCTCGTTATAAGATTTATAACGACAAGGAGATGGATAAGCAGTATACAAATCTGACCAAAACAATCAAAGAGTGGGAGAGTAAAGTATCTGATAAAGAAGATTACTATTACAAACAGTTCTCAAACATGGAGACAGCACTTGCAAAATTGCAGAGTCAGACAAGCTCTATTTCATCTATGCTGGGAAGCTGATAATTACAATACAAATATAACGGGGAGGAGTAGCGATGGTTCAGAATCAGGCTTACGCTGCATACAACAATAGCAAAATTCTTACGGCTTCACCGGCAGAATTGACACTCATGCTCTATGACGGAGCAATTAAATTCGCCAACATTGCGATTATGGCAATTGAAAAGCATGACATTGAGAAAGCGCATAACAATATTGTAAAAACAGAACGCATTATTCTGGAGTTTCAGGCAACATTAGATGATAAATATCCGGTTGCAAAGGATTTCGATGCGGTATATACTTACCTTATTCAGCGTCTCCGTGAAGCAAATCTGAAAAAAGATCCGGAGATTCTTGAGGAAGTATTAAAACATTTACGCACAATGCGTGATACATGGAAAGAAGTTATGGCAAAAGCGTGACGGGAGGCCACATGGCAGAGACATATTTAGCAATCATGCTTCAGAGTTTGAAGAAAAAAGAAAAGGTCTTGGATGAGATCATTCGTCTGAACGATTTACAGAAAGATCAGCTTACCGATCAGACGCGTTCGGTTGATGAGTTCGACAAGACAGTGGAAGACAAAGCAGCCTGCATTCAGCAGTTGGAACAGTTGGATAGTGGATTTGAGAAGCTTTATGCAGAAGTTGCAGCAGAACTTGAAGCAGATAAAGAAAAATATGCGGATCTGATCCGTCAGCTGCAGGATCGTATTCGTATTGTCACTGACAAAAGTGTGATGATTCAGGCACAGGAAGCCCGTAACAAGGACTTTATGATGCAGAAATTTACAACAGTGAAGCAACAGGCGAAAGGTGTGCGTGCCAACAGCAAGGCAATCACGGGATATTATAAGACCATGAAACAGTCGATGTATGAAGATGTGCATATGCTCGACGGCAAAAGATAATAAAAACTGAAATAACAAAACTAAAAAAGCTACAGATTTCTTTCAAAGAGATCTGTAGCTTTTTACATGTATTCATCTAACATCATGCCGGAATAGATAGAACTGATATATGGTGTCGCAAAATTGTGTCCAGGGTTCTTGTATGCTACCACAATCTTGTTGACATAGTTCATCGGGTTGATAGCGACACTTTCTGCTTTCTGCCCAATAGAATCCCGGAATATGGAAAGCGTTTCAAATGTCTGCGGAGCGCGCTCTGGCGTCACGGCCTGCGTAAGAATATCTTTGTCAATATGAAGCGTTCCATCTTCTGAGGACATAAGCCCGATATATTGAAGAGATCCCTGCTGACTGCGGGAAACAGATACCATATCGTTGAACAGATGATTTCCGGCACTGACGTTGGAATCGGAAAGCGAATGCGCTGTGGAAAGGATGCTGTTGTATGCATCGACCAGCGTCTGAATATTATCTGCAATCGCATCAGTGTTTGGTTTAAAACCAATTGTCACAGGTTCGATGCTTGGTTTTTTTAATGTAAGTTCGAATGCATTATTAATAGAAAATGTATTCGAATAGGAAGAATGCTCCGCACCGTTTAAGGTGAAGCTACTGTTATGCGCCGGTTCCGTAATCTGATTGATGCCCAGAATGTCCATTGCTTCAATCGAGGCTGCACTTGCATTTGGCGCAATGGTAAAAAGCGAAGTCTCATTCTCACTAAGTCCTGTCTGTAAAGAGGTCAGAGCCAAAGCACTAGAACCATTGCCGTCACTTCTTAATTCAGCGGTAATGCCTAAATCGGAAGAATTGACAAGACCGGCCAGCTTAGTCAGAATGTCCCGATTGTTCTCTTCCAGGCTTACGTTATATTGAAATTCATACGAGCCGGAACCTGTATTCAGATCGAAAGAATAGGAACCGGTAGGCAGACTGTGGTATGTATCCTTGAGATAATTTCCGACATTCGTCTGCGGGGTGGCAAGTTCTTTGACAGAAATGGAAAAATTTTCTGCATTATTATTTTCACTTCCGTCACCTATATAAGTAACCCCGACTTCTGCATCATCTGAGGAGACAGCTACTTTTTTCTGAAAAGAATCCTCAAAAGCGCCATACCTGTCGGACAGGGATGCAACAACATTCTGAATCGACTTTGCACTTTCCTTGATGTCGATTGCATACCGTTTGGCGGCCTCCATATTCGGAATCTTGTACAGAGGAGAATCTTTATTTGATTTGACAATCTGATTATAAACTTTGCGCAGATCGCTTTTCTTGTGCGAATCATAACGCGACACTTTTTTCTGGGCGTACGTTGAAATATAGTAATCGTATGCGCTGTCGATACGTGCCATAAAAATCCCCTCCTTTCATCCGTGATTCTGCAAAAAACAGTGGGGATCGTAAAATCCATTTATACATATATATTATATCGCGCATTTTGGGGCTTTTCAACAGCTATATAAATAAGAAAATTTGATTTCCTATACAAAATATTGTAAAAATGACTTTTTTTCAAGAAAAGTAGTTGACGCATACTTGAAATCGTGCTATTCTATGAAAGCTTGGAAGTAGGTCTTTTTTTTATGCCTTTTTTTAGGCAAGACAACACAAAGAATAAAAACGGAGGTGGAAGTTGTGCGCACAAAGATTACATTAGCCTGCACAGAGTGTCAGCGTCGTAATTACAACATGACAAAGGACAAGAAGACTCATCCGGACAGAATGGAAACCAAAAAGTATTGTAGATTCTGCAAGACTCATACAATGCACAAGGAAACAAAGTAGTCTAGGATAGAGTAAAGGAGTTACGAAATGGGACAGACAGAAAACGTTGAAAAGGCTCCAAAGACAAACTGGTTCAAAGGAATCAAGGCAGAGTTCAGCAAGATTATCTGGCCTGAGCAGAAATCAGTTGTCAGACAGACTATTGCGGTAGTTGCTGTTTCTGTAGTTACCGGTCTTATTATTGCACTGCTGGATTGGGCAATTCAGCACGGTGTGAATTTCCTTGTTGGTTTAAATTTTTAACGGAGGCAAAGTGATTTATGGCAGAAGCGAACTGGTATGTAGTTCATACCTATTCAGGTTATGAGAACAAAGTCAAAGCGAATATTGACAAGACAATTGAGAACAGACATCTGGAGGACCAGATTCTTGAGGTTCGGGTTCCTCTCGAAGAAGTGACAGAGGTAAAGAACGGAGTAAAGAAACAGGTTTCAAAGAAAATGTTCCCTGGCTATGTGCTGATTCATATGATTATGAATGATGATACATGGTATGTTGTCCGCAATACCAGAGGCGTGACTGGCTTCGTTGGACCGGGAAGTAAACCGGTACCACTCACGGACGCCGAGATGAGACCGCTTGGAATTAAGGCAGAGAACGTTGTGGTTGATTTCGCAGAAGGCGATATGATCGTAGTCATCGGCGGTGTATGGAAAGATACCTGCGGTGTGATTACAGCAATGAACCATAACAAACAGACAGTCACTATCAATGTGGATCTGTTCGGTCGCGAGACACCGGTAGAAGTAAGTTTCGCAGATGTAAAGAAAATGAATTAAGGAGGCAATTCCAATGGCAAAGAAAGTTGAAGGATACATTAAATTGCAGATTCCTGCTGGAAAGGCTACACCAGCTCCTCCAGTTGGACCAGCTCTTGGACAGCACGGTGTTAACATCGTAGAGTTCACAAAGCAGTTTAATGCAAAGACAGCCGATCAGGGCGACTTAATCATCCCTGTAGTTATTACTGTATATGCAGACAGAAGTTTTAGTTTTGTAACTAAGACACCACCTGCTCCAGTATTAATCAAGAAAGCTTGCAACATCAAGTCTGGTTCTGGTGAACCAAACAAGACTAAGGTTGCCAAGATCACAAAGGCACAGCTTCAGGAAATCGCTGAGCTGAAGATGCCAGACTTAAACGCTGCTAACATTGAGTCTGCAATCAGCATGATCGCTGGTACAGCAAGATCAATGGGTGTTGAGGTTGTTGACTAAGCAGTGCACTGCGCAGCAGGATACTGCACCGTGCGCGCAAGGCACTAGCCTTTTTGAATGCGCACGTCCCGATGATGTAGAGAACATCAATAATATTTTGAAACTAGTGGGAGGGCATTTCCTACCCGATAAAAGAATGACCCATTTTCCTACGGAAAAGGGCTGGGTCGTAAGCAAAGTCGCAAAGACGACCCATTTTCCTACGGAAAAGGGCTGGATCATAAGCAATCAGTCAGCGGAGCTGACAGCTTATGATATTTACCACAAGGAGGTTTATATTTCATGAAAAGAGGAAAGAAATATCAGGACGCTGTAAAAGCATACGATAGAGCTGCTCAGTACGATGTTGCTGATGCAATTGATATCGTAAAGAAGAATGCTACAGCAAAATTTGATGAGACAATCGAACTTCATCTTAGAACAGGCTGTGATGGACGTCACGCAGAGCAGCAGATCCGTGGTGCGGTTGTATTACCACACGGAACTGGTAAGACTGTAAGAGTTTTAGTTTTCGCTAAGGGAACTAAAGTAGACGAGGCACAGGCAGCCGGAGCAGACTTCGTTGGAGGAGAGGAATTAATTCCTAAGATCCAGAACGAGGGATGGTTAGACTTCGATGTTGTAGTTGCTACACCAGACATGATGGGTGTTGTTGGTCGTTTAGGACGTGTCCTTGGACCGAAGGGCTTAATGCCAAACCCAAAAGCTGGTACAGTTACAATGGACGTTACAAAGGCAATCAACGACATCAAAGCTGGTAAGATTGAGTATCGTTTGGACAAGACAAATATTATCCACGTGCCAGTTGGAAAAGCATCCTTTACAAGTGAGCAGTTGAGCGACAACTTCCAGGCTCTTATGGGTGCAATCAACAAGGCTAAGCCGGCAAGTTTAAAGGGTCAGTACATTAAGAGTGCAACAATCACATCTACAATGGGACCTGGCGTAAAGCTTAACGTTGTTAAGATTGCTCAGTAAAATATAAAATCGCGTTTGCTCGTCAGTTTATACTGACGATGCGAAAAACGCATTGTTACATGACTTACACAAGCAAAAAAATTGCGGAAAGTCTTGACAACCGCAAAATATCATAATATAATAGCAAAGCATATTGCCGAAGACAGCAGGTTCCGCAAGGAGTAAACGAAGTGCCTGCCGAGGGAATTTTGATGAATAGATCGTCATTAAGATTATTACCCTCTGTCGTCTGGCAGAGGGATTTTTATTATACCTCACGCTATATGCAAGAATAAAATAAGGAGGTAAATGAATCGTGGCAAAGGTAGAATTAAAGCAGCCAATCGTTCAGGAGATTTCTGAAATGATCAACGGTGCACAGTCTGTTGTAGTCGTAGATTACCGTGGACTTACTGTTGCAGAAGATACACAGTTGCGTAAGCAGTTAAGAGAAGCTGGAGTATCTTACAAGGTATACAAGAACACATTAGTAAACCGTGCAGTAGAAGGCACAGAGTTTGAGAGCTTAAGAGATTCTCTTGAAGGACCAAACGCATTCGCTGTTTCAACAGAGGATGCTACAGCTCCAGCAAGAGTATTAGCTGAGTTCGCAAAGAAGGCTCCTAGCTTAGAGATTAAGGCCGGTGTTGTAGAAGGAACATTCTACGATGCTGAGGGAATGAAAGCAATCGCTAGCGTTCCTAGCAGAGAAGTTCTTCTTTCCAAGTTACTTGGAAGTATTCAGTCACCTATTACAAATCTTGCTCGCGTTCTTAATCAGATCGCAGAGAATGGTGGCGCAGCAGATGCAGCAGAAGCAGCACCAGCTGAGGAAGCAACTGCAGAAGCAGAGGCTTAATTATATAATATAAGAAATTATACTAACAAATTTTAAAAATGGAGGAAAATATAATGGCAAAGTTAACAACAGCAGAGTTTATCGATGCTATCAAAGAGTTAAGCGTATTAGAGTTAAATGACCTTGTAAAGGCATGTGAAGAAGAGTTCGGCGTATCTGCAGCAGCAGGCGTTGTAGTAGCAGCAGCAGGCGGAGACGCAGCAGCAGCTGAGGAGAAGACAGAGTTCGATATCGAGTTAACAGAAGTTGGACCAAACAAGGTTAAGGTTATCAAGGTTGTTCGTGAGTTAACAGGTCTTGGACTGAAGGAAGCTAAGGACGCAGTTGACGGAGCTCCTAAGGTAATCAAAGAGGCAGCTGACAAGGCTACAGCAGATGATGCTAAGGCTAAACTTGAGGCAGAAGGCGCTAAGGTTACATTAAAATAATACGGATTTGCATCGAGCGAAACCGTGTAATGGAAAGACCCGAGACAAACTCGTTTGTTGTCGGGTCTTTTTCTGTCAGACATATCAAAGAAGTATCAAAATACAAATCAGTAAAATTTCTCAAAATAGTTCTTGCATTTTCCTGACGTTTGTTGTATAGTATAGGTTGCATTATTATGGTGCACTAGGCATTTCCATGCTCTTTTTTAGGAAAATTCCTATGTGATGAAATTAGTTTATAAACTAGATGCAAATAAAAACGAGAGGTGAAACGTCAATGGAGAAAAACAGAATACGTCCAGTCAAGGCTGGAAAAGGCATGCGTATGAGTTACTCAAGACAAAAAGAGGTTTTGCAGATGCCAAACCTGATCGAAGTCCAGAAGGATTCCTATAAGTGGTTCCTGGATGAAGGTCTCAAAGAGGCTTTTGCAGATATCTCTCCGATCACAGATTACAGTGGTCACTTGAGTCTGGAGTTCGTAGATTTTACATTATGCGAAGATGATGTAAAATACACAATTCCAGAGTGTAAGGAAAGAGATGCAACATACGCTGCACCTTTGAAAGTCAAGGTTAGACTTCATAACAAAGAGACAGATGAGATTAATGAACATGAAATTTTCATGGGTGATCTGCCTCTTATGACAGAGACCGGTACATTTGTTATCAATGGAGCTGAGCGTGTAATCGTCAGCCAGTTGGTACGTTCCCCTGGTATCTATTATGGTATTGCTCACGATAAAGTGGGTAAGACTTTGTATTCCTGCACTGTTATTCCAAACCGTGGTGCATGGTTAGAGTATGAGACTGACTCCAATGACGTTTTCAGTGTTCGTGTAGATAGAACCCGTAAGGTGCCGATTACTGTATTACTTCGTGCACTTGGTGTAGGTACAAACCAGCAGATCATCGATATGTTCGGTGAGGAACCAAAGATTATGGCTTCCTTACAAAAGGACCCTGCAATTACTGAGCGTGAGCCACAGGGAAGTTTCGAAGCTGGTTTATTAGAGTTATATAAGAAAATCCGTCCGGGCGAGCCACTTTCCGTAGAGAGTGCAGAAAGCCTGATTACTGCAATGTTCTTTGACCCTAGAAGATATGATCTGGCTAAAGTTGGACGTTATAAGTTCAATAAGAAACTTGCGTTAAAGAATCGTATCAACGGACAGGTCCTTGCAGAAGATGTATTAGATCCGTCTACAGGTGAGGTTCTCGCAGAGGCAGGAACCACTGTAACAAGAGAACTTGCAGACCAGATTCAGAATGCTGCTGTTCCATTTGTATGGATTCAGACAGAAACTAGAAATACAAAAGTTCTTTCTTCTATGATGGTTGATATCAGAAGCTGGATTCCGGAAATTGAAGATCTGGAGAGTATTGGTATCCACGAGTTGGTTTACTATCCGGTACTTGCTCAGATTATGGAAGAGTATACAACTCTTGAGGACCGTATTGAGGCAATTAAGAGAGAAATCGCAGACTTGATTCCAAAGCATATTACAAAAGAGGATATCTTCGCATCCATCAACTACAATATGCATCTGGAGTGGGGTGTTGGTACAGATGATGACATCGACCACTTAGGAAACCGTCGTATTCGTGCGGTTGGTGAGCTGTTACAGAACCAGTACCGTATCGGACTTTCACGTTTGGAGCGTGTTGTTCGCGAGCGTATGACAACACAGGATTTGGAGGGTATTTCCCCACAGAGTCTTATTAATATCAAACCTGTTACAGCTGCAGTAAAAGAGTTCTTTGGATCTTCCCAGCTGTCACAGTTCATGGATCAGAACAACCCATTAGGTGAGCTGACACATAAGAGACGTTTATCTGCATTGGGACCTGGTGGTTTGTCAAGAGACCGTGCCGGATTCGAGGTACGAGATGTACATTACAGCCATTATGGACGTATGTGCCCGATTGAGACGCCTGAAGGACCAAACATTGGTCTGATCAACTCTCTTGCATGTTATGCAAGAATTAATGAGTATGGATTCATTGAGGCTCCATACCGCAAGATTGATAAATCTGACAAACAGAATCCACGTGTTACAGACGAAGTTGTTTATATGACTGCGGATGAAGAGGATAATTATCATGTAGCACAGGCAAACGAGAAGCTGGATGAAGATGGACATTTTGTTCGTAATTCTGTATCTGGTCGTTATAGAGAAGAGACGCAGGAATATGACAAGACAGCATTTGATTACATGGACGTATCACCTAAGATGGTGTTCTCTGTTGCTACTGCCCTGATTCCATTCCTGCAGAACGATGATGCAAACCGTGCGTTGATGGGATCAAACATGCAGCGTCAGGCAGTACCGCTTTTGACAACGGAGGCTCCTGTCGTAGGAACTGGTATGGAGACAAAGTCAGCTGTCGATTCTGGAGTTTGTGTTGTCGCAAAAGAAGCTGGTGTGGTTGAAAGCTCCGAGTCTAACCGAATTGTTGTTCGTGAGGAAGACGGAAACCGCAGAGAATATATTCTTACAAAATTCTCCCGAAGCAACCAGTCGAACTGCTATAACCAGAGACCAATCGTATTTAAGGGACAGAAGGTAGAAAAGGGCGAGGTAATCGCTGACGGACCTTCTACATCCAATGGTGAACTTGCTCTTGGAAAGAACCCGCTGATCGGATTCATGACTTGGGAAGGTTACAACTACGAGGATGCGGTTCTCTTAAGTGAGAGATTAGTAGAGTATGATGTTTATACATCTGTTCATATTGAAGAGTACGAAGTAGAGTCCCGTGATACAAAGCTCGGACCGGAAGAAATCACAAGAGATGTTCCGGGTGTCGGCGATGATGCACTGAAAGATCTTGATGAGCGTGGAATTATCCGTGTTGGTGCAGAGGTTCGTGCGGGAGACATTCTTGTTGGTAAAGTTACTCCGAAGGGAGAGACAGAACTGACAGCAGAAGAGAGACTTCTTCGTGCAATCTTCGGTGAGAAGGCCCGCGAAGTTCGTGATACTTCTCTTAAAGTTCCACACGGTGCATATGGTATTGTTGTGGATGCAAAAGTATTTACCAGAGAAGCTGGCGATGAGTTATCTCCGGGAGTTAACGAGTCTGTACGTATTTACATCGCACAGAAACGTAAGATTTCCGTTGGTGATAAGATGGCCGGTCGACATGGTAATAAGGGTGTCGTTTCCCGCGTTTTACCAGTAGAAGATATGCCATATCTTCCAAATGGACGTCCGCTTGATATCGTATTGAATCCACTTGGTGTACCTTCCCGAATGAATATCGGTCAGGTCCTTGAGATTCACCTTAGTCTTGCAGCGAAAGCGTTGGGATTTAATGTTGAGACACCAGTATTTGATGGCGCAAAGGAAATTGATATTCAGGATACACTGGAACTTGCAAACGATTATGTAAACATGCCATTTGATGCAGAAGAAGCTGCCGATGGAGAAGAGAATTTCTACGATAAGTATAAAGATACTCTTCGCGAGGATGTTATGACATATCTGTCTGACAACCGTGATCACAGAAGCGTTTGGAAGGGTGTTCCGATTGCACGTGATGGTAAAGTTCAGTTGCGTGATGGTAGAACAGGTGAGGATTTCGATGGAAGAGTTACCATCGGTCACATGCATTACCTGAAGCTGCATCACCTTGTTGATGATAAGATCCATGCACGTTCTACAGGTCCTTACTCCTTAGTAACTCAGCAGCCTCTCGGTGGTAAAGCACAGTTTGGTGGACAGCGTTTCGGAGAGATGGAGGTATGGGCACTCGAGGCATATGGTGCTGCATACACATTACAGGAGATCCTGACAGTTAAGTCTGATGATGTTGTTGGTCGTGTGAAGACATATGAGGCAATTATCAAGGGTGATAATATTCCTGAGCCGGGCGTGCCGGAATCCTTCAAGGTACTGTTGAAAGAGTTACAGTCTCTTGGACTGGATGTCAAAGTACTTGATGAGGATAGAAACGAAGTACAGCTGATCGAGACAAGCGAGTACGGTAATACAGATATCAATGCGATTATCGGAAACGATAAGTATGATGCATTTGAGGATAGTGAGTCATTTGAGAAACATGGTTTCACAAAGCAGGAGTTCAACGCAGAAAATGAAGAACTTGTAAATGTGGAGGAATCTGACGACGCAGACGAAGAGTTTGATGATGCGGAAGAATTTTTTGATGACGCAGATGCAGTTCTTGATGACGAAGAATAATTGGGAAGGAGTGTCATACAATGCCAGAAACAAATAAAGTGGAGACAAACCAGGCGATGCAGTTTGATGCAATCCAGATTGGATTAGCATCTCCTGAGAAGATTCGTGAGTGGTCTCATGGCGAGGTAAAAAAACCTGAGACAATTAACTACAGAACTTTAAAGCCTGAGAAAGACGGTTTGTTCTGTGAGAAGATTTTCGGACCGCAGAAAGATTGGGAATGTCACTGTGGTAAATATAAGAAAATCCGTTATAAAGGTGTTGTCTGCGATCGTTGTGGAGTTGAGATTACAAAGTCCAGCGTTCGTAGAGAACGTATGGGTCACATCGAGCTGGCAGCTCCTGTTTCCCATATCTGGTATTTCAAGGGTATCCCGTCACGTATGGGACTGATCCTTGATTTATCACCTCGTGTATTGGAGAGAGTTCTTTATTTTGCATCTTATATCGTATTAGATGCAGGAGACACGTCTCTTGCATACAAGCAGGTTTTATCTGAGGCAGAGTACCAGGATGCCAGAGAACAGTATGGTAGCGCATTCCGTGTAGGAATGGGTGCAGAAGCTATCAGAGAGTTACTTGCTGCAATCGATCTTGAGAAAGATTCTGCAGAACTCAAGGCAGAACTGGAAAATGCAACAGGCCAGAAACGTGCAAGAATTATTAAGAGACTTGAAGTGGTTGAAGCATTCCGCGAGTCTGGAAACAAGCCAGAATGGATGATCATGACAGTTATCCCGGTTATTCCACCAGATTTACGTCCAATGGTTCAGTTGGATGGTGGACGTTTTGCTACATCCGATCTGAATGATCTTTACAGACGTATTATCAACCGTAACAATCGTCTGCGAAGACTTCTTGATTTAGGAGCTCCTGATATTATCGTACGTAACGAGAAGCGTATGCTGCAGGAAGCTGTCGATGCTTTGATCGATAATGGTCGTCGTGGACGTCCGGTTACAGGACCAGGAAACAGAGCATTGAAATCTCTTTCTGATATGTTAAAGGGTAAAGGCGGACGTTTCCGTCAGAACCTGTTGGGAAAGCGAGTTGACTACTCAGGACGTTCTGTTATCTGTGTAGAACCAAAACTTAAAATTTATCAGTGTGGTCTTCCGAAAGAGATGGCAATCGAGCTGTTCAAGCCTTTTGTTATGAAAGAACTTGCCGCAAATGGAACTGCACACAATATCAAGAGTGCCAAGAAGATGGTTGAAAGACTTCAGCCGGAAGTTTGGGATGTATTGGAAGATGTAATTAAGGAACATCCGGTTATGCTGAACCGTGCCCCTACACTTCATAGATTAGGTATTCAGGCTTTCGAACCAATCCTTGTAGAAGGTAAAGCAATCAAGTTGCATCCGCTTGTATGTACCGCATTTAACGCCGATTTCGACGGAGACCAGATGGCTGTCCATCTTCCACTTTCCGTAGAAGCACAGGCAGAGTGTCGTTTCATGCTTTTGTCACCAAACAACCTGTTGAAACCATCCGACGGTGGTCCTGTAGCTGTTCCTTCGCAGGATATGGTACTTGGTGTATATTATCTGACTATGCACAAACTTGCAGACCATAAGGATGACAAGAATGTAAAGGCTGTTTCTGATAAGATTTACAATGATCTTGATGAGTTAAAGAAACTGACAACTCCGGATCAAACAACTGGAAAGAGTGAGTTGGGCTTATATGATATGATCTGGTTCGAAGATGTGACAGATAACAACCGTCGTGTGCTTTGTACACCAATGGATCTGTTTGGATATCATTTCGGAAGTATGAACCAGGCATTGCTTGCATACGAGAATGGAGAAATTTCTCTGCACCAGTCTATTTATGTATATCGTAAGGCTACTTTACAGGATGGAACAGAAGTTGCTGGATTTATTAGAACAACACTTGGTCTTCTGATCTTCAATGAGATTATTCCACAGGATCTTGGATTTGTTGATCGTAGCAATCCAGACAATGCATTGAAACTTGAAGTAGATTTCCGTGTAGGAAAGAAACAGATCAAGCAGATTCTTGAGAAAGTTATTAATATTCACGGAGCAACAAAGACAGCAGAAGTGTTGGATGATGTTAAGGCAATGGGTTATGGATATTCTACCCGTGCTGCTATGACAGTATCTATTTCTGATATGACCGTGCCACCTCAGAAACCACAGATGATCGAGGAAGCACAGAACACAGTAGACCGTATTACAAGACAGTATAAGCGTGGACTTATTACGGAAGAAGAGCGTTATAAAGAAGTTGTAGAGACATGGAAAGAAACGGATGATGAGCTGACAACAGCACTTCTGACAGGTCTTGACAAGTACAACAACATTTTCATGATGGCGGATTCCGGAGCCCGTGGTTCTGATAAACAGATCAAGCAGCTTGCCGGAATGCGAGGACTGATGGCTGATACAACCGGTAGAACCATCGAGTTGCCTATTAAGTCAAACTTCCGAGATGGTCTTGATGTATTGGAGTACTTCATGTCCGCGCATGGAGCTCGAAAAGGTATGTCCGATACAGCGCTTCGTACAGCCGATTCCGGATACCTGACAAGACGTCTTGTTGATGTATCACAGCATATGATCGTTCGTGAATCAGACTGCTGTGCAGGAACAAAACGTGAGATTCCAGGCATGGTTGTTAAGGCATTCATGGAAGGTAAGGAAGAAATCGAGAGTCTTGAGGAAAGAATTACCGGACGTGTTACCTGTGAAACTATTTATGATAAAGACGGAAATGTAATTGTAAAGGCTAACCATATGATTACTCCTAAACGTGCAGCAGCTGTTGTAAGTAAAGGTGTTGATGCAAATGGCAATCCAATCGAGAGTGTAAAGATCCGTACGATTTTAACATGTCGTTCCCATATGGGTGTTTGTGCAAAATGTTATGGCGCAAACATGGCAACTGGTCAGGCAGTACAGGTTGGTGAAGCAATCGGTATCATCGCTGCACAGTCCATCGGTGAGCCTGGTACACAGCTTACCATGAGAACATTCCATACCGGTGGTGTTGCTGGTAACGATATTACACAGGGTCTTCCTCGTGTCGAGGAAATTTTTGAGGCACGTAAGCCAAAGGGACTTGCAATTATTACCGAGTTCGGCGGCGTGGCCAACATTAAAGATACAAAGAAAAAACGTGAAGTTATCGTAACAAACCCAGAGACCGGTGAGACAAAGACTTACCTGATTCCGTACGGATCACGTATCAAGATTACAGATGGAGCAGTTCTTGAGGCCGGTGATGAGTTGACAGAAGGATCTGTAAACCCACATGATATCTTAAAAATCAAGGGTGTTCGAGCTGTTCAGGATTACATGCTTCGTGAAGTTCAGCGTGTATACCGTCTGCAGGGTGTAGAAATCAACGATAAGCATATCGAGGTTATTGTTCGCCAGATGTTACAGAAGATTCGCGTTGAGGAGAATGGAGATTCCGATCTCCTTCCAGGAAGCATGGTTGACTCTCTTGACTTCTTAGAGTTAAATGAAAAACTGGAAGAGGAAGGCAAGGAACAGGCAGTTGGATCTCAGGTATTACTGGGAATAACAAAAGCTTCACTTGCTACAAATTCATTCCTTTCTGCTGCGTCCTTCCAGGAAACAACAAAGGTTCTTACGGAAGCTGCAATCAAGGGCAAGATTGACCCATTGATTGGTATGAAAGAGAACGTAATTATCGGTAAACTGATTCCTGCCGGAACTGGTATGAAGAGATATCGTGACATCAAACTTGACAGTGATGTGAACGAAGATGAAGAGATGTCTTTCGATGATTTTGATGATTTCAATTTTGAACCGGATGCAGAGAATGCACAGGGAGAAGCAGTAGCAGAAGAGGCTGTTACAGAAGAAGTTGTTACAACATCCACAGAGGAATAAGAGATAAAGCAAAAAAGTCGCAATATGCGGCTTTTTTGTATTTTCTAAAATTATCTTGACAAGTTGCAAAGAAGTTTATATAATATTTTAGCGTGCATAAGATTGCACACTTTTAAATTAATTACAGGAGGTGAAAATAATGCCAACATTCAACCAGTTAGTAAGAAAAGGACGTCAGACTACTGTAAAGAAGTCTACAGCACCTG